>JAJZVZ010000142.1 GCA_021846945.1 Acidobacteriota bacterium | reverse complement strand
CCTTGACGTGTGCTTTGGTCGGCTCACGACTGGAGTTTCTTGGATGGACTACCGCAAATGTCAAACTCCTACTGCCACCCCGGCAAAGCCGGGGGATCTCCCTTTGGCTTTAGTTTGTCACTGCGATATCAAAATCGGCCGCCAATTACAAGACTCTTGGCTCTGCGATGGAATATCATCCAAATCTGACAACGATAATTCATACAAGAGTTTGAAGGTGGATCATGGGATACCGCCGCGCCCACCGTAGGCATCGGTCACGAGTGCAAGTATGTTTGTCATCAGGCGACACACGCTACGGATTGTGTAACTGTCCCATTGAGGACGCGCCTCAACCATTCCCGGGAGGCCTGGCCCTTAGTGGGCAGGTGCGCCGCACCGGTCGCATGGGTCATCCAATTGCCCGTCGGCACGCCAAATCCAGTCTTGGCGCGCAGTCGTATCGCCTCCGGAAGCGGCAAGGACGGTGAAAGTGCAAGCGCGGCCTTCCCTGCTCCCGGAACGAGCGTTGCGAGCGACGGAGAAAGTGCATTGGTAAGCTGCCAATCTACCAGCGGGACGCGGATTTCAAGGCTGTGGGCCATACCAGCCCAATCGGAGTCGCGCAGAAGCTGATTCCTCATATAATTTGACGATTCCAGAACACAGATTCGGGCAGTATTAAAGCCCGGGTCGGGCGTCAATTGTTCTTTATGCATATGTGCAAGATTCAGACGGCGAAGACCTTCGCGGGTTATCTCATCACCTAACAGGCTCGGCAGTTCATGCGGCAGATAGAGGCCGCGACGGAGCAGATAACATCCGGACCAGCTTCCGGCATGTTCGAATATTCCCAGAGCCTTTGGCTTGCGCCGCGCGAATTCCGGCATGAGCATTTCAGCGACCAAGCGTGTGATACGACCCCAGAATGGAACGCGTGCCGGGATGCCATAGCGCTTACGCCAACGCGGGATATCATAAAAACTGGGGTAACCTGCGAGTAACTCGTCGCCGCCCAGGCCGGACAAAGCGACCTTCAGGCCAGCCTCCTTCGCCGCCTTGGAGACGAACCATGTGTTCACGCCATCAATCGAAGGCTGATCCATCGCTTCTAAAATCGCAGGCAAATCATTTTGGAATTCCCGCTCGCCGACGCGGCGGATAATGTGTTCAGCGCCGTAATGGCGCGCCATCTGCGCAGCAAGCGGCACTTCATCTTCCGCGGTGTCTGCGAACTCATCGAAGCCCAGGGTGATCGCGCGGACCTTTCGCTGGCCAGCATCGCGCACCAGACCCAGGAGTGCGCCGGAATCGATGCCTGCCGAAAGGAATACTCCAACCTCTACGTCGGCTAAAAGGTGCGCCCTCACGCTGTCGAACATCGCTTGCTGGACACGCGCGTTCAGTTCGGATGGTGCGGCGCTATGCTGAGCGCCTTCTGCCAGCACGGCAGCGAGATTTGCGAAACGTCGCGGCTCACGCGGCCCGGACTCGTCAACCCATTGAAAGTGGCCAGCCGGCAACGCGCGGATCTCTCGATAAAGCGTAAAGGGCTCGGGTACGCTCCCGAAGAGATGATAGCCAACCATGCCTGCGGGTTCCGGGTCGCGCGATACCTGACCGCCCGCAAGGAGCGCCTTGACCTGTGAAGCAAAGCGGAATGTCCAACCGTCATTCGCTGTGTAGATCGGCTTAATACCGTAGGGATCGCGCGCAAGGAACAGGGATCGTTTTTTATTGTCCCAAATTGCAAAGGCATACATGCCGCGGAGCTTATGAACCATCGCCTCGCCGTCGCGTGCGTAAAGATGAAGAATCGCTTCGGTATCGGACGTAGTGCGAAATCGCGTGCCTTCGGTCTGCAGTTCCGTTCGCAGAGCCGGGTAATTGTAAATCTCGCCGTTGAAGACGATGCTCAAACGTCCATCCGCGCTCACCATCGGCTGGTTGGCACGCTCAGAAAGATCGATGATCGACAGGCGGCGATGAGCGATGCCGCAACGGCGGTCTTCGCTCCACCAGAGGCCAGCGCCATCAGGCCCACGCGCGCGCATATGATCGCGAGTGGTGATCAATTCAACTTCCATTGGCGAATTAGCTGCCGAGTGGAACGCGTAAATGCCGTTAATACCACACATATCAGTTAGGCGAGCGCGCGAATCGCCCTTACGTTATTGTTTGACCACGACCAAGCAGTCTCAATCATGTCGTCGATCTTCGTATATTTTGGCAACCAGCCTAGATCGCGGTTTGCGCGGTTGGCGTCGGCGACCAGGGACGCGGGATCGCCAGGGCGGCGGCCGCCCTTCAGCACCGTGAAGTTTCGATTCGTGCGGCGTCGCCCTGCATTGATCACTTCCATAACTGAATAGCCGTTGCCGGTGCCGAGATTATAGGCGCGCTCAAGCTTGCGTTCGCCCAAACGCACCATGGCGCAAACATGCGCTTCAGCGAGGTCGCTGACATGGATGTAATCGCGAATGCATGTGCCGTCTGGTGTATCGTAGTCATCTCCATAGATCGTGATGTTGGACCGGCGACCGGCCGCGGTATCGAGAACTAACGGGATCAAGTGCGTTTCAGGATCGTGGCACTCGCCAAGATCGCCGTCGGGATCAGCGCCCGCGGCGTTGAAATAGCGCAGTGAGACGCCCTTCAGGCCATAGGCATCGCCGTAGTCTGCAAGAATCTGCTCGATCATCAACTTGGAGCGGCCATAGGGATTGATTGGCCGTTGCGGGGTGTCTTCAGCGATTGGAACTCTTTCCGGAATGCCGTAGGTGGCGCAGGTACTGGAGAACACAATCTTGTCTACGCCGCTGTTGCGCATAGCTTCCAGTACGCTTAGCGTCCCGACGACATTGTTGCGATAGTACTTGGCTGGGTTCTCGACGGACTCGCCGACAAAGGCAAAGGCTGCGAAATGGATTACGGCGACCGGCTTATAGGTTGCGATAACACGCGACAGGCGGGACGTATCGAGGATATCGCCCATCTCAAGCGCCCCCCATTTAACCGCCCATTCGTGCCCGTAAACGAGATTGTCGTAGGTCACCGGCGTGAAGCCGGCACGCGACAGCGCTTTGCAGGTATGCGAACCGATATAACCGGCGCCGCCGGTAACAAGAACATTGGTCATTGTTTCATTTCGATTGCTCAGGAGCAGCGGAAGTACTGACCTGAACTTAAGTGAACAGGTAAGGTGGATTTGCTTGCACACACTTTGTGCTGGCTACGCCACCTTAAGTATGGCGGGAATGCGTCGCGCTAACATCCGCGCCAAATTGTGCGACGGGCGCTCTATAGAAAAATAAAACAACGCACAAAACGCAGCGCAGGCTAGGGAGACCTCAAGAAACTGGCTTATCTCGATCTGTGGCGGCAAAGCGAAAGCTGCTAATACGATCATGTGGCACAGGTAAACGGAGTAACTGGCCCGGCCGCAAATCTCGATAATCTTTGAAGTGCCCCTCTCTTGCGCGGCTCGAATTTCTTCCAATACCCAATAGAATGCCAGAGGTGAAAACGCCAACATGGAGAAATTGTAGTGAAACAATGAATGGAAATGTAATACCGTGGCGGCGCTTGAAGCTAGCCAAACCACCAAGCGTAATCCCGCCAGACGGAAGCGGCTGAGCGCAGGCGCTGGCTTGCGGACGTGTTCTGCCAAGAGTACACCGAGGATCCAAACGGGTAAGCCATAGATCCAAGTTAGCGCCAACCCGTAGCCCCACACAAATCCGTGATGATTACTCACAAGAAGAACTGTCAGTGCCGATGAGGCAACAGAAACTGCGAGAACAAGGTACCATCCGGCCGCCGAAGCCACCTTCAATAGAACCGGATAGATTGCGTAGTAGATTAACTCGCAGTAAAGCGACCATAGAACGGGTTCCAATATCGAGCTTCGACCTAACAAGACCTTGGACAAAATGACTGCGCAAACCAGGGGCGCGCCTACCCTTAGCCCACGCCTAATCCAAAACTTTACCGGATCGAGTTGATTCGTGCTTGCGACAGGGAGGTGAATACACAGCCCGGATATCACATAGAACACTATCACAGCCGCTACACCGTCGAAGGCGACGCCGTTCAACGATGCAACGAAGTGGATTATTGGTTCCGGGGCCCCTACATGCGCCAGAATATCCCCAAGTGGCAGACCTCCTAAATGACTGAACACAACCCACACTGCGCAAATGATGCGCAAGCTGTCGATCCCCGCAACGTGAGGCGTTCTGATTTGCTTGGCAGGCGACGTGTCACTCCGCGTGTGGACCGAACTATGCGCTGAGATTAGAGAAACCGACTGCGCGCCGCTCGATTCCTTGAGCTGCGCCGCCGGGGAGGGCTGAACTTTGGTAGCGCCCATACTTATCAGCCTATCCCCGCCGCAAAACGGGTATAAATAACACTCCCTTTTAGTTGCTCTCTCTTAATTACTACACCGCCACTCTCGTCATGGCAGTTTCTGATAATGCTGTTTGGTTATGACTTCGAGTGCTCTTCTGCCTGTTGAGCGTCTCGATTGCTATAGCTGTAATGGTTGTATCCGTAGTACGAATAACCGTCGGCCGAAGTATTATGGCTGACCTGATTGAGAACAACGCCGACGATGTTAGCATGGACGCGACGAAGGGCCGAGATGACTTCGGCAACCGCGCGGCGTTTCGTTTGTGCAGCCCGGCTAACGACCAGAACGCCATCGGCGGCGGAAGCCATCTGGAGGCACTCCGCGAAGCCGAGCAGAGGCGGAGAGTCTAGAATCACCATGTCATATTGCTTGGCAAACTCGTCCAGTAAGGTTGAAAGCCGCGGGCCGATCAGGTCTGCCGCGCGATGAGATCCGATGCCGGCCGGTAGAAGGGTTAGATTGGCTTTTCCTTCAATGGGGATCACTGCATCCTGCCAGGGGATCTCGCCGGTGAGCACATTGGCAAGCCCATGGTCTGGAGTCAACGCAAACTTTGCATGCAGGCTTGGGCGGCGCAGGTCGCCGTCTACGAGAAGAGTCTTCTTGCCATGATCAGCATTGGCGATCGCAAGGTGAGCGGCGAGCGTCGTTTTCCCCTCGGAAGGCGTGGCACTTGTGAGCACAATCGAATGCAGGCGGCCTTCAAAGTCAGAGAGGAGGATGGTGTTGCGCAACGTCCTGACAGCCTCATCAAAGCTGGAGGATGCTGCGTATTTATTCGCCTTTCGCTTTTCTTTCGCGCCATTCCCGGGAACGATCTGCAATGGAGTTACGGAGTTTCCCGGCTGGGGAAACTGCGCCGCGATCTTGTCAATTGGCATCGAGGCGATAACGTCGGTCTGAAGAAAGCGGCTAGCTTCCTTGGGATCGCGGAGTGTGTTATCGAGCCTATCCAGCAAGACCGCCGCCCCGACTGCTAACAAGGCTGAAAGAAGGAACGCGAGAAGAACATTATGCCGGATATTCGGGTAAACCGGGACTACTGGCGGGCGAGCATAATCCGCGATACGGATGTTGTTGTCCTGGAACCCTTCATTAATGTTTGCGTCTTGTATTTTCGTGATCAACTCGTTGTAGAGCGTCCTGTCTGCATCAGCTTCCTGTTTCAATTGCTGATATTGAAATGACCGCGTGTTTACCTGGTCCCACTCCGCCTTGGTCTGCGCGACAGCGGCCTCGAGCAACTGTTCGTGGCTCAGACTCTCCTTGTATTGCTCCTCAGCTTGACTGACAATTCGCTGCTGCGTAGCATCAATCTCCTTCTCGACTTCAGCCAACTCAGAGGCTGCCTTGCGGTATTCGGGGTAGTTAGTGCCGTAGACAGCCTTGGCCAATGCAAGACGTTGCTGAGCTTGATTCAATGTACCGGTCAGGGACTTCAGTTGTGTACTTCCTGATAGCGTTGCGGCGGCTCCCGGTGGGGCTGACTTTATTGCATTCCAAACTGCTTCCGCTCGTATGCGATCTGCCTGGGCAGTCGTATAGTCATTGTTGAGCTCAAGGAGACGCGCAGATAGGATGTTCGTCTTTTCTTCGGGATTAACAACGTCCAGATCTTTCTCAAATTGAGCAAGGGCCAGGTTCGAGCGCTCCATCTTCGCTTTCAATGCGTCGAGCTGCCTTTCCATGAACGTTGAGAGGTCCGCTGAGGAACGGATGCGAAGATCATAGGTCTGGAACAGGTAGGACTTGGCGATCGCATTGGCCATGTCTGCTGCTTGCTGTGGATCCGAAGAACGATAGCTGATGAGCAGAAGATAGGTGCCCGGTGGGCGGGACACCTGCAAGCCTGGAAGGGAAACCGCAGCCGTAGTCAAGAGCTGCGCCTTCGGCGTTACAGTATGTCCAGCCGTCGCATCCGCGGCGAGAAGATGAAACTTCTCGGCCACAGGCCGCAAGACAGAATCCGATTGAATCAGCTTTATCTGTGTCGCAAGAAACTCGTCTTCGTTGCCTTGAACTCCCGGTTGATTCGAGCCAGCGCCCACAACTTCCGACGGCGCCCGCTGATCCACATCAACTGTGGCAGTCGCCTCGTAAATTGGATGCAATCTGGACGAAACAACAAACGCTGCAATCACACACGTCGCGACAAATGCAAGTATCTTCCAGAGATGTCGCCGAAGAATCCAAAGATAGTGTGAAAGTGGTACAGCGGGCGCATCCGACTCAATTCGCTCATTGTCCGGGACTGTCGTGTAGTAGGGTGGTGCACTCCAGATCAGCGACTGATCTGAAAGAGATCGGTCCTGAAGCCGTGGCCGAGTTGACATGGTTTTCTCGAATCTCATTGGTAAATGTAGAGCAGCGCAGTGCCGAGGCTAATGCCGACCATAAGAATCGCGTTCAACGCATTCGCGCTGAGGCCGTGTCCATGTGCATCCGGGATGTACAACATGTCATTCGCCTCTAGTGCGACGTCAGGTGATTTTCGCGCCATGATCTTCTTCAATTGAACCGGGATCTCATTGCGCCCTCCGGCACTGCCTTCTCTGCGGTAAATATATGCCACCTTTCCTGGATGGTCACCCAGCCCCCCTGAAAGAGCCACTGCCTTCATGATGCTGCTCTGCGAGCTGCCGGCGATGAAGATATAGCCAGGTTTTTTGACGTCTCCCATGACCATGACGCGCCCAGCTTGCGGCACACGAACCACGTCTCCCCCATGAAGCTCGATGTTCAGTGCCGGATTGGCAGTATCAAGGAGACCACTTACCGAGACGCGTTGAAGCAGAGTGGCTTCTTTACCGCCTGGACCCTGCGCTTGATTGCTGATCAGGATCTCGGGGCCCGCGTTATCTGTCACCCCCCCGGCCCGGGATATCGCGTCCAGCAACGTCACGGGCCCCATCGCCTGGAAGGTCACGGGGGATTTCACCTCCCCGACTACCGTTATCGGCCTGCTGTCATACTCGATGATCCGAACGGTGACAATAGGGCTTACGAGCAGGTGATCTTTGATTAGGACAGCCGCAATTACCTTCTCGAGATCCTCGGGGTAAAGTCCCGCTGCGTGGATCGGCTTCTGCACCATCGGAAGCCGGATATCACCGTCCTGGTTAACGCGAACGGCGCCTGACAGCGGAGGAGCATCATAGACGGTGATTCCAAGCAGGTCATTGTCTCCGATTGCTCCTACGGGAAGATTCGCGACGTCGTTAGACATCATCGCCCCCCCGCCCGCGCTTGGCGGCAGCGAGACCTGCTGTGCTGCAACGCCAGCCGTCGCGGCAAGCGCAATGAGTGCGAGTATGAAGTTTCTCATATTTGTCCCATGATGCGTCGAGACAGGTGAATCCACGCGCCGGGCAACCATTGTCAGGCCCAAACCCGGCGCACTCGGTTACAACAACTTCTATTTGGCGCGCGGTTCCGGAGACGCAAGTTGCTCCCTCAGCTCATCAATTCGGCGATTGAGCTGGTCCATCTGCACCTGAAAACCGATTAGGGAACCCGCCGAAAACCGGTCCTGGTTCGACACTCTCAGCAACCAGCGCATTGCGTCGCGTACGAGATCGGAGAGGCTACGCGCCCCAGTGGCGGTCGTAAGATGACACAGCGCATCGTACTCTTCCTGCGACAGTCGGACACAGATCATCCGAGATCGCGGCTTCAGCATTTTCATCGCATTTTATTGGGCAAGCACACGCTTAGATTCCGGGCTGCCGTGGGGTAGGCTTCGCCCCCTTCAGTCCCATAAGCCTGGGGCCTACTCGCCAACTGGAGTCTGGTGACCTGAATCGGTGGACTTGCTAGTTGAATCTGAGGCGATCCCGCTAGCAGGGGACCGGGATCGCGCCACAAAATATGACAATATCATCTTAGCGCAGAGAGATGATACGTCAAGAAAAAACTGTTAGGCACTTGAGTTGCATTTGTAATGCTGAAAATGATTGAAAGTTATACTATGTGGGAAGAGATGCTGGCCGTCGGTCGAAAATTCATCTCCCTTCAGCAATGCGGTAACAATAAAAGTTGCATGTGACCCGATGGGGCTCAAATCGCTCCATGATCCATAAAATGGTACGCAATGATCCTGGCTACGCCTTACGCAGTTCTTATAGATTACCATTCCCGGTCTTGATCATGATCGCCGCAACTACCGCTCATCTGAATCGCTTTCGCAGCAACGCTTCCTGCTACCCCACCCTATTGAACAGAATGGCGAAGATCACCGGAAACCACCACCTTGTCGCCTACGAGCTCTTCAGAAATCTTGGCCGACGGGATGACAAGACCCACGCAATGCTGAAAATTGCGCGTCTCCTTGTATCTCTTTGCGCCAACCCACCTCGATATAAAGTCGCCATTCAAGCAAGTAGGATCTGACAGGTCAATAAGCGACGTAAGACGCCTGCCCTACGGTTATATTTGGATTATCTCAGGCCTTGAATGAGGCATGACCGCCTCGGGGGACTCGCTCCTCAGTGCTTGAATTCCAGTACCGTAGGAGGATCGTGCCGACCGGGGGAAATCTTGAATCGATCTTCGTGCCGGTCCGAGGCTCGCGCCACATACAGCAGGCCCAGCATCGCAAATAACCAGCCCGAGACTGCGGGGCGCGGAAACGGAAAGTCGACGCAGGCATGCAGCATCACTGCTACCAGCCCAAGGCCCCAGGGATGCCGGATTGCTGTGGGAACCACCGCGGCAAAGGGAATGAGCACCAGAAGTAAAAAGGGGATTCCGCCGTCAGCGGCAAATTCTGCCCAATCATTGTGGGCGTAGTTCACATAGAACGGAAAATCCTTAATAGCATACTGCGGATAAACGTCGGGAAAGGTCCCTAACCCATACCCAATTAACGGCCGGTGCACCGCCATATCGATCGTGGGAATGAGGAACTCCGACCTCACCAGGTAGGAATCATCGTGTTGTTGAAAGCGCTGCCAGATTCGTCGCCAGCCCACAACGAAGGTGAAGGTGACCGCTACAAGAGGCACCAATGCCAGAACGAGCGTGATCGAGCGCATGCGCAACTTCGTTTCCCGTCGATTGAGCTTGAGGGGGCCGATCGCCCGCATCGCCAGTATCGCCAGCAGCTCTGCTGTGCAAAGAGCAGCACCGGCGCGCGAAGCGGCACGGATCACTGATGCATAAAGAGTGCCGGCGACCAGGATATACCCCCATGATTGAAGGCCCTTCCGAAGGGAGTACCAAACGGCTATGGGCAGTGATATCTCGATGAACTGCGCATAATTATTGTACGAAGGAAAGGTAGCGTACACATCCGGATATCCTGAGGGAAAAATCCAGAGCACGAGGCCTTTCGAGGTGAAAAGCTGGGTAAGGCAAAGCAAGGCCATTACGGTTGCAAAGAACAACATTGCGTGAAGCGCGATCTCGCGGGCCGCGGGCGTACGAACCACAATCTGAACCAGGAAAAACACCGCCGCCAGAGCTCCCCATCGCAAGACCGCTTCGCGCGTTTGAAAGGTCGAAGTCGTCGTATGCGCAAGGATTTGAATCAAGCCCCACACGGGGATGAAGTACACGAGCAGCGGCGCAACACCCTTCGCAGCGCCCTCCTCCCTCTTTCGAATCCCTGTTACCAGATAGACGGCAAGCAATGCGAAAACGCCCATCTGAAACGACTGGAGCGGCCATGCGGCTTTGACAAAAATGGTCGCCGTGCAATACACCAACAGGATAAACAGACACAGCCCAGCAACCAGATCCTCGCGGTTCATGATTCCGGCAGCCGTACCCTTCACTCGGACTTCTACACGATTCGACATGGTGGGGAATGCAGGCATTGTTTTTTCCCTGACAGTTGGGAATCGGGGTTATCGCCAATATTCATTGAGCTTCCCTGCTCTGACGGTGCCAGCAGGTTCAGTACAGTGTGCCGAGAAATCCATCCTCGACCTGACAAATGCTTGCTCCATCGCAAGAGAAGATCCGCGATCGACGCTTGCAAATCGTGTTTTCAGAACCCGGACCGGGCCCGGCTACCAGAAGAGGCTTACCCGCAGCGGCCGGCCGCTGATCCGAGCAGCGATCGAGAAGCCGCATAGGTGCGCTGGATTCCCTCTTCCAGGCTCGTGCGCGCACACCAACCCAGCTTATGAATGCGGCTGACATCGAGGAGCTTTCGCGGAGTACCGTCCGGTTTCGATGCATCAAAGGCAATTTCACCCTCGAATCCGAGAACGCGGCAGATGACGTCTGCAAGTTCTCGAACCGTCAAGTCCTCGCCACTGCCGATATTCATGAGCGGAGGCGCATTTTGGGTCAACAACGATTCGTAGGTTTCGTCAGGCAGCTCAAGAAGAAAGATGCATGCCTCAGCCAGATCTTCGCTGTAGAGAAACTCGCGGCGAGGCGTGCCGGTTCCCCACACGGTAATCGAACGGCGCCCCTCCGACTTCGCTTCTGCAACCTTCCGCATAAGCGCGGGAAGAACATGGGAATTTTCGAGGTCGAAATTGTCTCCGGGACCGTACAGATTGCTGGGCATGGCCGCCAGATATTTCGTACCATACTGACGATTGTAGGACCAGCACATTTCAATTCCGGCAATTTTGGCGATGGCATAGGCACGGTTCGTAGGTTCAAGCGGTCCAGTAAGCAAGTATTCTTCGCGGATTGGCTGCGGCGCCAGCTTTGGATAGATGCAGCTCGATCCCAGGAACAGCAGCCTCTTCACGCCGAATTGATAGCATGCATCAATCACGTTGTTCTGAATGAGCAGGTTATCGCGGATGAAGTCGGCAGGGTACAGATCGTTAGCACGGATGCCGCCCACTTTTGCCGCGGCGAGCAATACATATTCCGGCTTCTCCGCATCAAAAAATCGATCCACTGCGGCACGGTCGAAGAGGTCCAGCTCAGCGTGCGTGCGCGTCAATATACGACTGTAGCCCTGGCGCGCCAGAACACGGCAGATGGATGATCCCACCAATCCGCGGTGTCCTGCGACATAAATACGGCTTTGCTTCTCCATGGGGAAACTAACTCTCGATTTGATTCAGTACTGCATATCCGTGCCGCTTCGCCAAAACGTCTTTCTCGGCAAGCTTCAAATCTTCGCGAACCATTTCCTCGACCAGTTCATGGAACTGTATGCGCGGTTTCCATCCCAGTTCGGTGCTCGCCTTCGACGGATCGCCGAGCAGTGTTTCGACCTCGGTTGGACGGTAGTAGCGGGGGTCCACTGCGACCACGACATTCCCTGCCCTATCGATACCCTTCTCCTCGACACCGTCTCCGGAAAACTCAATGTCCATGCCCAGAATGCCGGCAGCTACCTGGACAAACTCCCGGACGGTGTGCTGCTCGCCGGTGGCAATGACGTAATCGCGCGGTTCATTTTGCTGCAGCATCAGCCATTGCATCTCAACGTAATCGCGCGCATGGCCCCAGTCGCGCCGGGCATTCAGGTTGCCCAAAAAGAGGCAATCCTGCAGGCCCAGCTTGATCCGCGCCAGGGCTCGCGTAATCTTGCGCGTAACGAAGGTTTCGCCGCGGATGGGCGATTCGTGATTGAACAGAATTCCGTTACAGGCGTAAATTCCGTATGCCTCGCGGTAGTTGACTGTGATCCAGTACGCGTACAGCTTGGCAACCGCATACGGGGAGCGCGGGTAAAATGGCGTGGTTTCTCGCTGCGGAGTTTCCCGCACCAGACCATAAAGCTCTGAAGTGGAAGCCTGATAGAAACGCGTGGTTCGCCCGACACC
>JAJZVZ010000012.1 GCA_021846945.1 Acidobacteriota bacterium | reverse complement strand
TCCGCGTCCGGCATGTGGCCGCGGCGGTCCGCAGGAATATTGAGCAGCAGCTGCGCGCCGCGGCCAACGGATCGGTAGTAGACCTCAAGCAACTGATCGAGCGTCATCAGATTGCGCTCGTTCTTCGTGCTCCAGAACCAGTACGGGCGGCGGATCGAGACATCGCACTCGACCGGCATCCAGGCTCCGCCGTCGGGGTCGCCGTAGAGCGCGGTGGAAGTGCCGCTGCGCGCGTCAGCCTCCAACTCCGCGTCCCAGAGCGGATCCGGAGCAAAGCCGTTCTCGTTGCCCACCCAGCGGATGGTAGCGTCCGGCCCCTGGAAGATAGCGGCGTGTGCCGCGTATTTGTGCACAATGTCTGAAACCGGAACCACGCTGGAGCCGTCGAACCACACCTCGACCATTTGCCCGTAGCGCGTCAACACTTCAGTCAGTTGCTCGCGGTACATGGCGTTGTAGGCCGGCTGGCGGCTGGGGTCTTTGCATAAGCCTCCAAGGCCCGCGCCAAAATAATCGTCGCGCGGCGATAGATAAACACCGTGCTTGAGCCCGTATTTTTTGCACGAGGCGGCCAGATCGGCGAGCACGTCGCCATGGCCACCCTTCCACGGCGTGTGGCCGATACTGTAAGGCGTAGTCTTGGTTTGCCACATGCAGAAACCACCGGCGTGCTTGGCGACGAATACGATGTAGCGCGCGCCCAGGTTCACTGCGCATTGCGCCCAGTTGTCGGTGTCGATATCGGGATTGATTTCGCTGAGCGGCGTCGTGAGGTGGTCGTACTCCTCGTCCTGCCAGGTGTTGGGCGCAAAGTGCACGAACATCCCGACCTCGAGATCTTGCCAGGCCAACTGATCGGCCGATGGCAAGGCGCGCGGCGTTCCGGCAAGCTGCGTGGTGAGGGCCGGATTTGCCCGGAGCCGCAGTGGCGCAGCGGCAGCGGCAAACGCGCCGGCTAGAAAGACACGACGATTGGTGAGTATCGCGGACATTCTTCTGCTTTTTCCTCTTTCAGCACTGTCGATGCATCTTAAGCGGTGCGCGGGGGTTTACGCAAAAACTCTGTCCGTTACCGAAAAATTGAAAGTCTTCTCGCGACGGAACGCAACAGGATTTCAGTTTGGCGCGCCGGTGGGTTCGGCACTGACAAAGGTGCATTCGTGGCACTGGCAGATGCGGCGCAGATACTCCCATGAATAGATGCCGCTGGTGTGGCCATCAAGCCAGTTGAACTGGAGGGCGTAACGGCCGACAGGCTGCACGCTGGAGGGCTTGGGCGGCGGCGTATACATGGGCAGCAGTTCGGCCGCCTTGGGTTTGGACTGGCCGGGCTTGAGACCCTGTTGCGCGCGCGCTTCCACGCAGGTGGCGCAAGGGCAGGCCGCGCGCAGAAAGGCGAAACTCCAGGCGCTCTTGTGGCCATCTTTCCAGTCGATCTCAAGGCCCTTGCCCTCGGTGAGGAGCACGCGGACCTTCTCCGGCGTCATGGCGATGCGCGGCAGCGGGTGATTTTCCGCGTCTTCGCGCGCCTGCTCTTCTTTTGTGGCAAAGCGGATGCCTTCGTGGCTCATAAATACAGTTTACAGTTGTCAGCTGTCAGCGGTCAGTTATCAGTGGTCAGGGGTCAACGGTTGGCGGGCTGGGAGATATACGAGAGACCAGCCGCGCGCTTGGCACGCACCCGTAAGTCCCGCTTGCATCGGCAGGAATACGAACATCCCTGATCTCTGAGCCCTGTCCCCTGCTTTTCTTCAGCTGAACAGGTCCTTCATCTTTTCGAGCAGGCTGGGCGATGTAGGCTTGTTCTCCACCGTGATTGACTCAGCCAGTTGCGCCACGAGATCGCGCTGCGCCCGGCTCAGCTTCCTGGGAATCTGCACGACAACCCTTACCAGCAGATCGCCGGTCCCTTTCTCATTGAGAAACGGGACGCCGCGGCCGCGGATGCGGAACTCCTTGCCGCTCTGCGTACCCTCGGGAATCTTCAGGCTGACGGGGCCATCGATGCCCGGAATCTCGATCTCAGCGCCAAGCGCGGCCTGGGGAAAGCTGATGGGGACGACACAGCGCAGGTTATAGCCGTCGCGCTCGAAGAAGTCGTGGGAGCGAACCGAGAGCACGACATACAAGTCGCCCTTGGCGCCGCCGAAGCGTCCGGAGTCGCCTTCCGCCGAATACCGGATGCGCGTGCCATCCTCGACGCCGGGCGGTACTTTTACATTGAGCTTGATCTCTTTTGATACCCGTGTCTCGCCACGGCAGGTCTGGCAGGGATCAGTGATCACCGAGCCGGCGCCGCCGCACGCGCCACAGGTGCGGGCCACGGAGAAAAAGCCCTGTTGGTAGCGGATCTGTCCGCGGCCGTGGCATTGGCTGCATGTGGTTGGACCCTGTCCGGAAGCGGTGCCGCGTCCCTGGCAGGTAGCGCAGGTTTCCAGCCGGCGCAGCTTTACCTCGGTCTCGGTGCCGAAGATGGCATCCTCAAAATCGATGGTCAGGTCGAAGCGCAGGTCGTCTCCGCGCTGCTGGCGGCTGGCGCGCTGCGAGGCCCCACCCATGTTGAACATCTCCCCAAAAAGATCGCCGAAGATGTCGCCTATATCGATGCCGCCGCCAAACGGTCCGGCGCCAAAGCCCTGGCCGCCCAGGCCGGCGTGGCCGTAACGGTCGTAGGCGGCGCGCTTGTCCGCGTCGCTCAGCACCTGGTAGGCTTCGCTGGCCTGCTTGAATTTTTCCTCGGCCGCGTGGTCGCCAGGGTTGCGGTCAGGATGAAATTTGAGGGCCTGCTTGCGATAGGCGCTCTTCAACTCCTGATCCGTGGCGTCGCGAGAGACGCCCAAAACCTCGTAGTAATCTGCTTTGCTCACTCTAACTTCCAACTCCTGGCTTCTGGCTTCTGGCTTTCAGCCCGTCCTTCATACTCTGAATGCTTCGGCGCGCTTAAGCTCATAGCTGGCAGCTAGAAGCTGGACGCTCCCGGAGCCTCCTATTCGCTCGTCTGCTTTGGGTTGTGCACAATGCGCACCAATGCCGGGCGCAGAAGCCGGTCGCGCAACCGGTAGCCGCGGCGGATTTCTTCAGCCACGTGCTGATCGGGTAGATCATCGCGCTCAATCGAGCCGAGCGCTTCATGCACGCGCGGATCAAACGGCTCGCCCTCCGTGGGTACCGGCTGGACCTGCATCTGACGCAGAACATCCTCCATCTGTTTGACGATCAACTCTACACCCGAGCGCAACTGCTCTACCGACCCGGTTGCCTTGAGCGCCAACTGAAAGTGGTCCAGCACTGGTAGAAACTGCTCGACAACGTTTCCCACGGCATAGTCGCGAAACTCCTGCCGTTCCCGCTCCGTGCGCTTGCGCGCGTTGTCAAACTCCGCCTGCAGACGGGCCAGGCGGTCGAGCAACTGATCGCGCTCGGCCTTCAATTTGTCGTATTCCTCACGGCTCACCGGCTCCGCCGCCCGGGCAGGAGTTTCCTCCACGGCGGCTGCGGGAGCCTCCACCTCGTTCATCTCCGGAGCTGGCAACTCCGCGGCTGGATCGATTCCAGGTTCTTGCACAAGCTCTGCCGCCGCTCCGCAGGGCGCTGTCTCCACGGCTTCCAACTCGTTCAATTCCTTCTCCTGTTTTGGCATAGTTCTACGCATACTCTGCGAACACCCCCGCGAGAAAAACTGCGCTTTACTTTTATGATATTTCCTGCGGCGTATCTCCGCTCGTTCAAGGGGTAACGACACCGCCGGGCTGCGCCGGCGCCGAAGCAGCAGGCGACTCAAGAATGCGCTCGGAAAGACGCGCGATGTAGCTCACCGCCTGAATCATCTCCTGGTATTGGATGCGGGTGGGTGCGATAACGGCGACTGTGCCCAGGTTGGCGCTGCCCAGACGCGCCGGTGCGCCAATCAGCACCAGGTCCTGCATAGCTGGAGAAGCCTCGTCAAGTCCAACCACCACGCGCACTTCCTGCTGGCGTCCGTCCACGTATGCATTCAGCAATTCGACCAGCCGCTGCTTGGCTTCAAGCGCAATCAGCATCTGGCGGAGATGCTCGCGGTCCAGCTCGGTATTGATGAGATTTGCCATTCCGTCGACAAAGATGGCTTGCTCGGGCTCGCCCCCGGCCAGCGCCCCTTTCCGGCAAAGCTCCTCCACCGATGCCAGAAGCTGCTGGTAGGCCTCGCGTTCAGCCTCGACGCGCCGCTCCACCTCGGCGCGAATCCGCTCGATGGGCCAGCCGCGGAAATTCTCGTTCAGATACCGCGCCGCCGTTTCCAGTTCCAGATGTGTCATCTCCCGGTCCAGCGTGAGGGCGCGGTCCTGCACGGCACCCGCCTGCGTCACCAGCACGGCCAGCACCCTGCCCGTGGAGAGACGCGAAAAATGAATGTGTTCCAGAACCTGGCCGACGGTGGAACTGGCCAGCGCCACCCCCAGTCCGCTGGAAATGAGCGCCAGCACATGCGAAGTCCGCTCCAGATACTCGTGGGAACTGGCCACGCCCGTGTAGCTCTGCTCGATCTGTCCGCGCCGGGCATCGCTGAGCTGGGATGGACCAGGCCGAATCGTACTGGCCGTCTGTGCCCCGGCCGCCTGGCGGCTCGGTTGTGTGATCTGCTCCACGTAGTAGCGGAAAGCCGCAGCCGTCGGCGCCCGGCCGGCTGAAGTGTGCGGTTGCTCGAGCAATCCGGCTTCGCCCAGCGATGCCATGACGTTCCGGATCGTGGCTGAACTGAGCCCTTCCCGATTTGCAAAGAAATGCGCGACCGCCTGCGACGCTACCGGTTCGCCGGTGGCTATATACAGCTCTACAACTGCCATCAGCACCAGACGCTCTCGCGGACTGATGCGCGCATCAGGCATCTTCTTTGCTCTCCGTCCTGGCCTCGGCGTGGCTGGAAGGAATGCTCCCGGCCGCGCCGGACCTTGCCAGTAATCCTCTAACCGCTTATCTTTCTAGCGTTTATAAAGTAAAAATGAACAGAGATCCCGTTTCAATTCTAGAAAGGGCTATCAGTGGTGTCAAGGCGCGGACACCGTTTGCGGATCGTCGTAATATCCGGTATTGGTGCGAACTGTAACCTTCGGCTTGTCAACCTTCAACTTCAGCGCGTGATACTCATTGGGCCGGCGTGCGTGAGGCGGTTGAAATGAAATCGAATAGTAGCTGTTGGCATCCTGGATGCAACTGTCGATCCCGCCGGTCACATCATTGGTCGGGAATACGATGAGCCCACCGCTCTGCGTGGCAAGGACCTTCAGCGCGAGGTTGTCGGCAGTGGCCTGGTAAGGAGATCGCAACCCCTTGAGGTAATTCTGATAGAAATACGTGTGAGCGTCCGGCTCCCCATAGGCGACGCTGTCAACCGCAACTTGATCTTCGCGCATCCTGGCGGAGAGCGAGACGATCAGGTTGAAGAGTGACCTTTGATCTTTCGCCGAAGGCTGGTCCCATTCAGGACTGGTGAGCATAGGCCATCCCGGCCCCAGCCAGACCAGCATTTTCCTGCCGGGTACTCTTTCCAGATCGTGGACGACAGCCAAGAACAGTTCAAGAGAAATCTGATAGCGATCATCCTGGCCGTAGTCTCCCGCCCGCAACGTAATATCCCGGAGCCTGCTATCGGCTTTATCGAGCGTGGCGGCAAGCGCATTCCCGTCATACGAAGGCTGAGCGAGAACCTTGACCCCCGTGTCGGTCAAATACAGCAGGGAAACAGGGTACGTGAGATGCCCGCCGTTCTGGCGCAGGAAACTGGATACCTGCTGCCGTATATAGGCAATATGGCGGAACTGGATATTCACGGTATCAAACACAATCGCGAACGACACCGGAGGCGGGGGCTGATTCATGACCGCGTTGTAGGCATGAAAAGAGAGAACTGGCATGGGCTTCCCGTTGTCGAGGACGGTGAAATCCTTCGCGGTAAGCCCACGCACCGGCATTCCCTTCCCATCGGTAACAATAACATCAAGGTGAATGCGCCCGTCGCTGGAGGCGGTAACTGCTTCCGCACGCGGAATTTGCCTCTTTATGGCTGGGGCGTGCGGCGACTGCGCAGAGGTCTTCCCTTGCTGCGACTGAGCGCTACTGGGAGCAGCGGACGGCTGCGCATATGCGAACAAAGGCAGAAATACAATCCACGCTACACTGCTGTGGAGCAGGCCGTTCAAGAGTCTCTTCATGGAATTCAATCCTCCGAATCGGTGTCAAAGACATGGCAGGAAGCGTATTCTACACTTCCGATGAGGGGAGCCTGGAAAGCGGCGCTGCGACACCATGCACTTTCGCGTCTTGCCGCCAGTGTGGAATTCGGGCTCGTGCGGGTCTTACAATTAACCCTTACGTACTGTGAGCATAGACGCTGTTTTCCGGGTTCCCGGTTGTTCATCAAGTTTTTTTGGAGGCAATATGAAGTTCTGGCGCAGTGTCAATTTCACCCTATGCCTGGCGCTTGCCTGCGCGTTGTCCCTCTCCCTGCCGGCGCACGGAGCCAAGCAACCTGACAAAGCCAAGCAAGCCAACAATTTAACCAAGCACGCGCGCAAGATAGAGAGGAAGCTCGGCCACTATAAGCCCGGAACCCCAATCCACCTGGTGATGGGCGACGGCTCTGACCGCTATGGCACGCTTGGAAAGCTATCCCCCACCTCATTCTCGTTTACCGACGGAGACAGCAATGCCGTGGAAACGGTCCAATACAGTGATGTGGACAGCGCCCAGAAGGGTTCAGCCCCGATCGGGGAAGGCTCTGTACACCACCATCACCATTTACCGTTTTAGCGTCTGAAGGCGATTTTCGCGCTCCGTGCAGAAGCGCCCTCGCTGCAACTGCTTTGGGTGACCTGCCCATCGTGAATGCGGGACAGAATCGGCAGAACCCTGGAAGTTGCCGCTCATTTGGTTTCGTTGAGCGCCCGTTGGATGGTGCTGTCGAGGTCCGACATATCCGTCGAAACCTCCATATACGGCGATCCCTTGCTCTGGGACGTGACGATCCAGACTGTAGGCGTGTGGTTCACTCCGGTACGCACGCCGAGAGCATAGTCGGCTCTGACGGCATCAGCCAGTTTGCCCTGCGGATCGACGTCAAAGGGCAGGGTTAAGCCGTGGCTCTGGGCAAACTTCCGCGTAAAGTCTCTCAAAACACCCAGGTTATAGATATTCGGCTGGTTGGCGAAGACCGCATCCCGATAGTCGTCGCCGATCTTCTTGGAATGCGTGTCGAACCAGCGGGCATAGACGGCTGCCTGAAAGCTCCATGCGTGGTAGCGAATGGGAAAATCGTGGCGGATCCACGGAATGTGGTACTTTTCCGCAGCCGCCTTGATGATGGGATTATCGTGGCCACAGGTGGGGCACTCCATGTCCGCGAATTCAACGATGGCGACGCGCGCGCCCGGCGGCGGCTTCAGGCAGGAGGCGTCCAGCACCTGCGTAGCCGGCACGGAGCCGAATTGAGCGTGGCAAACAAGGGCAAAGGCCGCAAGCGCGGCCACTCCACACAGAAGACGCAGGCTGCGGAAATATCGGCTGAGAAAGGCCATAGAAGACGTACATCCCCCTTCCTGATTGTAATGCGCCGGACCCGGCTCTCCGGCTTGGTGGCGGCCACCGGCGCTGCTTCCACCCGCGCCATCTGCCGCCCCGGGCTGGTAGATTTTAAGGAGGGGTGTATCGAAATTTTCCCCTGCCGAGGCCATTTTTCCCTGTTCCGGATTTCAGGAAAGTACTATGTTTCACACTACAGAAGACATCCGCATCAAATGGACGAAGGTTGTTCTGCCGCCCGTTTTTCTTGAAGAAGAAAGGCCGGTCAACGAAGCCGCCTCCAACACCATCTTCAACACCCGCAAAGAGATCTCCGCGATCCTGAACGGGCGCGACTCGCGACTTCTGGTACTTGCCGGCCCCTGTTCGATTCACGACACCAAGGCGGCGCGCGAATACGCTGCGCTGCTCAGGGGCGCAATTGAGGAGTTTGCCGGCGAGCTGCGCATCGTGATGCGCGTGTACTTCGAGAAGCCGCGCACCACCATCGGCTGGAAGGGCCTGATCAACGACCCCCACCTCGATCAGTCCTTCAAGATCAACGACGGGCTGCGCATGGCGCGCCACCTGCTGCTGGACCTGGCCGAGATGGGCGTACCCACGGGCACCGAGTTTCTCGACATGATCTCGCCCCAGTACATTGCCGGACTGGTAAGCTGGGGAGCCATTGGAGCACGCACCACAGAAAGCCAGGTGCATCGCCAGTTGGTCTCCGGAGTCTCGTGCCCGGTGGGCTTCAAAAACGGGACCTCGGGAGACGTGCAGATCGCTATCGACGCCATTCTTTCGGCGGCGCACTCGCATACGTTTCTGGGCCACACCAAGCATGGGCAATCGGCCATCTTCGTCACCACCGGGAATCCCGACTGCCACATCATCCTGCGCGGCGGCCGCAAGACGGTGAACTACACCGCCGATTGCGTGGCCGACACGGCGGCGCGCATGGAGAAGGCCGGCATCGAGCCACGCATCATGATCGACTTCAGCCACGCCAACTCCAACAAGGACTACCGGCGGCAGGCGCTAGTCTGCCATGACGTAGCCGGGCAGATTGCGGCTGGAGACAAGCGCATTCTCGGCGCAATGATTGAGAGCAACCTTGTGGCCGGAGCGCAGAAGCTCGTCAAGGGCAAGCCGCTGGTCTATGGGCAGAGCATCACCGACGGCTGCATCGACTGGACGGAGACACACGAACTGCTCAAAGAATTGGCTGGCGCCGTTCGGTCCAGACAAAGGGAGTAGTTTCCCAATTCAGAAAGTAGGTTTCCCCGCTTCCCTTCCGCCAGGGCGGGTGGGAAGCGGGAAGACTTATCATGCCCTCAAGCGTGTCCCATCACCACCGTATGCGGGCTCATGGGAATGGGATGCGCGGTGATGCCATTGAAGCCTGCTTCGCTGTACATCGCCGTCAGCGCGCTCAGCGGGTAGGCATCGCCGGCGGGGGTCGAAGTCAGCATGGTCAGGGCGAAGGCCGCGGGCATCGGCGGGGAGACGCGATCTTCATTGGGCACAAACTCCAGCGTGGCCACGCGCCCACCGGGCTGCAATGCAGAACGGACCTTCTTGAGCAGGCCGACGCAGGTGGGTTGATCGAAGTGGTGCAGGAAGTTGGTGAGCAGCACGGCGTCATACGGCCCGCCAAACTCCACATCGAAGGCGCTGCCCGGCAGCATGTTGTAGCGGTCGTGCACGCCTGCTTTGCGTGCGTTGTCCAGCGCCACGCGCAGCACCGGCGCCCAGTCAAGTCCGGTAACGTGCGCCTGCGGATTCTGCTTGGCGATTTCGATACCAAAGAGGCCATGGCCGGCAGCGATATCGAGCACGCGCATGGGACCGTTGTGCCCGTCGAGCACGACCGCGCCCAGCGGGCCTGCCATTGGCGCCATCATCGGCGCCATGGTTTCAGCAAACTGCACCCAGATGGGATTTTCCGGCTCGACACTGCCGTCTCCGGGCATACTGGTGCGGCCCGTGCGCACAATCTCAGCCAGTTGGTTGTAGGGTTCATGCATGGCCGGGTTGGCGAGAAACTGCGCGATCGATGCCAGGCACGACGGAGAGCGCGGATCAAGGAAGGCAGCGCTTGCCGGCGTATGCCGGTAACGCCCATCCTCTTTCGCCAGGACGCCGTTGATGGTGAGGAAATCGCAAAGGATGCGAATTCCGCGTTCCGAGGCCGAGCAGTGGCGGGCGATAGAGCTTACATCGCCGGGGCCATCGCCCACGGCCCGGAAGATATCGAGATCAATTGCAGCTTTCAAAGCTGCCGTGCGCTGATGCGCTTGCAGCATTTCGAAAACCACGGCTGGAGTCAGGGGTCCCTCAGAGTGATTCCCGGGGTTCATAGTCAACCTCCTCATTGCGGGGCTGGGGTATTGAATTTGGGGGGAAATCCCCGGCCGGGTCTTTCGAGTGTATCCGGGCCGAGGTAGTCCATGCAACGCATTCGCACATGCCTTTCCCGCGGCCGCACCGGCGGGCTTGTATGATGATTGCCAGCGCGGGACGAGGCGCGCAGCATGTCAGGCCCCACCCTCTTCATCTCGGCAGGCGAGGCCAGCGGCGAGCACTACGGCGCGCTGCTGACAACGGCGATCCGGAAGCGGCTGGCCGCGAGCGAGCAAACCGCGCAGTTTTTTGGCATGGGCGGAGCGCGCATGGAGGCGGCTGGCCTCGATCGGGTGGTGCGCGCCGAGGATGTAGCGGTGATGGGACTGACCGAGGTCGTCCGGCATCTGCCGCGCATCTATGGCGAATACCGCAAGCTCAAGCGGGCGATCCGCGAGCGGCGGCCGAATGTGGCCGTGCTCATTGACTTCCCGGAGATCCATTTCCGGCTGGCCAGGGAATTCGACCAGATGCATGTCCCCGTGATCTACTTTGTCAGCCCGCAACTGTGGGCCTGGAAGAAACATCGCATCCGGCTGGTGCAGAAATACGTCCGCCGAATGCTGGTGATCTTTCCCTTTGAGGAGCCGTTCTATCGCGAGCATGGCGTGGAGGCGGAGTTTGTGGGGCACCCGCTGGCGGAGCTGCCGCCACCGGCGATCAGCCGCCAGCAATTCGCGGCGGAAAATGGCCTGAACCCCGCGAAGACATGGATCGGGCTGCTGCCGGGAAGCCGTCCCAGAGAGATTCGCGACCACCTGCCGGTGATGCTGGAGGCGGCGCGCTGCCTGGCGATGCCGGGCCGGTCCGGGCGAGAAGCGAGCACGGAGTTCGAGTTTCTGACGCCTTTGGCTCCGACCCTGAGCCAGGCGCAGCGGTCCGACGTGCTGGCGCTGGTGAAGGAGCACGGCGGTGGAGTAACGGTGAGGCTTGTGGACGATGCCCGCGCCGTTCTGCTGCACGCCCGCGCCTCGGTGGTAGCCAGCGGCACAGCCACGGTGGAGGCGGCGCTGATCGGCAATCCTTTCGTGGTCGTCTACCGGGTTTCGCCCCTGACCTACGCCATTGCCCGGCGAACGGTAAAGGTACCGCATGTGGCCATGGCGAACCTGATTGCCGGGAAGCGGATCGTGCCCGAATTGATTCAAAAGGACTTCACGGCCGCAAATATCGTCCAACAGATCGAGAGGCTGCTACCGGACGGCGCACCTCGGCAGTCCATGATGCAGGAGTTGGCAGAGATTCGGAATGCACTGACCGTCCGGGCACGGGAGCGCGGAGATAAGACTCCGGGCGCCGTGGAGCGGGTGGCAGAGATTGTAGTAGCGGAGATAGGTGAACGGGCCAGGGCAGCAACCCAACCCGCCGCGCTCTCCTGAACGAGGTAGATGAGCAACTGCCATGAGAACGGCGGCAATGCGATGATAAGTGCTATGTGGAGCAACAGGCGGGACTTGCGGAAGAGATGGGAACTGGGCACCTTGGTTGGCACGTTGGGGATCCTGGCGGTAGCGCTCATGCCGGTGCCTCCGCTGCGGGCACAGATGCAGGCGCGTCCGGCACTTACCATCACCGGCTATACAATTAATGCCGAACTGGATCCATCGACCCACCACCTTTCGGCCACGACGGTAGTTACCTTCACCGCTCCGTCCAACCTTGAGGTTGCCACCTTTGGATTCCATCCCGCGTTGAAGATCACCAAGATCACCGATGACAGCGGGAAGTTGCTGGATGGCGAGCGCACGGCGGACGGCAGCATCCGCGTGGTGCCCTCCACGCCCTTTGTCGAAGGACAACCGGTGCACTGGACCTTCGTGTATGACGGCATCATCACCGGAAATGAAGATGGGCCAGTCGAAGGCCTGAAGCTTGCAGCCATTCAGGAGCCAATCAGCTACCTGTTGTATCCTGCGCGGTGGTTTCCCATGGTCGGCTACTTGACCGGCCGCTTCACGGCGAAGATGCAGATTAGCGTGCCGCAGGGAATACAGGTAATTGCCAGCGGCAGCCAGGGCGCTCCGCAGCCCGTCACGCTCTCGAACGGGAAACCGGGCGAGCAGTTCAACTTTGATTGGAACAAGCCAGACTTTCCGGGAACGGTCATTGCAGGCCGCTTCGACAATCCGATTTCGGCGGAAGCTGGAAATATCAAGATCTACCTGACAGCGAGCCAGCAAAAGTCGGGCAGCGAGCTGGCGCAGACTGCGGCCAAGGAGTTCGACTTTTTCACCAACAGCTTCGGGATGCCGGTGACGAGCCGCCTGAACGTGGTGGAGCTGCCGGATGATACGCTGCCGGCGGCATGGGGACCTGAACTGGCGGCCATGCAGGGATCGCGCGTGGGTGACAAGTCGGGCATTCGCCTGCTGGCCAACACGATCGCGCACCAGTGGTGGGGTTGCGAGGTAAGCCCCCGAACTCTGAACGATGCATGGATCACCAACGGCATGTCACGCTATGGCGAGCTGATGTTTCTGGAAGACCAGAGCGGCCGAAACGCGCTGGACGCAGCTCTGACGGACGTCTCTGCCGGCGCGCTGGCTTACGATACGATTCCGCTCTCGAGCGCCGGGCGGCTGAGCCCGTTCTCGCCGCAGTTTCAGTCCATGACGCTTGAAAAGGGCGCGATGATCTTCCACATGCTGCGCGGGGAGGTCGGCGACAAAACCTTTCTGGCTACGCTCAAGGGCATTCTGAGCCAATACGCCGGCAAATCCGTTGATACGGCGCAGGTTGAGAAGGTGGCTGAGGAGCAGAGCCAACAACAGCTCATGCCTTTCTTCTCTCAATGGGTCGATGGCACCGGCGCTCCACAGTTCACAGACAAGTACGCCGTCTACCGCCTGGGGAATAACAAGGGCTTCCGTACGATCGGAGAAATCAACCAGGACCTCGATCTCTTCCGCATGCCGGTTGATCTGCGTATCGAGACCGACGGCAAGACGGTGAACCAGAAGATCGAAGTGGTGGGCACCAATTCGCAGTTCGTAGTGGACACCTTCGGACGGCCACGGCGGATCACCGTCGATCCTGACGACTGGGTGCTCAAATCATCGCCCGATATGCAGGTGCGGGTTGACATCCTGAAGGGGCAGCAACTGGTGGCGCAGGGTGATCTCGTGGGCGCACTGGCCCAGTACCAGCAGGCGTTGAAGGCGAATCCGGAGAGTTCGCTCGCGCACTACCGGATTGGCGAAGTGCTTTTTGCCCAACGCAACTACCAGGCCAGCGTGGATGCCTTCCGCGCGGCTCTGCGTGGCGATGATGACCCGCCCTGGACCGAGGTTTGGAGCCATATTCAGATTGGCAAAATCTTCGACCTCACCGGCCAGCGCGACCGCGCGGTCAATGAGTACCGCCTGGCCGTGCAGACCAACGACAATACTCAGGGCGCGGTCAACCAGGCGCGGGCATATCTGCAAACACCCTACAAGCTGCCGCAAAACGAATAGGAGCTTATCCGCAAATTGCCCATCGATGGAGCGCCACTCTGCTGAACGGTGCGATCAATTTGCGCTGTGGATTCATCGGAAATTCATGATGGATTGTGGGAAAGTGACTGGAGAGGGCCGCGCGATGCGAGATCGATTTTCTTCTGCAACAATTTACGGGAGAAGCGTCTTCTACTTGAAAAATAACGAGTTGGAAAGCATTGCAGAATGAGCCGCGAGTTGGCAAGGGGGGGAAATGGAATTTTTCTTCACGATTCCCCGAAGATATTCACATTTTTTCCACAGAACGCCCTTCCGGGAGCGGATATTTTTGCCGCGGACGCGCCCGAATTCCGAATCAATTCCAGCTGTCGCTTCGGTACTTATGGGCAATTTGAAGATAGCAAAGTGCCCCGTCGGGACGGGGCCCTTCTGACCGAGTTCCCAATGCCTCAGTGCGCTGCCGGTTTCGGAGCCGCCGGAGTGGGAGCTGAGGGCAGTCCACCTGCCTGCGGCGCCGCCGCTGGCGCAGGTACGCCCGACTTCGCGTTATACGCATCGACCACGTCCTTGGTGATGTTGGTGGCCGCGTTGGCATAGAGCACAGGTGTCTGCTGCGAGCTGATATCGAGCACGAGCGTGAATCCCTTCTCCTGTGCGTAATTCTCCATCACGTCATAGACCTTGGAGGCAAGCGTGTTGTAGACCTCCTGCATCTGCTGCTGGAAATCGCTCTGCGCATCCTCGGAATTACGTTCCAACTGCTTCTTCTTCGTATCGATGGCGTTTGCCTGAGCCTGACGTTGAGCATCGGTCAGCTTGGCACCATCCGCCTGCAACTGCTTGGTCATAGCGTCGACCTGATCGCTGAGGGTTTTAAGTTCCTGGCGCTTGGGATCGAATTTTTTCTGGAGGTCGGCAAAGTCACGCTGCCCTTCGTTGGTTTGGGCGACAGCGATCTGGAAAGCGATCACAGCAATCTTGGCAGGTCCGGCAGGAGCCTTTGCGGCGGGTGCGGTACCCGCATGGGACGCAGAAGCACGTGGCGCAGCCGGTGTTTGGGCAGCGGCGCTCAGGGCAAAGCCCGAGGCCAGCATGAGAACAAATGCAAGCAAACGGTTCATCTGGGTGAAAAGCTCCTTCGGGGTTCCTGCTGTCTATATTGCAGTTCAGCACACCAGTCGCTGCCTGCCTCAGAGACGCCTCAAGGTTTTCTTGCTCAGAAACTCCGCCTAAAGGCTAACGTAGAGACAACCAGTAACGCGGACAGAGACGTCAGCGGGAACTACTAGTGGATTATAGGGGGGCGGGATAGGGGCGTCAAACAGCCTGAAGATTGATCTTCGAGCCTCCGCAGGCCCACGGAGCGGAGATTGCAGCACCTGCCGGAAACGGATCGAGGCCCCGCATGGCGAGGCCTCGGATCGGGTTGATTCAAAGGGATTTTATTGGCTGTTTGCCGTCCGTGTTGCGCGCCGGGCCGCGGGTCGTGTGGTGGCGGGTTTGTTCGCCGAGGGTTTGGGCGCGGCGGCTGCAGCCGGCGGCGCGGGCACACCCGACTTCAAGTTGTAAGCCTCTATGACCGCCTTGGTGATATCGCTAGTAGGATTCGCGTAGATGACCGTAGGATTCTGCGTTTGCCCCGCATCGAGCACGACTGAGTAACCGCGCTGCTGAGCGTAGGTGTTCATGACCGATCCAACCTTGGAAGCCATGAGATTGAAAAGATTCTGCACATCCGACTGGTAGTCGCTCTGGTCGTCCTGCGCCATGCGCTGCGCTTGCTTCTGCTTCTCCTGGATATCCTCTGTCCGCTGGACCCTCTCGGCGTCGCTGAGCATGGAGCCCTGTGACTGCAATTGCTTGGTCAGAGTAGTAATCTCGTCGGTCAGGGCCTGGAGTTGCTGGCGCTTTGGCAGGTATTTCTTTTGGACATCGGCAAAGTCGCGCTGAAACTCATTGGTCTGGGTTACTGCGGCCTGAAAGGCAATCACGGCAATTTTGGTTTGAGCGGCTGATGTTTGGCCGGCAACCATTAGCGCACCGCCCAAGGCCAGCGAGGCAAGCGTAGCGAACAAGCGATTCATGAAGATTGAGAACTCCTTCGACTGTCCTGTCCGGCTGTCCGACTCACTACGCGAACGACCCGTTTGCGCCTTCGCCAAAAACCTCGTCTCATTTCCGGGTAGGCTCTCGGCCGGGTGGCAAAGAGGCTGCAATAACCGCAAACGAAAAACGCCAGCAGGAACAAGAAGGATTATAGGTGGAGGAAAAGGGAGCGTCAATCCGAGGCGCCGGACCTGTCAGGGCAAACGCATCTAAAAATCAATTGCACCATGAAGGTACCTTGAAGGAGTGCGCGCAGGCTCGAAGGTGCTTCTATGACGGCTTCGATGTCTTTCGCAAGAGAGTTTAGCGCAGTTTGTGGAGTGTTGGGAGGGTCTTGAGGATCCTGGCCACGGCAAGCTGCTCAAGTTGCTGACCCTCGAAGGCGCCATCGTGACGACCGACGTGCTGAACTGCCAGCGCGCGATTGCCGAGCAGATCGTGGAACAGAAGGGCGACTATGCGCTGGCGCTGAAAGCCAATTAAGGCACGCTGCACGACGATGTGGTGCTGCTGCTGGAGGATCCGGAGTTGCAAGCGAGCCGCACCCGGCCGGTTGTCGATGCCGATCATGGACGCATCGAGACCCGCACGACGACGGCTTCCCCCGAGATCGGCTGGCTCCGGAAGCAGCACCAATGGCCAGGGGTGAAGGCCATCGGCAAGGTGGAGCGGAGACGGGTAACGGCGGAGACAACCACGACCGAAACGGCTTACAACCTGCTCAGTTCGGACCTGACGGCGGAGCGGCTCAATGTGGTGGTCCGTCAACACTGGAGCACAGAAAACCCTTCGCAGCGGACACTGGCGATTGGATGTGGTGATGAACGAGGATCAGGACCGAACGCGAGCCTTAAATGGAGCGCACAATCTGGCCGTGCTCCGTTACATGGCCATCAGCGCCGCACAAAAAGAGAGTTCCAAAGGCGCCATGCGTGGAAAATTCAAACGTGCCGGCTGCGATGACCGGTTCCTATTCAGACTCTTTGAGATGTCTTGAAATGCGTTTGCCCTGATCCCCGATATTTGTTCCCTGTTCACTCCCCAAGCGCAGGATGATAGTGGCTCTCCCAACCCAGGTAGCGAAGGGCGGCCTCGTGCACGGCCTTCGAAACGTCGCTGAAGTTGGCCGCCACGTGGTGCTCGAAGCCCTCGCGGCAGATGTACCTCAACAGTTTCTGCAACTGCGGAATCTCTGCCACACCCGCGCCGCCAAACGTCTCCAGCGGATCGTCGGTAAACCGTCCCGCTCCGGTGTAGCCGCGCACCACACCCCAGCGATCATCTGTCGAGAAGCGCGCAAAGCTCATCGGCCCGGCCTTCACACGGCCCACGCAGGTGCCAAAAGTATTCTCCTTGCCTACGGTACCCGCGATGATCTCCTGGTAGTCCATCTTTACTTCCTTGAAAAAATGCTTGGGCAGATTCGAGCAGTGGAAGCACACGCACTTATCGGGATGGTTGCCGTAATTGTTGTTCCAATCGAGCAGCGCTGACGGCGTGCCCGAAGCCAGCGCCAGCATGTACATGCTCAGCACGCCGGGCACGTCCACTTCGCAGGCTGAAGGAATCAGTTCGTTGCTCATCATGCTCATGATGGTGCAGGGAACAATGCCGAAGAACTCCTCCATCGAGGTCCAGCACTGCACCGCGCTGATCGTGACCGCTGTCTGCTTCATCCAGCCGTCAATCACCGCGCCCAGCTTGGCCATCTTCAGCAGGGCCGCATCGCTGATGCCCGCCGTGCTGACGTAAGCCTTGATCGCCGCCAGCTTGGCCTGCGCCGCGTCATCGTTGTCCTTCATCCGGTTGATGCGGCCGAAGATCTCAGACAGGTCGATCGGCTCGATGGAGATGCCGTTACTCTCCAGGATGCGCTCGGAGTAGCGCACCGTGTTGAAGGCTGCCGGCCGCGCGCCGATGGCGCCGATGCGCAGGTTCTTCAATCCTTTGACGATCCGGCAGACCTGGCCAAACCACTCCAGATCGGCCTTGAACTCCGCCGAGGACGGCGACTCGGTATGCAGCGTGGTCAGCGAATACGGAATGCCGTACTGCATCAGATTGTTGCACGCGCTCATCTTGCCGCAGAAGCTGTCACGCCGCGTGGCGATGGTCATCGCGTCTGAACGGTCAGGCGTGGCCTGGATCAGGACCGGTACCTTCAATCCCGAAAGGCGCAGCGCATCCGCCACGCCACGCTCGTCGCCAAAGTTAGGCAGAGTGACGATAATGCCATCAATCTCCGCCGCATGTTTCTTGAACAGGTCGGCGCAGCGTGTCGCTTCAGCAAAGGTCTCTACAGCGCCATGCTTTGAATCCTCCGGCCCCAGCACCACCGCCCTGGCGCCCGCCGCTTCTACCGCTGCGATCATCTCCTCGCGGCCGCTCTTGGCCAGATGATCGGGAAAAAATCCGCGGTTTCCTACCAAAATTCCATATGTCATCGTCCGCTGTGCTGCCATATCGCTCACTCCCTTATTCGAATCCTTCGTCAAACTCTGCCGTTTCTCCGCGTCCGTTCTCTTTGAGGCGCGGAATCCTATTTGTGCGTTCGTCCCGGCCGGAACTTCAGCACATAAAACACGCCCAGTGCGGCCAGCAGGCCGCCCCACCAGATCGGCGTATGCAGGTTGGTCAACTGTACCCCTGGAGGATAATAACCCGTAGCCACCTCGTAGAGGCCATAGCCCAGGATCATCGCCCCGTAGACAACCAATAAGACGCCGATGAAAAACCAGATGGCAATTCGGGAACCATGCATAAAACTCAATCCTCTCTTCCAGCTTTCCTCTGGAATCCTTCCCGCGCTGGGCGCAATCTCCGCTTACCAGAACAAAATGTTCAGCGCTACAAAGATTGCGATCGCCACTCCCGCCCACATCCACTCGGTCTTGTAGAACGGAACCGGCTCTTCCGCGGGCAGCGTAGTCGCGCCGTACACTAACCCGCCCAGTTCGGCCACCGGCCGCGGCCTGGTGAGCAAACTCACGAGCACCACGATGACGCTGCTGAAGAGGAATGCCCACAACGCGCGAAAGACATTCTCGGCCATCGGCTTGGCGTCAGGCGAAAGCGCAACCGTGGCCAGCGCCGCGGGATTCAGCTTGACCCACACAAACAGCGTTGCCGAAAAGACGATACCGCAGAGCAGTGCGAGAAAGCCGGCCAGCGCCGTGGCCCGCTTCCAGAACATGCCAAAGAGAATCACCGCCAGCAGCGGCGCAATAAATATGCTGAACAGCGCCTGCACATAGTCCATGATGCCGCGCGCGTGCATCACCAGATATGCGGCTCCGATCGAAACCGCTACGCCGATCAGGATCGACAAGCGCCCCACCAGCACATAGTGGCTGTCAGAAGCCTTCTTGTTGATCAGCGGCCTGTAAATATCGTAGGTCCAGACCGTGGAAAAGGCGCTCACGTTGCCGGCCATTCCGCTCATGAAGCCAGCAATCAGCGCGGTGATGCCGAGACCCAGCAGGCCCGGCCCCAGGTAGCGCACCATCATCAGCGGCAGTGCCTCGTTGTAGCTGTGCAGCGAAGCGTCCGGCGCGCCGCTCAGGACTTTTTGTTGATAGGCCTCGGGGAGCCGCGTGTTCGCCATCGCCGTCGAGCACGCCTGCGGGCTCGTGACCGTATCCTGCTGGCCATTCATTGTGCAGGCGGCCACCACATTTTCACCCACCAGCACCCTGCGGCTTCCATCGGGGTTCTGCAGCAGCACCAGCCCCAGCAGGCCCGGCAAAATCACAATAAACGGAACTGCCATCTTGAAAAAGGATCCGATGATCGGCGCCATGCGGGCGGCGCGTAGATTATGCGCCGCCAGCACGCGCTGCACCACCAGAAAATCCGTCGTCCAGTAACCGAAGCTGATGACAAAGCCCAAGCCGAAAACAATTCCCGTCCAGTGCACGCCCATCGGGTTGGCGGCAAAGCTGCCGGTATCGCGCCACAGGTGAAAGTAGCTGTCCGAGCGCAAATTATTGAGGATCTTCGCCTTCAGGCCATCCCATCCGCCGGCCTGCACCAGGCCCAAAATCGGCACCAGCAGCGCGCCGCCCCAAATCAGCACGAACTGCAAAACCTCATTGAAGATCGCCGACCGCAGCCCACCCAGGCCCACATAAACAGCCACCGCGACCGACGACACCAGAATGCTGAAGGTGATGTTCCATCCCAGGACCACCTTCATCACCACGGCCATCGCAAACATATTCACGCCGCTCATCAGGATCATCTCCGTGGCAAAGGAGAGCGCGGCCACGATGCGGGCGTGTTCGCCAAAGCGCAACTTCAGATAACCCGGGACCGAGTGCGTCTTCGACACGTAGTAAAAGGGCATCATCATCAGGCCCAGGAAGAGCATGGCCGGAATTGCGCCGATCCAGTACCAGTGCGTGGCCAGAATGCCGTACTGATAGGCCGCCCCCGCCCAACCCATCAGCTCCAGTGAGCCGAGATTGGCCGAAACAAAACTCAGGCCCGCAATCCAGGCCGTCATCTCGCGGCCGGCCAGGAAAAAGTCCTCGCCGGTGTTCGACTGGCCTTTCAGGTAGAAACCGATCCACAGCACCACCCCAAAGTAGATGGCGACTACGGCAATATCCAGCGGGCGCAGATGCGCCAATGGCTGTGCGCTGACCGCCAGCATCGTCGGCACCGAGCCAAACGAGCCGGCGGTTAAAACTGGAACCAATCCGAACATTCCGTCACCTGAAGGAGCGCTCATTGATACGACCATTTCCGTGCGCCCGCCCTTAAGTAAATGGCTTTACTCAAACAGATGTCAAGCAGGAAGCGTGCCGTTGCAAGAAAAAACGGCCTCAATCTTCTCCTCCGCCCGGCGCCGGAGAATCCGGCAACCAGCAGAGCTTCCGAAACCGAGAAAGCGTTTACCCAACGCAGTGTAGCATAACGCACCCACATTTAAATACTGCCGATGGAAAACGAATTCCGTCGGGCGCCGTGATTGAAGGCTGGCCCTGCATGCGGCAACTTGCTGCCGCTCGATACAATGTGATCCTGCCGCAGGCGGTCGGAACAGCAAGGCAATATCATCCCACCAGGAGCGGGCCCGAACGTTAACCAACCCGTAATGTGAGCATTCCCCGTCAACAGGCCCGGCCCTCGCAAGGCCGTTGCCATCCTGAGGCGATGCCGAAGGATGACAACCGACATCAGGAGGCCGCAAATTGAATCCGAGATCATTGGCGGTTCACCAACTGTGATCCTTGAAGAGTCTTCGTCTGAGACTGTATATTCTCGCGCCCACCCTCTGACATTCTTGCTGACGATGGCAGGCCTGATGGTTTGGCCCGATCACCTGGCGCTCGCCGGCACCTGCGAACCGTTGCAGCACTCCGCCGTCTTGTGTCGCAACAGAATCCCCCACCCGCCGCTCAAGTCACCAGGGCGGCGTCGGTGAGGAGCATCGGGTAGTCCCGAATCTCCATCTCCGCCAGAGACAGCGAACCTCCATGCTTCGTCACCCGCGGTGGCGTGCTGATTGCGCCTGACGCCGGATCCACCAGCACCGGCCGGTCCAGCGGCAACTCCTTCGGGCTCCATACGGTGATGTGCGCGGTCTTCGGCGACCACTCCTTCTGCAAATCGGCAGGAGACCAGTAGGCGTAGAGCGGTCTTCCGTTGCGCGCGAAGCAAGCTGAACAGAGAGCGTCAATCTCAAGATCAGCACTGCCGCGATCGAATCGGATCAGCGTGCTCGCCGTCTTCGTTTCGCTGTCAAACAAGGCACAGAGATTTCTGTACGCAAAATAGGACGGCTTCGACGTATAGCTGCCTCCGCGCAAGAGTCCCTTGCTATTGGTGCCGTTGGTGGGACCGCTGCCCCAGTTGTACTTCTGCAGATCGACAGTGTGGAAGTAGCTTGTCAGTTCCAGATCGCAGCCAAGGTCGGTCACGATCCTGCGCAGCAGCCATTTCGCCTGGCTCGCTTCAGTCCAATGCAGCTTTGACAGCGCCCCGGTGCTCCCGTCGGTCGAGGGCGCTCCGTCTTCGCCCTGCCACAATCTGATTCCCGGTTTGTATCTGTGGACAAGCCCGCGCAGCGCGCGCAAATCGCTGGCATAATTCTCTTCAGGCCGCGCGCGATACGGATGAAAGCTGATCCGGTCGACTTCATCGCCAAGCCCAGCTTCAAGGCACTGCTCCGCATACTCCAGCGGCACGCCGGCGAATGCGCCGCCGATGATGACCGCATTCGGCACATGCTCGCGAATCACCGGAGCCGTCATCCTCACCAGCTCCACATAGCCGGCGGCATTCGGTTCTTCAGGACGCCAGAAGGTGTGTCCATTGGGCTCGTTCCAGATCTCCCAATGGCGCACGCGCCCCTTGTAGTGCGCAGCCAGCCTGTCTACATAGCGCGCCCACGCGTCCTTTGCGGCCTGGGAGTACACCGGCGCCCAGCCCACTGCGTACTGATCCGCTCCCGGTGAATAGAGCGGATTGCCATAGCCCACGTTAAACCACGGCTGAATTCCGACTGCGAGCAGATGGTCAACCGCCTCATCCAGCCAGCCAAAGTCAAACTGCCCCGGCCGCTGTTCGGTTCGCGCCCAGCCCGTCTGGCAGCGCGCCCACTTTACGCCCAGTTGTGCCAGCGGCGCGTAGGTCCGCGCTGGATCGAACATCTTGCGGTCCAGCGTCTCGAACCCAACTGACAAGGGTGAGGCGGAGATCTCCTTCGATGCGCGCGTCCGCAGCGTTCGCGGAATCGGCCCACCCTCCCCGGCAACCGGCGCAGCTTCAATCGCAGATTGAACCATGGACTGCCCAAAGGCATTCAACGATTCATTGCCGGTTGCCGCCAGGAATGTTCCGGCTGCCAGCATCTCCAGCAGCGTGCGCCGATCGATCCCATTCATCTCCGCAACTCTCCTCCGCATCACCCAGCCTGTGCGGATGAATGCAGCCTGTTGCTCGCAGGCGCGCCGCTCTCAGGCGCCGCCTCCAACCACGGTCCGGCCCGGCCTGCCGTCCGGCAGCGTCTCCTTGACCGTAATGCCGCGATCGCCGGGCGCCGAGATGAGGAACTTCCGCCCATCCATGAAGGTTACTGTCGCTGAGCGGCCATCCGGCCCTGGCGTTACACCCGCCACCGGATTGAATTCTCCCGGCTTCAGCGGAAGGATCAGGGTAAGCAAAATCCGCGGGCCGGCACTGGTGAGCGTATGCAACAACGTGGTCGCCACAACATTCTGCGGATCCATATCCTTCCGCACATCCCATCCCAGAATCTCCGGCGACTCCTGTCCCGAGACGGCCTTCACATCGAGGCCGTTTGTGAGCAGCGGAACCACAACCAGATTCGGCAGTCCCTCATCGTCGGTCTCCAACGCATGCGTCACCCTATTGATCTGCCAGTGCGTCGTCTGCAGTTGCCAGCGATCCTGGTAGGCATGCGACTGGACGTCGTCGGGCCGCACGCGGTCGGCGACCACAAACATATCCGGCTTGACAAAGAGCACATCCCGCTGCTGCGAAGCCGGACGAAGCCGCTGCGGCCCATAGCCTTCGTCATACTCTCCCGAAGCAAAATCGAAGACCGAGTTCGACTGCCAGTGGCCGTCGATCGGTCCCTGGCTGATGAGGTCGGGATCGTGCCACGGATCGCGCGAGAACGTGGGCCGGTTCTGCCCCAGCCCGTCAATGATCATGCAACTGGCGCCATACGACGACGTTGCGTAGCTCCGCCATTTGCTGCGCTCGTAGCTGCCACCTCCGGTATTGAAGATCATCGGACGCCCGTAGGCCCATACGACTACATCCAGCTTCGTCTGGTGCTGATGGCCCATGCCCAGCGGACCCAGCCGGAATCCGAGATAGTTGGCCTGGCGGCTCCAGTCCGTCCGCATCGCCGCCTCTCCGGCCCGGTTCAGAAAGATCGAGGTAAAGGACGGCGCAGTCCCCTCCTTGCCATCCGTTTCAACCCATTTGAAGTCGCTGCGGCCGGGAAAGTTCTCCACGGCAAGCTGGAAAATCCGCGGCAGATACTGGGGCAGACCGTTGTTGTATTTCGGGTTATAGCGGTCAGGAGCCATAATGCTCACCTGATACTCATAGCCCTTTTCGAGCGGCGCGGTGTAGCCCTTGGGAAGCTCCGCCGTCCGCCCGGTCCAGCGCGCAATTTCAGGAATCTTCAAAATATTGCCCAGCGCCACATTCTGATATTCGGTTGAGAGTTCGTCCTGCGCGCCATCGGGCAGGAACTGCTTGCGCGCTTCTTCGGCAAGCGTATTGGCGCCGTAGTTCCTCCATTGACCAGCTTCCTTAAACTCCGGGAACAACGCACCCACCGCGTACAGCCCGCTCATCTCCATCGTCAGCCAGTTCAGCCGCGTATGCTCTTTGAGCAGATAGCGCCCGTGGTCCAGAAATGCGCTGGCGAAGACCACCAGGTCCGAATCGCTCACTGAAGGCGACTTGCGAAACGCGAAAAACGCCTCGGGCCACGATCCGCCCATGCGTATGCCTGCTTCGATCGTTCTCCACGCCGAGCCGGGCTGGTTCGCGGCGTAGTCCGGAACCGGACATTGCGCCACCCAGGACAGCATCTCGCGGTCAAAGGCCTTTGCGTAGCGTTCATCGTGCGTCACCTGATAAACGCTGCCCAGCGCGCCCCAAACGGCCATGCGGTTCAGTTGCCATTGCCACTCGTTATCCGGCGCCACTCCCGGCATGTGCAGTGTGGCGTTGTAGTGCCAGTCGATGTCGGCGTTGGGGAAGGTGTAGAAGTAGGGAGTCTGGCCGCCCTGGAGCTTGCCCACGAGGGCATCGTCCGCGATCGTCTTCATATGCTGCATTGAAACCGCCGCCCGCCCTGACGGCGGCGTTCCCCAACGCACCGCCTCTCTGACGCGTAGATATGCGGCAAGCGCTTTCACCGCTCCGTTCAGATCTTTCCGCTTCCATGCCGCCGCCACCGGCGCCAGCTCCGGCCGGCTCAAGTCGAGAGCATTCATCACTTCGGTCTCGTGCTGCGCGGTCGCGGCCGCTGACAAATGTTGCAGAGCGGCGCTCTGGCCCTGCACAGGCGCCGCGGCCAGCCATACGCCCAGGAACATGCCTCCCAAAATCATTTGCTTCATTTCGCCCCCTCCAGGACATATCCGGGACATGCGGCCCCCGAAACCCCTTAAATACCGGACGCACGTTCGCGCACTGTTCACGACGCTTTGCATGCCGGGTGTTTGCGCCGGTCAATCATATCAAAGCGATTTCGCAAACCTCACTGGACTTTGCAACTCGTTCCGTCGTATCCTCGCCTCGACCGGGAGAACTGCCGTGGAGAAAGCTTCTTGGGCAGTGGTGGCGGTCCTGCTGGCGGCAGCCGTAGTGGCCGGCGAGGGCCCTCTGCCAAAATCCGGGCAGATCGAGGGAGAAGGCTGCGTAGAGCCGGGCGTTGTGATGCGCTGCCTGGTAGTAAAGGACATCAAGAGCGGCAAGCTCTATAACTTGCTGATCAAGGGTGCGCAGCCGCGGATTGGCGAGGGAATCGAATTTACCGGCCTGCCCCACGCCGGATCCAATCTCTGCATGCAGGGCATACCGATTGACGTGCTCACCTGGGCGCGCAAGCCTTCGATCAAGTGCCCGCAGCCCTCCAAGCCGAAAGAGCCGAGTCCAGCGCCTGCCAAACCTCCGGCGCCCAATAAACCTGCGAAGCCGGCGGAAAAGGCGAAATGATTTCTTTCGGCGTCAACGTACGCGCAGCAGCATCCTGAGCGTATCACCGGGAGAATCGGTCATTTTTTCAAAGGCCATTTGGCCCTCTGCAAGCGGCAGCTCCGCCGTCCAAGGCGTCAGGTCGATTGCACCCGCCTTCAGCAGTTCCAGCGAGCGCTCAAAGTCCGCCGCTGTGTAACCGAATGACATCAACACGCGAAGCTCCTTGCGGACGCTGGCCGCAAAGTCGATCGCGCACGGCTCCTTGCCCATGCCGAGCAGCACCACCTGCCCGCCGGCCCGGCACAGATCAAAGGCCATTTTGCGCGTGGAGCCATGACTGCTCGCATCCAGCACCAGCTCAAGCCCATCGCCGGCGAAAGCCCGCGCCGCGCTCCGCCCTTCTTCGCCGGCAGGCACTGCCAACGTGGCGCCCATGCGCCGCGCCGCCGCCAGCCTGGCCTCGTTCACGTCCAGGACCAGGACCTCGCGCGCGCCCAAACGCAGCGCCATCTGCAAGGCCAGCGACCCCATCGCCCCCGCGCCTACAATCGCGATGCGAAAACCGGGCAGCGGAGCAGCAGTCCGAAAGAGGTGAACCACATTGGCCAGGGGCTCGGCGAAGACCGCCCGCGCATCAGGCAGGCTGTCGGGAATTTCGTACACCTGCTCGGCGGGCACCGCAACATACTCCGCGAAACACCCCGCAACTCCGCCCATCCCCAACAGGCGCAGCTCCGCGCAGAGATTGGTCGCACCGCTCCGGCAGAAGGCGCATTGCCCGCAACTACTCAGCGGATTGGCCACCACGCGCTGGCCGTCCCGCGTGCTGCCCACCAGTTCATGGCCCAGCACCAGCGGCGGAACGCGCAGCCGGCTGCGCCCCAGAAATCCGGAGATGTCTGAGCCGCAAATGCCGGCCGCCGCCACGGCAATCTCCATCTTCCCGTCCGCCGGGCGTGGGCGCTGAACCTCATCCAGCTTCACCTGCCGGAGCTCCGTATAGACCAGGGCGCGCATGACTTTCTCCCCTGCTTTCATTTACAAACAGACTACCGCCAGCCCGTTCTTTCACCTGCCCATTAACGGCAGAACAGCAATTTCGCGTACTCTATAAAGGGATGCGCGGCGCGGCTTATCCCGGACCTGCCTCTTCAATTATCGAAGCCGCCAGGCGTGTTGGCGCATCTTGCTAAGAAGGATCGCATGAACCCCGTCGAGCAAGCGCACCGTGTTTCTTTTCAGCAGACGCTGTTGAGCGCCCGGCGCACCATGCTCTTGAGCGAGATCCTCAAGATCGCAGTGGATAGTTTTCGCGCCAACAAGACGCGCTTTGCTCTCACGGCGCTGGGCATGGTCATCGGAACCGCCTCCGTGATTCTGGTGGTCACCATCGGCTTGACGGGGAAAAAGTACGTGCTCGAGCTGATCCAGAAGATCGGCACCAACTCGGTGGAACTGGAGTATGCTGGCGGCGGCGCCACCGCCTCTGAGCGGGTACGCTACAACGACTTCCTAACCCGTGAAGATGAGAAGGCTATCGATGCGCAGGTCCCAGGCGTCATTTATTCCTCGCCGGTGCTGGAGATGCACAGCCGCATCAGTTTTGGCGGCGGCGTCGTCAAGGATACGCTGGTGCTGGGCGTAAGCCCCGATTACCGCCATATCCGCAACCTCATCGTGACCGATGGCCGCTTCCTCGACGAGTCTGACGAATCGGCCCACCTGAAGTGCGCCGTGGTCACCGAAATCTTCGCCAGGGAACGGTACGGAAACAGCGATGCTGCTGTTGGCCAGAACTTTCAGATCCTCGGCATTCCCTTCACCATCGTTGGCGTCTTCAAGGAAAGCGTGGACGACTTCGGACAATCGGAGCTTGCCGATCAAACCATCCTGATTCCCTACTCGGTGGCCCGCTACTTTACCGGCACTGAACGGGTCAACCAGATCTACTTTTCGATGGCAAGCATGAGCCTGGTCCCCCAGGCCGCCGAGCAGATCCAGAATATCGTGCAGTCCCGCCACCGGCCCAATTCCGTCTACAGGGTCCAAACGCTGAAGCAGTTGCTCACGATGGCCGCGCAGATTGCCGACGCGCTCACTGCGGTGCTGGTGCTGGTGGCTGCCGTCACCCTGGCAGTGGGCGGCGTGGGCATCATGAACATCATGCTGGCCAACGTGCGCTCGCGCATCCGTGAAATCGGCATCCGCAAGGCGCTGGGCGCCACCTACCGGGAGATCAAGCTCCAGTTTCTTGCCGAAGCCGTCATCATCTCGCTCTCAGGCGGAACTGTCGGCACATTGGTCGGGCTTGCCGTTCCGCTTTCGATCCATTTCTTTACCGACTACGCCTTGCCCATCTCACCGGTGTCCATTGTCATCGCACTGGGCGCAGCCACCATGGTCGGCGTCATCTTCGGCACCGTGCCCGCGACCCGTGCCGCCCAACTCGATCCTGTGGAGGCCCTGAAATATGAGTGATCCGAAGATCCTGCCTCCCCGCCGCGAAGACGCGGAACCCGAAGAAGCAATCGCAGACCAGTCTTCCCAGGGCCCCAGCCTTGTGCTTCTCTATAGCCTGATCGCTCTTGCTCTGGGTGCGGCCATTTTCTTCGCCATGCTGATCGTTCTCCCCTTCTACCGGCAGCGGTAGTCCTCCAGCCAATTCAAGCCCTTGCCCAGCACTTCGCCCCGCGCAGCGCGTGGCCCGCCACGGCCCCAATTACTATAGAGTGAAGCGGAGTGCCCCCAGGTGAATCGCATCACACGCGCTGTCTACAGGCGTCTCGGGATCATACACGTCGGAAGGCGGCGGGTTCGAGACCTCATGGATTTTATCGAAAGCCGAAAGATCGGCACGGTGATCGACGTAGGTGCGAATATTGGCCAGTTTGGCGAATCACTGCGGGCTGACGGGTATCGCGGCAGAATCGTTTCCTTTGAGCCCACTCAGTCCGCATTCGAGATTCTTGCCAGAAGAGCAGCAGCAGACGGCAACTGGCAGGCTCATCATTGCGGCTTGGGCGCGGCATCGGGAACGGCCACTCTGCATGCCTCCAAGCTCTCCGTATTCAACTCAATTCTCGATTTAAGCGATGTCGCCCGGCTCCATGACGATCGGATGACGGTGGATCACACGGAAGAGGTTCCGATTTATACGCTCGATCAGGTTGCCGCGCCATTCCTGGGGGGGCAGGATCTGCTGCTGAAGATCGACACTCAAGGCTACGAAAGACAGGTCATGGAGGGCGCCAGGCAGACCATCCTGCAAGCGGCGGGCATTTTGATGGAGCTGCCGGTCATTCACACGTATCAGGGGGAATGGCATTTCCATGAGGCGCTCAAGTATATGTTCGACGCCGGCTTCGTTCCCGCGCAAATTCAGGCGGTGGGCTATCACGGTAGGGATAAAGCGTCGGCGGTTGACTTCGATTGCCTCTTCCGCCCGCGCGGCGAAGTGGACGGCTGCGAAGCCGTTCCGCATTAAGCCGCCGGTGTTCGCGGGCTTTCTTCTCAGACAAACAGCCATTACTTCATTAACCGTAGCCTGACGCAATTGCGCGCCGCGGTTTACACTGGTGCACGCTTGCGCGCGCCGTGATTCGGCGGCGCGGCGCCACTGTCCGTAAGGGGGAAAGATGAAGCTCAACCGCAGGGAATTTCTAGCCGCATCGTCCGCTGTTCTGCTGGCGCACACAGCCAATGCCGCCGAGCCACCGCGCCTGAAGCGCAAGGACTGCTTTTTCGGTCTCCACTTCGACCTGCATCCCACGGCGCAGGATAAGGACCTCGGCCGCGACCTGGCGGATGCCATGGTTGCCCATCTGCTGGAGAGCGTGCATCCCGACTTTGTCCAGTACGACTCCAAGGGCCACCCCGGCTACCTGGGATTCCCCTCCAAAACCGGCATGTCCGCCCCCGGCATCGTGAAGGATTCGCTCGCAATCTGGCGCCGCGTGACCGCTGCCCACGGCGTCGCTCTCTATAACCACTTCTCCGGCGTCCTCGACGCCCTCGCCGTCACCCGGCATCCCGACTGGGCGTGCATCGGCCCCGACGGCAAGCCTTCCAGCCGTGAAACCAGCCTCTACAGCGCCTATGAGCAGAACCTGATGATTCCCGAGTTGGAGGAAGTAGCCCACAACTACGATCTGGACGGCTCATGGGTGGACGGCGACTGCTGGGCGGTCACGCCCGACTACTGCGAGGCCGCACAGAGCAGGTTTCAGGCCCAGACCGGCATCGCCACGCTCCCCAAGGAACCCGGCGATCAGGGCTGGATCGAGTTTCTCGACATGCAGCGCGAGCAGTTCCGCCAGTACGTGGCCCGCTATGCGGACGCCCTGCACCGCTCCCGGCCCGGTTACCAGATCACCAGCAACTGGATGTACTCGACCTTCGCCCCGGAGCGGCCAACCCTGCCGCTTGACTACCTCTCCGGCGATCTGGCCGATCAGGCGGCGGCGCGGCAGGCCCGCATCGAAGCGCGCTATATCTCGCGCTGCGGCAAACCCTGGGACCTGATGTCCTGGGGCTTCGAAAAAGGTACGCAGTTCCGGAACCAGTCCGCCAAGCCCGCCGTCGAGTTGGAGCAGGAGGCAGCCATTGTGCTGGCACAAGGCGGCGCATACCAGATCTACTACGTCCCCACACGGGCCGGCTGGATCGATGACCGCGTAGTCCACGCAGCCTCCACCGTGGCCGCCTTTTGCCGCCAGCGCCAGCGCTGGTCGTTTCGCTCGCAAAGCCTGCCTGAGGTGGGCGTATTCTTCTCCGGCCGCACGCTTTACCGCACCGCCAGACGCCCCTTTGGCGGCTGGGGAAACGCCGAGGCGCCCGCGGCAGGGGCCGTGGATCTGCTGCTCGCTATGGGCTACTCCGTCGATCTGATTCCCGACTGGCAGGCCGCCGAGAGTGCCGCGCAATATCCGCTCATCGTCCTTCCCGACTGGCAGGACATCGGTAGCGATGCGGCCGCGACCCTCGCCACCTACGTCGCCAACGGGGGCAAGCTGCTGCTCTTCGGCGCAGAGAATGCCCGGCTTTTCTCGAGCGCTCTCCCTCTGCCACTGGCTGGCCCTGCCCAGCAGCACACATACTATGTGGCCGACGAAGCCGGCTTCGCTCAGATCTCGGGTAACTGGGTCGGAGTTAGCGCTCCACAGTCCGATGTGGTAGCGGCCGCCTATCCCACGCCCGACGCGCGCAAGAATGCTATTCCCATCGCCGCCCAGGTGCGGCACGGCCGGGGAGCCGCCGTGGTTTGCCCGGGCCCCATCGCTTCTTCCTATGGAAACGCCGATACGCCCATCCTCCGCTCGCTGGCGCGCTTACTCCTGCAGCCGTTGCATGCGCCCTCCGTCTCCCTTGAAGGCGACTATCCGGAGGTGGAAGTCGTGCTGCGCCGCAAAGAGGGCCAGACACTGGTTCACCTGATCAACACTGCGGGTGTGCCGGTAACGGGCCAGTTTAGGCACCAGGGAGTAGTGCCCCGCACCGGGCCGATACGCCTGCGCCTCCGGCTGCCGCAGGCGCCTTCCCGCGTCGTCCTGGAGCCGGAAGGAAGCATCCTCGCAGGCGAATACAAAGCAGGCGAGTGGCAGGGCACACTGCCCGATTTGCACGTCCACTCGTTCCTCAGGATCATGGGCGGAGCGTAGTCAACGCGGGCTGGCGAAAAAGCCCTGAATCAGTTCGCGTTCTGCATGGTACAGAATTTGGCCGTCAGCGAATGAAGGCCACACCGGCGCAGAACGCAGTCGGTGATATTGCTATAAGAGGCGATTGAAGGTTGGCCTGGAATGCATGCGGTGTCCCTTTCGGGGTGATCGTGCGTTGCCGGGCAAATGAATGGAGTGAAGCGAGAGATGAGCGAGCTGTGTGGGATTTTTCCTGCGCTGGTAACACCCACCAACCAGGCAGATGAATTTCAGGCAAAGCCCTACGAGCAGTTGCTTGAGCGTGTCTACCGGGCCGGAGTGCACGGAGTTTACGTCTGCGGACAAACCGGCGAAGGACTGCAGCTCTCGCTTGACGCCAGAAAGGCCGCCGCCGAGTGCGCAGTCCGTTGCTCGCCTCCGGGCGCCAAAGTCATCGTTCATGTCGGAGCGTCTTCCACTCGGGATGCGGTGCAATTAGCCAGGCACGCGGGAGCCGCGGGCGCTCACTACGTCAGCAGTCTGCCGCCAGCGGGGAGCTACTCCTTCGCGGAAGTGAAGAGCTACTACCAGGCCATCGCAGCGGCCTCCGCGGTGCCGCTTCTGATTTACTATTTCCCTTCTCTCTCAACCGCCATTCGCACCACGGAGCAAATTCTGGAGCTGTGCGCGATACCGAACATCGTCGGGCTGAAGTTTACCGACTCCGATTTCTTCATGTTGTGGGCGATACGAAAGGCAGGATTCGTCGTCCTTGCAGGAAGCGATGAGATGCTGGCCTCGGGGCTGATCGCCGGTGCAAATGGAGGCATTGGCAGCACCTACAATCTCATGCCTGACAGTTTTGTGCAGCTCCACCAACACGCGATGCGTGGCGAATGGGAGCTTGCCCGACACGTGCAGCACCATATCAACGAGCTCATCCAGGTTTTGCTCGCCTACCCCATTCAGCCCGTGGTCAAGCAAATGCTCCAATGGACGGGCATCGATTGCGGAACATGCGTGCTGCCGCGCCGGGAGCTCAACAGCACAGAGAAAGCGGACCTGCGCGCGCGGGCTCTTGCAACAGAACTGGGCCAAAAGCTGCTGGCATCCACGGCGGCGGGAAGATGACGCAGAAGCGATCGATCTATCCCTGGCTCGTAGTCGCGCTCCTCTGGGTCGTGGCGGCGCTGAACTACGTAGACCGCCAGGTTATCTTCACACTCTTCCCGCTGTTGCGCGCCGATCTTCACCTGTCAAGCGTGCAACTGGGCTTGCTGGGAACCATCTTCCTCTGGGTTTACGGCGCGGTAAGTCCTTTTGTGGGATACCTGGCAGACCGGTTCAGCCGCCGCAACGTGATCCTGGCAAGCTTTGGCATCTGGTCGCTGGTTACGCTCTTTCTGGGGCTGGCCCACACCTACGCGGAAGTGTTGACGGCACAGGCGCTGATGGGCTTGAGCGAGGCGTGCTACATTCCCGCGGCATTGGCCCTCATCGCCGACTACCACTGCGAAGCGTCCCGTTCGCGCGCGGTCGGGCTGCACCAAAGCGGCCTGTATGCCGGCATCGTCTTCGGCGGAGTCGCCGGCGGATGGATCGGCGAGTATTACGGCTGGCACGTTGTCTTTTATGTGCTCGGTACGGGCGGCTTGTTCTATCTGCTTCTGTTGACGTTCAGCCTGAAAGACCCGCCAAGGCAAGTACGGGTAACGGATAAAGAGACAAACAAGCTGCCGTTTTCCGTTGCGATTGCGGAACTCGCCGGCAACGGCGCATTCCTGCTCCTGCTGGCAGCCATGACTCTGGTCTCCATCGCTCTCTGGTGTGTCTATACATGGCTGCCACTCTTCCTCTTTGAGCGCTATAAGTTGAATCTGGCTTCCGCGGGATTTTCGGCGACTTTCTATATTCAGGCCGCATCCTTTGCCGGAATCCTCATCGGAGGCTGGCTGGCCGATGCCTGGTCGCGAACCAGCCGCAGGGCGCGCGGCTGGACGCAGGCCATCGGCCTCATGCTGGCCGGGCCGGGCTTGTTGCTGGTCGCCGGCACATATTCCTGGTGGGTACTCATTCCCTGTCTGGTCTCCTTTGGCCTGGGCAGAGGATTCTGGGATAGCAACCTGATGCCGGTTTTGTGCCAGGTGATCTCAGAGAAATTGCGCGCCACCGCTTACGGCATCTTCAACTCCGCGGGCTGTATCGGCGGTGGTGTCATGGCGCTGGTCGCCGGCGCGTTGAAGAGCACGGTGGGACTTGCCGCGGCACTGGAAATCTCCGCTGCGTCCATCCTGGTCGCCGCGCTGTGCATTGCCGTTCTTTGCTTCACCCGGTTGCGCCCTCCTGCCGTCGCACCTTGGACGCCAGCCAGCAGCAGCGGCGTCACAGAATCGTGAATGGCGATACCGATCCGTGCGCCGGCCGGCTAGGACGTTCAGTGATCGAGCAGCCAGCCCAGCTTGAACTGCACCACCACGATGCGCGCTCCGCTGAACTCGTGATCTTGCGCTTTGCCTGACTCATAGATGCAGTCGATGGTCTTGCCAGGGCCAACCGCGAGATCGCTGTACCCGGAGGGACCGGGATCGAGCACTCGCTTGACGGGCCACGTCCGGCCCTCGTCGTAGCTCATCCGGATGGTCAGGTTCCGGCGGGCGCGAAACGTCTTTGGCCCCGATCCGGGAAAGTCCTCGCTGTCGGGATTGGCAAAGAGAATCCGGTTGCGGTCATCCGGCGGGTGCGTGCTGTAGCGGACAATGCTCGCCGCGCAGATGGGATCAAAAAGCTGATCGTCGAAGCGCGGTGCCGACCAGTGGCTGATCCCGTCCGGACTGATCTCAACGACCCGGCGATGCCGCTTTGATTCATTCCGAATATTCAACATCACGCGCCCATCGGCGAGCTGGACCGCCATGGATTCGCTGGGATTGGGAATGGTTGCAGAATTGTCGAGGATGATCTCTCCGCGCTTCCACGTCCTGCCATGATCGTCGCTATAGATCGTGGCGATGGCGGAAGGACGGTGCGCGCGGATATTGTGCCCCATCAATTTCCCCAGCGACATCCAGACAGGAACCAGCAGGCGCCCGCTGCGCAGTTGGATGGCGTGCCCCACGCCGGGAGCGATCACGTGCCAGTCATACTGCCTGCGAAACTGGTCGAAGACGTACGTGATGTCAACGGGCGGCGAGAAGCTTCGCCCGTTGTCATCGCTGCGCATGTAGTAGCAGCGCGCGTAGTCCTTCTGAAAAAGAAAATGAATGGACCCTGTTTCGCGATCGACAATTGCGACCGGGTTGTCCGTCGTACCATGCCCGTCGCCCGCGATGCGCCGCGACGGTACCCACGTGCGGCCACCGTCCGTACTTCGCCGGAGCACAATGTCCGTGTCAGACCAATCACCTCTGTCGAGTTCGCGGCGCGCAGCAGCGTAAGCAAGAATGGTGCCTCGCTTGGTCACTAGAATGCCCGGTATGCGGTAGATCTGGTAGCCGCCGACGCCGCCAGCCCAGAGGGTTGTGCTCCGAAGTTCGCTGGCGTGGGAGACAGCAGAGGAAGTCTTTGACCAGGCCGCCGGAAGCAGCATGAACAGACCGGCAATCACCGGGCAGAGGAGGCGCGCCACAGCCGGCATCCGAGACTGAATTCGAGTTCTGGTCACCCGCCAGCTTCCTTTCTTCAGGATCATGCAGGGGGAATGCCTGAGCCACCAAAATCCATTGGCGCAGCCCGCTCGGCGATCAGCACCGGGATCCCCTCCACAATGGGATAGCCACGACCACAGCCTGCGCAAACCAGGCGGAAATCGTCCAGGCGCAACTCGCCCCCGCAGGCCGGACATGCCAGCAGGCTCAGGAGGGCCGTATCAAATTGCCGTTGCGGTGAAGACTTCGCGGGCATAGGGAACTAACCACAGGCAACAAAGGGTTGCTGAAAATCTGTTCACTGCACAGGATCGTCGTGGCCGGCCTCATGAGCCGCCACGCTGTGCTTCTGCCGGCCTGCGAACTCCCGTTCGATGCGTTCGTTGGTACCGGCTTTAGCGAATTCGTAGGCCACGCGAATGCCGTTGTAGATGGCGTTGTCGTTGGAGGAGCCGTGGCCGATGATGCAGACGCCACGCACGCCCAGCAGCGGCGCGCCGCCGTATTCGGTGTAGTCCAGCCGGCGGCGGAAATCGTTGAAGGCCCGCCGCGAAAGCAGCGCTCCCACCTGCGCCGTAACCGTCCGCGTTAATGACTCGCGCAGCGCGTCGCGAACAAAGCGCCCGATGCCTTCGCTGGTTTTGAGCGCCACGTTGCCGACAAAGCCGTCGCAGACGATCACGTCCGCGTTGCCGTTGAAGATGTCACGGCCTTCAACGTTGCCGATGAAGTGAATGGGCAGCGCCTTGAGCAGCGGAAAGGCCTCGCGGGTCAGCTCGTTGCCTTTGGTCTCTTCCTCGCCGATCGAGAGCAGACCTACGCGCGGCTTGTGAATCTTGAGAACGCTGCGGGCATACATCTCGCCCATCACGGCGAATTGCTCCAGATTATGGGCTTTGCAATCGACGTTGGCGCCTACGTCGAGCAGCACGCAGGGATTGCCCTTTGAAGTGGGCATGGGCGTCGCCAGCGCAGGACGGTCCACGCCGGGCAATGCGCCCAGCACCATCTTGGCCGTGGCCATGGCCGCGCCGGTGTTACCGGCCGTGACAAACCCGGAGACCTTGCCCTCGCGCACCAGCTTAAGGCCGACGCGCATGGAACTGTCGCGCTTGGAGCGAACCGCTTGAGCGGCCTTTTCTTCCATCGCGATGCGCTCGGATGCATGGTGAATGACGATCGGCAAGTCCTCATTTTCGAGGTGCTCGTCAAGCAGATCGCGCAGGTCCGGCTCCGGCCCAATCAGGTGGACCCGTACCGGCAGCGCACGGCAGGCTAGAACTGCTCCGCGAATCTCCGGCTCCGGCGCTTTGTCAGAACCGACGGCGTCAAGCGCGATGTCGATGAGCATGGCCGCCCAGATGACCTACTTTGCAGCTTCCTTGACTTCGAGAACGGCACGTCCCCTGTACTCTCCGCACTTGGGGCAGGCGCGATGAGGTAGCTTCTTTTCGTGACAGCTGGGGCACTCGGAGAGACCATTGGCGGTCAAAAAGTCGTGGGCACGGCGGTTGGCGGTGCGGCGCGTCGAGTGGCGCCTTTTCGGATTCGGCATGATGCAATTCCTTTCGTCTCTTCGCGGCCCCGCCGGCGTACAGCCCCATCGTACTTCGCCACAAACGCGAAAAGAATGGGGAACCCCATCAGGACCGGCCTTGCGGCGCGGCGAAGCGCCCTCATCTCGTAGAGGGCTGATTTCTCAGGACTTAATCCGGCCACGCAGCCCAGCCAACCCTTGCCATCGGGGGTCGCTCGGACCCTCCTCGCAGGAACATGGATGGAGATTGCGGTTCTGGCCGCAGCGCGGGCAAAGTCCCTTGCAGTCGGGCTTGCACAGCGTCCTGACCGGCAGGGACAAAAGCACCTGCTCCCTCAGCACATCTTCAAGCAACAGACTGTCTTTTTGATAATACCCGATTTCGGTCTCCGGTGCTGTGATGGACCGTTCCGGGAAGCCGGAATCAGCCCCCAGGGGCCGGTAAATGAGGTCAAATTCCGCCGTCAGGGGCACCTCGACCGGCTCGACGCAGCGGGCGCAAGGTATCTGAAATTTGCCGGCAAACCGGCCCCTTAGCCGGATATCCGGGACGATCTCCTTGGGCCCGCGATGTTCGTGGATCACCTCAGCGCGGCCGGAGATGGCCAGTTGCCCGGCCTGTTCGGCTTCCTCGCCAAAATCGACCAGGCCCGGAGCCAGTTCCAGGTCGAATTCGACCGGCTCCTGCTCCAGTTCACTTACCCTGAATTCCATACCCTGAGACTAAAACATTTTGAGAGCCGCCGCCGGGAAATCTGGCGCCTGAATGACGGAAAGATCCAGGCGGTCCCGCCGATCAAGACTCAGGCGGGCCTGCGGCTCACGTACACTGCATTCATCATGGAGTCGCTTCACTTTCTGCTATCGGCATGGCCGGGTACGGGCAGCCCTCTTGCCGAGTGGCAGGTGATGGCCGGCTATGCGGTCTTTGCCGTCAGCTACGTGGTCTTCGCGCTGGGCAAGCTGCCGGGGATGAAGATCGACCGGCCGGGCATGGCCATTATCGGCGCGGTGCTGATGGTCGCCTTTCGCATTATGACGGCCCGGGAGGCGCTGCGCTTTGTCGACTTCAGCACGCTGGTCCTGCTGTTCTCCATGATGCTGGTGGTCGGCTGCCTGCATCTCTCCGGCTTCTTCGACTGGATCACCGGCCAGATCATCGCGCGGCTCAAACCGCGCCATCTGCTGCCGACAATCATCTTCATCACCGGCATCCTTTCGGCATTCTTCGTCAACGACATCATCTGCCTGGTGATGGTGCCGTTTGCGCTGCTGGCCACCAAGCGCATGGGACTGAAACCTCTGCCCTATCTGCTGGCCGTGGCTACGGCGGCCAACATCGGCAGCGTGGCCACAATCACCGGCAATCCCCAGAACATGCTGATTGGCTCATTCTCCGGGCTCAGCTACCGGTACTTTCTCGGGCGCCTGGGGCCGGTAGCTCTGATTGGCCTGCTGCTGGATTGGCTGATCATCCGGCGACTCTGCGGCAACGGCGATGTGACCGGCAAGGCCGAGGACCTGAAGTCGGCGATCCCGCAGGTTTCAGCGCGCGAGCTGCGCAAGCCCGCCATCGTGATCACGCTGGTGCTGATCGGTTTTATCGCGGGCGTGCCGCCAGCCATGATGGCGGCCATAGGCGCGGCGCTGATGCTCATCACGCGCACCCGCAATCCCAGGCTGGTCTATGACGAGGTGGACTGGGGGCTGTTGGTCTTCTTCGTCGGTCTCTTCCTGATTGTGGGCGGGGCGGAAAACGCGGGCTTGACCAGCTACCTTTTCAGCTTTGCCGACCGCTTTAATCTTCAGGACACGGGCATCTTCACGGCGGTCACGGCGGTGCTGTCGAACATCGTAAGCAACGTGCCGGCAGTAATGCTGCTCAAGTCGATCATGCCAGCCTTTCACGATGCGCGGAATGGCTGGCTGGTGCTGGCCATGGCCAGCACGCTGGCGGGCAACCTGACCATCACCGGTTCAGTAGCGAATCTGATCGTGGTGGAGCGCTCGCATGACGAGGTGCACATCGGCTTCTGGGACTACTCGCGCGTGGGGATTCCGGTAACGCTGGCGACACTGGCAGTGGGCTGGGCGTGGCTGACCTGGGTGCGGTGAAGCAGATGCCTCAACCGAAACAGTTGGTGCGCCGGGCCTGGAACATAGCAGCGTTGTACCTGATCAGACTTTATATTTTTCAACGTACTCGGGGCGAAGCTCAGTTCCCATGCCGGGGGTAACCGGCGCAAGAACGGCGCTGTCGACCATGTGCAGCTGCTCGATGGTATTGGAGCGGCCCCGGTAGCTGCCGGACTCCATGGCAATGGCATTGGGCATGGCGAGCAGCATTTGGAGATCACCCGGTCCGCCTCCGTGACTGGCGATCGGCAGGCGGGCGGCATCGGCGAGAGCTCCGATCTCCATCCACTCGGAGACGCCCCCGGCGCGACGGCCGTCGGGCTGCACGACATCGACACAATGACGCGAGATCAGGTCGGCAAAGGCGTACTTCGTGTACTCGTTTTCGCCACCCGCGATGCGGATCTCAAGCTCTTCCGCGATACGCGCGTAACCTGCGTGGTCGTAGGGAACGGTCGGCTCCTCATACCAGTAGCAGCCCATCTCCTCATAAACCTTGCCGCGGAGAATGGCCTCGGCGACGTCGAACTTCTGGTTGGCGTCGACCATGATGTTGCGCTTGGGTCCGGCGATCTGCATGGCCAGCTTGATCCGGCGCTCGTCGTCCTGCAGGGAAAAGCGGCCGACCTTGATCTTGGCGGCGCTGAAGCCTTCGTCGAAGGCTGACTCGATTGCCTTCCGGAATTGCGAAAGATCGTCGTCGTTGGGATAGTACCAGCCGCACATGGAGTAAACGGGACAGCGGTCAGCGTACGCGCCGAGAAGCTTGTAGACCGGCGTCTGGAAGGCTTTGCCCAGTATGTCCCACACCGCATCTTCAGCGGCCGAGATGGCAAACTGGTTGAGCCCTTGAACGCCGGCATATTCGAGAGCCTGCCACATATTCGCGCGGAGTCGCTTGGGAAAGGCCGGGTCCTGGCCAACCAGGATCGGCTTGAGCGCCTTCTGCACGATCTGCTGCAGGGCGTCCGCCGAGCCTGGAATGACGGCAAGCGAGCTGTAGGCCCATCCAGTGATGCCGGCATTGGTCTGGAGACGCAAGACCAGCCCTTCATGCGCGCCACCCATCGTGTGAATGGCGTCGTAGAAGACCCTTCCGGCGGGAAAGTGCAGCACGTCGGTCTCCAGGCCGGTGATACGCAACTGCTTTTGAAGGTCCGCAGCCACTGCAACGGCTGGAGCCGCTGCAGCCGCTCCAGCCGCGCCGAGGAATTGTCGCCGATTCACAGGACTACCTCCTATTTGCCGTTCCATGATGCAGGCTTCACCACCCGACGCCCGCGTTTGGTCATTTCTCCCCTTTGGGCGCGTGCAGGTAGCGGCTGGCGAATTCCAGGAAGTACGGCCAGTTTGGACCGGGAGTATGGCCGTAGTGGTGCTGGCGGAAGGCCAGGTTGCCGCTCATGAGCGCCGTGCCCATCGGCGGCATCTTTGTTGCGCCCAGCCCCTTCATGCCCAGCAGCCGATAGACGGGGCTGGCGTGAACCGCCGCGAGAAATTCTCCGGTGGGGTCGGCCCAGGCGTCTCCAGCCTTCTGCGAGCCGACGCCAATAAACACCGGCCGCGGCGCACACAGGGCGATCAGCTCATGCGCGTCCACGGGCAGGTCGGCGGTAGACAGCGGCCCGGCATAGCGCAGAAAGTTCCCGTCCATCCAGTAGTAGAAGTTGGGCGCGGCGGCCAGGTTCTCCAACTGCTCGCCGTAGATATGCCGGTAGAGCTTGTCGCCACCGGTGCCCGCGGAACTGATGTAGGCAACCGCGAAGCGCTGATCGTAGGCCATCGCCACCAGGGCCGTTTTGCCAAAGCGGGAGTGGCCCATGATGCCCACCTGCCTGCCGTCCACGGCGGGGTCGGTTTCCAGGTAGTCGAGCGCGCGGCTGGCGCCCCAGGCCCAAGCGCGCAGCGTGCCCCAATCCTCAGGGCTGCGCGGCTGGCCCTTGTTCATCAGCCCAATGATGCCGTCGGTAAGTCCGGCGCCGCTATCGGCCTGGAAGCTGGTGGGCAACAGCACGGCATAACCCCAGCCGCGGCGCAGCACCTGCACCTTCCAGCCTGGGCCGGTATTGCCGGGACCGCCGGGCAGCATCTCGGGAATGCTCCTGGCGATGGAGGCCATGAATTCCGGACTGAAGGCCAGTTCCAGGATGACCGGCGCCGGGCCCGGGGCGTTGGCCGGAGTCGCCACCACCAGGTCGAGCGTCACCGTGATCTTCGGATCGATGGAGTTATCCACGTGGCCGGCCAGGTGCCTGCGGATCTCGGGAACGCCGCCCAGCGTGTCGCGGGTGGTGCTGAGCACCTGCCAGGTGACTTTGGGCGTGTGCGGAGGCACGCGGCCCAGCACGTCGCGGGTGAAGTCGGCCGCGATCTGCGGGCGGCGTTCGGTCCACCACATCTTCGCGTTGCTCACCGGCTTGCCGTCATTAAGCATGAGCGGATTGGGAAGGTTGGGATATGGGTTGGCTTTGGATTCGTCGTAGTTGACCGGGTTCGGCGAGCTGGCGCTGTGGCCCACGGGTGGGCGGAGCTGCTTGATGCCCAGCAGATCCATCATGCGCTGATGGTCTTTGATGGCAGCTTCCTTCATCGCCTCCTGCTGCGCGGCGCTGGGAGCGGTCGCGGCGGATGCCGGGGCCTGCGTGGCCAGAGGCAGCCATGCCGGGCCGGCGAGCACCAGCAGGACCGCAGGCGTCAGGCGGAAACGAGCAATGAGCGAACGCAGCGACATCGGACACCTCACTTCACAGTGGTCTGGCAACAGGGCGGGCAATCGGCCCAAGCATAGCGAGCCACCTCGGCTCGGGGCAAGGACCGATTACGGTTGCCCACGATGAAACACCGGTCCCGGCACGGAAACTCGGTGAGGTCCGCTGCGGCGAAGGCACTCAAGACCTGCCGGATTTCGCCGATACAACCAGCGAATCATTCGAGATGAGGTATTGCATGAAGTGGCTTCGTAATCTTCCAGTGCACCGCAAGTTTGCCTTCGCCTTCGGGATCGTTTGCGGACTCTGCCTCCTGCTGGGCGCCTATACCTTTGCGACATTTCGCGGCATTGCCACCAGAAGCGTGGATGTCAGCGAGAATGGCTTTCCCGGGGTCATTGATCTCGCTGATATTCAGGGAGCAATCAATCTCGTGCGCCGTTGGGATCTCAACATGCTCTTATGCAAAACGGCGCCGTGTATAGCTGAGGACCGGGAAGCTCGGCAGAAGGCCATCGAAGAGTACCAAAGAGCGCTCCAGGATTATGAGCCGACGATCGACTACCCCGGAGAACGCGAGCTTTATGAGAAGTTCAGCGCCTCGTTTACCCAGTATCTGGGAACAAGCAATCGCTGTGTGGATCTCCTGGCGGCGGGCAAGACTGGCGAGGGCACAGGCATCCTCACCTCGGATGCCACGCTTGCGCTCGTGAATTCCAGTGATGACGCCGTCGCCCAGGACCTCAATCTCAACGCAAAAATGGGCATGGAAAGCGCCAGGTACGCCACCCTCTCCAGCAACCGCGCCCTCTGGATCGACGCCGGAGTCACCCTGCTGATCGTGCTGCTGTGCGCAACCATTGGCGGGCTGTTGACGCGGGTGATTGAGCCGCCGCTGAAGGCGGTCGCCGCGGCGCTCGAACGGGTCGCGGAAAAGGACCTGACCGTAAGCGTGGAGGAGACAAGCACGGATGAGATTGGCCGGCTTTCGGCTGCACTGAACACGAGCGTGACGTCGATGCGAGAGGTCTTGCAATCGGTGGCGCAGGGCGCGGAGACGCTTTCGGCGGCGACGACGGAGATCAGCGCCCGGTCGGTGCAGAGCGCGGGCAATGCGCACACACAGTCGAGCAAGACCAACCAGATCGCCGCCGCGGCTCAGGAGATGACGGCGACAATCGGCGAGATCAGCCGCAATGCCGAAGCCGCTGCCGGAGCCAGCCGCATCTCCGCCGAAACCGCCGACCAGGGCGGGGCCGTGATGCAGACCACCTCCGCCACCATGGAGAAGATTGCCGCCGCTACACACCTCGTCTCAGCGAAGATGAACGCGCTGGCTCAACGTTCCGAAGAAATTGGCAAGGTGGTGAAGGTCATTCAGGAGATCAGCGAGCAGACGAACCTGCTGGCACTGAACGCGGCGATTGAAGCGGCGCGCGCCGGCGAACACGGCCGCGGCTTTGCCGTGGTGGCCGGAGAAGTACGGCGGCTGGCCGAGCGCACCAAGGGAGCCACCGAAGAGATTGCCGGCACGATCCGCAGCATTCAGGAAGAGACCCGCGCAACGCTGCAGGTGATGGACGACAGCCGCACGGCGGTGGAAAGCGGCATGGAAGAGACCGCCCGCGCCCGGGCCAGCCTGGGGGCGATCATCGATTCATCAAAGCAGGTGGAGCAGCAGATTCACCTGATCGCGACGGCGGCAACGGAGCAGACCTCGGCTTCAGGAGAGATCTCGGAGTCCGCCAGTCAGATCTCGCAGCTCTCCGCCGAAACCGCGCAGGCCGCCGAAGAAGCCGTCGAAGCCCTGAAGAACCTGGCGGCACTGGCCAGCGACCTGGACGGTATGATCATCCAGTTCCGGCTGGAAGAGGGCAGGCAAAGCGGTGGTAAATTTGCCGCAAGCGGCCAACCGGCGCTCAGGACCGCGTTGCGGAACGCGCACACGTAGAGTCGCGGGAAATGCCGCGGCTGCCACTGAACGCCGCGCTGGACTGGATCGCGCTGCCGGAAGCTCTTCCGGCAGCGTTTTCTTTGTGGAAAGATCTCACCTTTCGGCTCGCTTTTTCGTCTTTACGTGTGCTGTGTTAGCCTCCGGATAAGGGTATTTCCCGCCCTCCGGCCCATCCGCAATTGCCGGTCACGAAAGCGACCTCTGGAGAGAGCTTCGCATGAGCGCCGTTAAATACGACCTGATCGTCATCGGTTCCGGGCCGTCCGGCCAGCGTGCGGCCGTAGCCGCGTCCAAGATGCACAAGCGAGTGGCCGTGGTGGAGTCGCGTTCCGTGGTTGGGGGTGTCTGCGTCAACACCGGCACGATCCCCTCGAAGACCATGCGCGAGGCCGTGCTCCATCTGTCTGGTTACAACTACCGCTCGATCTACGGGATCAACTACCGCGTCAAAGAAAAGATCACCATGGCGGATCTGGCTTTTCGGGTGCAGGCGGTGATCAAGACCGAGGTCGACGTAACCGAAGCACAGCTCTCACGCAACGGCATTGACGTGGTGCACGGCGTCGCCCATTTCATCGATCCCCATCAGGTGCTCGTAGAGGGTCCGCAGGCCGAAACAACGCTGGAAGCCGACCGCATCATCATCGCTGTCGGCACCAGGCCTGCCACATCGCCGAAGGTGCCCATCAACGGACGCACTGTTATCAACAGTGACCAGATTCTGGGCCTGGATTCGCTGCCACACTCGCTGGTTGTGGTGGGCGGCGGCGTGATCGGCGTGGAATATGCCTGCATGTTCGCCGTGCTCGGCGTGCGCGTTACCCTCATCGAAAAGCGCAACCGCCTGCTGGAGTTCGCCGACCAGGAGATCATTGAAGCGCTTAGCTACCACCTGCGCGACGCCCGCGTGACCATGCGGCTGGGTGAAGAAGTGGAAAGCGTGGAAGAGCCAACCGCGGGCACGGTGGTGGCCAACCTGATGAGCAAAAAGCGCGTCTCTGGCGACGCTTTGCTCTACGCCGTAGGCCGCCAGGGCAACGTCGACGACCTGAACCTGGCCGCCGCCGGTCTGGAAGCGGACAGCCGCGGGCGGATTGCCGTGGACGAGCACTACCAGACCAAGGTGGAGCACATCTACGCCGTGGGTGACGTGGTTGGTTTCCCGTCGCTGGCTTCGGTGTCCATGGAGCAGGGCCGTATCGCCTCGGCGCGCGCCTTTGACGACAAGATCACCGGCTCCAATCCCAGCTTCTATCCTTACGGCATTTATACGATCCCTGAAATCAGCTTCATCGGCAAGACCGAGGAGCAACTGACCGACGAAGACGTGCCCTACGAGGTGGGTATGGCCTACTACCGCGAGGTGGCGCGCGGCCAGATTCGAGGCGACACCACCGGCAGGCTCAAGCTCATCTTTCATCGCGACACGCGCAAGGTGCTGGGCGTGCACATCATCGGCGAAGACGCCAGCGAACTGGTGCATATCGGTCAGGCGGTGATGACCCTGGGAGGCACGGTGGACTACTTCATTGACACCGTCTTCAACTACCCAACGCTTGCGGAATGCTACAAAGTGGCAGCCTTCAACGGGCTTGGGCGGTTGCACCGGTATCAGACGGAGTAGACCTTAGCTTCCAGCTCTTGCACGCGCAAGTTGGCGAGGTAGCTTTGCCACAGCGAAGCTGGGGGCTGGAAGCCGGCCATCTTGGCCGGCGAAAAAGAGATGGGAGAACGGGTCCCAATCCAGCGGAGGGCTCACATGAGTACAGCCATCGGCGCCGTTATGACGGGACACATCGTGACCGGAAGGCTGGAAGACCAGCGGATCACCGGCACACCGTTGCGCTATCCCGAAGGCCCGGCCGAGCCGGACGCGCTTGTCTCAATGCCCGCAGGCGAGCTGGTTGACGTGCTCGCCGGGCATATCGTCAGGCTGGCCGGCAGCGAAGCAGCAGCGGTGGATGGCATCGGCGTCGCCGTGCCTGGGATCGTCCGCCACGGCGTGGTGGAAGACTCGCCCAATCTTCCCCAGATCAAAGGGGCGCGGCTGGCAGCGGATCTCGCCAGGGCTCTGAAGGCGCGTGGCATTGAAGCGCCCGTGCACGTGGGCAACGACGCCGACGCCATCGCCGCTGGCATAGCCGCCACGCGTGGCCGGCTCGACCGCCTGACCCGCGTGTGGACCATCGGCAACGGAATCGGGTACGGGCGCTGGCCTTACGTGGAGGGCGTGTGGGAGGGCGGTCACGTCACGGTGACTCTTGATCCCAGAGAGCGCTACTGCGGATGCGGCGGCATAGGGCATCTGGAAGGCATCATGGGCTATCGCGCCATGCGCCTGCGCTTTCTGGACATGGAACCGGAGGAGGTCTTTGCCAACGCGCGCAAGGGCGACACCCGCTGCCGTGAATTCGTGGATCTGTGGCACCGCGCTCTGGCCGCCGCTACGGCTTCCTTTATCCATCTGGCCGGTCCCGGCCGATTCTATTTCACCGGGCACAATGTGGGCTTTCTGGAGTTGTCGCTGCTGCGCAGCCACCTGGAGGGCATGGTCAAGATGAGTCCACTGCAAAGCTTTTCGCTTGAAATTCTGCCCCAGGACGATGAAATTGCGCTGATTGGAACCGGCGTCTCGGCCCTGCGCAGATCGGCAAGCTAATCTCCCTCGCCTCAGCGCCTGCGAATCATAACCCCGCTTAACGCCAGAGCGGAAAAAGGCTATTTGCACTTCCCCTCTTCGCGATCCGCCGCTATAGTGTTTGGCGGGTAGAAATCTGCCTTTCCCGCGGTTGTGAAGTTTCCTGTCCAGCGGCACGAGGGATGAATTCACGCAGCATCTGAGGTACCTGATGTTAAGAAGAAATTTCCTGGCCGGCACATCGCTGGCAATGGGACTTTCGGCCGCAGGCGTTGGCCTTGCGGCGCCGCTGCGCGCGGCCAGGAGCATTCTGGACTACGGCGCGGTTCCCGACGGCAAGACTCTGACCACCAAGGCCATTCAGCGCGCCATCGATGACGTCTTCAAGGCCGGCGGCGGCCTGGTCTACGCGCCGCCGGGAACATTCCTCATTGGCGGCCTGGAACTAAAGAGCCGGGTCACGCTCTACCTTGAAGCCGGCTGCGTGCTGCTCGGCAGCAAGTCGATCGAAGACTACGACTATCATCCGGGGCCACCCATGCAGGGAGACGCCAACGGGCACCACGTCATCTTTGCGCAGAAGGCCGACGACGTAACGCTGTGCGGATTGGGCGTCATCGACGGCCAGGGATCAGCCTACTGGGAGACCGTCAACCGCCCGCCCGTGACGCCTGAAAACGAGTGGAAGGATGTGGCCACCTTCATTCACCGGCCCGCCAATCACAATCGCCGGCCGTCTCCGATGGTGGAATTCGCGCAGTGCCGCAATGTGCGCATCAGCGGCGTGACGCTGAGGAACTCCGCCGGATGGACGATGCGCCCGGTAAACTGCGACACGGTCGTTATCGACGGCATTCTCATCCGCAATCCACCCACCGGCGTTAATTGCGATGGTATCGACATTACGGCTTCGACCAATGTTTTCGTGTCGAACTGCGACATCATGACCGGCGATGACGCCATCTGCCTGAAGAGCGAAAGCCCTTACGGAGGCGATGTGCTGCCGACAAAGAACATCACCGTTACCAATTGCACGCTGACGACCTCGTGCAACGGCTTCAAGATGGGCACGGCCACGCATGGCGCCTTCGAAAACATCGTCTTCAGCAACTCGGTGATTTACAGCAATGTGAACCCGGTCAACGCCCGCGTGATCGGAGGGCTCAGCATCGAAACGGTGGATGGTGGCAGTCTCGACGGGGTGGTGGTTTCGAACATCCGCATGCAGAACGTGCGCGCGCCGATCTTTGTCCGGCTGGGCGAGCGCAAGAAGAAGGAAGGCTCATTCCTGCGCAATGTGCTGATCGAGGGCGTCGATGCGGAGGGAGCCATTGTGACCAGTTCTATCACCGGCGTGCCTGGGCTGCGGCCCTCAGACATCACCATCAGCAACTGCCGCATGCGCACGGTCGCCGGAGGAGATGCCGCCTGGACGCATCGCGAGATTCCTGAAGTTGCCGACAAGTATCCCGAGTGCTGGATGATGGGCCATCTTCCGGCTTACGGGTTTTACGTGCGGCACGCGGACCGCGTGCGGCTGCGGAATGTCGAATACATCACCGACAAGCCGGATGGCCGGCCCGCGATCGTCTGCGACGACGTGAACGACGCAATCTTCAATGGGCTGGAGCTTTCAAGACCGGAGGGAGATGCGCCTCTGCTGGATCTGCGCGACACCCGGCGGGCATTTGTATATGGATCGCGCTCTCCGGAAGGCAACAAAGTCTTCGCGCAGGTCAGCGGCTCCGGCTCCGGCGGGATCGTGCTGCTGGGCAATGCGCTCAACGCGGGCGAGCGGGCGGTGAGCTATTCCGGCGGCGCTGCGAAGAGCGCGGCAAAGGTGAAATAGACCGCACAGCCTACCTTGCCGTGAAAGTGTTCGAGGTGCGCCCTCAATATCTGCGCAAATAGGTACGTGAAAGGCGATCATGCCAGCTCAGGTGGTTCTCGTCAAACATGGCCCAGATCACTCCCAGTCCCACGGGCAGCAGCGAAAGCAGTAAGGCGCCCATGCGGGTCCATCGCTGCGCGCGCGTGGGGCTCTCATTTTCAAAGGTGCAGAGCCGGATATGGGCGTACCTCATTCCCGGCGTGGCCTTGGCGAGCGTGAAGAAGAGCGCATGGTAGAGCCCGGCAGCTACTAGAAACGCCGCGGCCGCGCCCAACTCAAGCTCCCTGAGACCAGGCAGATCCGTAGGATTCACCGAAGCCATCGCCGCCGCCAGGAAGGCAAACACGATCAGAGATCCGTCCACTACGTGCGCCATCAAGCGGAGATTGAAAGGAGCCGGCTCCGGTTCTGGAATCGCGGGAGCCTGCGCGGCGGCAACAGCCTCTTCCTCCTCGAGTTGCTCCTCGGGCAGCGCGTCCAGTTCGATGGCAGACCAATGCGGTAACGCCGGCCACACAGGCGCAGCCGCAACGGCGGCCTCCACTTCCGCGGCAGGCTGTGTGGAGATCGTGGCGGGATCCACCTCGAAGATGCTCAGTTGCGCCCCTGGCTCAGCCGTGGCTGACTGCGATCCTGCCGCCCGGCGGGGACGAACCTTGCGCGTGGCCACCAATTCGCGCGGAAATTCGATCAGATTGGCGTGAATCGGCTGGGCCGGCTCGACGATTTCAATCTCCTCGCTGTCAAGAACCGCCACAGGTTGCGACGCCGGTTCCTGCCATTCTTCCCCGCGCACAGGATGCGGGGACGGTCCACGGGTTGCCCGGGCCTCCGGCGGAGCATCCCGCATCAGGAAGTCGGGTTCCCAGCGAACGCCTAAAGGCTGCCGCTGCGCCACCTGGGGTGCGGGGGGATTGCCAGCCAAAGCCGTCTCGGCGGCTGGCTCCCAGCTCTGGCTTGCCTCGGAGCGAGCTAGAGCCTCGAACGCATGCGCGGCATCGGACATCGATGCGGCCTCAATCCCGGCCAGGATGGATTCTGCCGCGGCATGCGCTTCGAGAGCAGCCTGGGAGGCGGCTTCGGCGGCACGGGCCGCTGCGCGCGCTTCGGCAGCCAGCATTTCGCTGTAGCTGGGCGCCTTGGCATAGCGCGCGGCGACGCGCGCGGCGGCCTGCGCGGCACGACGGCTTCCTGCGGGTTGACCCTCCGGAGTCGCATCGGCATCGGGCATGGACCCGGTTTTCCGGCTTCGGTGCGCCGCCACACGCTGGTTCACTTCTTCTCTCCACGAGGGTGAAAGGCAGGCCTGACTCGGCAATGTACTCAAAGCTCCGTATCCCTTCTCGCGCAGCCCTGAGGTCTGCTCACAGCCTCATGCCGCGGTTCCGATCCGCAAGGCCCGGGAGCATATAAGAGCCTTTACGGAGGTTGATCTCAAGAAGATGGGAGGATTCGCGAAGAGACAGACAAACCCACAGACCTCAGGTTCCATGCGAGGTGATACCAATCCGGGTTTTGTCTGCTGCCAGAGCTGCGCGTTACGCGTCCCATTCTATGCGGCCGGTTTTGCTATGCTGAGCCTTGCACCGGTCTGATTCTGGGATGCGCCCGCGTACCTTAGTATTTATCACGATGCTGGCTCTCTGTCACCTGCAACTTCAGGGACAGATGTTGACCAATGCGTTACCCCCGGCCGGCCAAGGGCATGCCGCGGGATCTGGTCCGTCAGATCAGAATCCCGAGGTGCAGGTTGCCCTGCCCTCTTCTCTTCCCGATGACCCCGGCCAGGAGATTCTGCCGGTTGCGCAGCCGGAACCCGCGCCGGCAACCGGAGTCCCCGTGCAGATCGAGGCCGCCGAGCAGACGCTGGTGGGCAATGTCTGGACGCTCATCGGCAACGTAACGATCCACTACAAAAGTTACGTGATCCAGGCCGACAAAATTATCTATAACCGGGCAACAACGGATCTGAAGGCGGATGGGCACGTCCACGTGACCGATGGCCCGGAAGGCACGGTGATCAACGCTTCGCACGGCGAGATGCGCCTGAACGCGCATACGGCGCGCTTCTATGATGTCCAGGGCTCGCATGGAGTTGCCGCCCTGGGCCACTCCATCGTCTTTGCCACAACCAATCCCTTCCTGTTTACCGGGCGGGTCGTCCTTGAAACCGGAGAGGGCCGATACCGGATCATCGATGGCTCCATGACCAACTGCCATCTCCCGAAGCCCGACTGGAGGATCATCGCTCACACCATCAGCATGGAGAATGGCGAAGCCTCCACCTCTAACGCTTTTTTCGAATTTCTTCGAATCCCCATCTTCTATCTGCCGTATCTCCGCCATCCCGTGAACACCAACGGCCGCCAGAGCGGGCTGCTCATTCCCGTCCTCAGCAACTCCTCCATTGAGGGCTACGTCTTTGGTGAACAGGTATACTGGGCGATCAACCGCAGCATGGACATGGTGGTCGGCACTGAGTACTTCAGCAAACGCGGCTGGGCTCCCAATGGCGACTTCCGCTACAAGGGACAGGGACTTGATCACCTGACCGTGCGCTGGAATGCTCTGTTCGACCGCGGTATTACGCAGACGGTGAGTACGGCGTCGCCTCCCTCGGGATCCAGCCAGTCCCCCAGCCAGGGTTCCGGTTCCGTAGTGACCGAGCGGGTGAACCAGGGCGGAACCGATGTCAGCGCCTTCGGACGCAGAGATTTCTCCAGCGAAACGCGCATCTCCGGCATCGCCGAGTATCTGTCAAGCTACGTTTACCGGCTGATTTTTGACGACAACTACGCGCAGGCCACCAGCTCCCAGGTGAGCAGCGACGTAGCCTTTACGCACGCCCACAGGGGGCTTATCCCTTCGGCTTCTCTGGAGCGCTTCGAGACCTTTGCCAGCACGGTCAACGGCGACGAAGTGAGGCTTCTCCACCTGCCCAATCTGCGCTATGACATACTGGACCGGCCGTTGCGAAGCTCACGGGTGTATTGGGGGATGGGATCGTCGCTCAACTATCTGAGCCGCTCGGAGCCGGGCTTCCATGCCCGCAATGTGGGGCGCTTCGATTTCTATCCGCATCTTTCGATGCCGCTTGTGGGAGGGGGTTGGAGCATGGTGGCGGGCGGAGCGTTGCGCGACACCTCCTACACCATTAGCCAGCACCCCGACCTGACAGGAGCCAACAACGGCATCCCCACCATCAGCCACGACGCGCTCCACCGGGGTGATATCGAGGCCTCCCTTGATATCCGGCCACCGGCAATGGAGCGTGACTTTGTGCTTCCGTTCGGGAAGCAGGTACTGCGGCACGTTATCGAACCGGAGTTCAATTACCGGTTTGTGGGAGGAATCGGCCCGCAGGCGCGCAATGTGCTCCTGTTCGACACCGCAGACATCGCTACAAACACCAGTGAAGGCGGCTACTCACTGACGCAAAGGCTCTACCTGCGGCCCGCCAGCGGCAGATCCTGTGGCCAGAAGGACACCAAGGCCGCCGGCGGCTGTGCTGCCATGCCGCGGGAGTGGGCAAGCTGGCAGGTTGCGCAGGAATTCTTCATGGATCCGACCTTTGGCGGTGCGCTTATCCCCAACCGGCGCAATATCTTCAATTCCACTCTGGATCTGACCGGGGTGGCATTTCTTACCTCACCCCGCAACATTTCTCCTTTGATCTCGCGCCTGCGGTTCGAGGCCATCAACAATCTGCGCATCGAATGGGATTTCGATTATGACCCCAAGATGGGACAGTTCAATGCGGACAATCTCTACGCCGGCTATACCGTGGGCCGCACCACTGTGGGCGTTGTCCGCGCGATGCTGAACGCGCCCGATGAGCCTGTAAGCCCCAACAGCCCCACCCTCGGAACGCTCAAGAGCCAATTGCTGCAGCCCTTCCTGGAGATCGGCAAACCGAACGGCAAGGGCTTGAACCTGGCATTCAATGGCAGTTACGACTTCGTGCAGAGCGTCCTGCAGTACGCAGGAGTGCAAGCCGTATACAACTGGGATTGCTGCGGCCTGACGCTCGGCTACCGGCGTTTCGAACTGGGAACAGTAGGCGCGGTCAACCCGAATTACCACGAGTTCCTCTACAGCTTTACGCTCGCCAACTTCGGGAATATCGGCGACATCCGGCGCTGGAATTCGGTCTTCCACGATCCCAGACAGCCGCCTGTATATTAGCGGCTTGGTTCCAAGGGCCTGGTTCCCTTTTGGCAGATGCCGCGTCAACTCATTTGAGAGCGGACGGACGCATCCCCGGCGGACTCCAGTGATTGCAAAGCGGCCTTCCGTCAGAAACGATGCTGCTCCACGGATTTTCCGGTCAAAGAGGCAGCATCGATCACGGCAGATACGAGACCGGAAAATTGCGCGAGAATCTTGCAATTATGCGAATAACAGCCCCGGTGGAGTATCCTTTCAGGAAAGGAAAGAGGGATTCATCTTGATACGCACACGTCTCCTGGCCGGCCTTTTTGCGCTCTGCCTGGCTGCCGGCTGCAAAGCCCAGCCTGCCTCAAAAAATTCGCTCGACCCGGCAACAGCCCGGCGAGTCGAAGTGATGATCCGGACTCAATACAGTCTGCCACCCGACTTCGATGTAACCGCCGGCACCCCTACTCCGAGCAAGTATCCCGGCTACGACACTCTGCCCATCGCCATCTCGCACGGAGGGAAGTCGCAGGTGGTTGATTTTCTGATCTCCACCGACGGGAAAACGCTGGCGCGCTTCGAGACTTTTGATGTTGCCAAGAATCCGGCATTCTTAATCGACATTACCGGCCGGCCCATACGTGGCAATCCGGACGCCAAGGTCACTGTAATCAGTTTTGACGACCTGGAATGCCCGTTCTGCGCGCGCATGCATCAGGAACTCTTCCCGGAGACTATGGCTCACTACAAAGGCATGGTCCGTTTCATTTACAAGGACTTCCCGCTTACAGAGATTCACCCCTGGGCGATGCATGCCGCCGTAAACGCCGACTGCCTCGCCGCCCAGAATGGCGACGCTTATTGGAACTACGTGGATTATCTCCACACTCACGGTGAGGAGATCACCGGCCCGGATCGGAGCTTGCCCAAGAGCTTTGCCACGCTGGACCGTGTTGCCCGCCAGGAGGGCGTGACGGACAAGCTCGATCAAAATAAGCTCAACGAGTGTATTGCCAAGCAGGATACCAGCAAGGTGATGGCCTCCTCAAAAGAAGCCGAGGATCTCGGAGTGCAGGGTGCTCCAGCCCTCTTTGTTAATGGCGAGCGCATTGATGGCGCAGTTCCCAAAGAGCAGCTTTGGATGGTGATCGACCGTGCCCTGCGCGCAGCAGGCGAAACACCCCCGGCCAATGCGCCGGCCGCTCCGCCGGCAACGGGCGGAACCGGGCAATAATCACAATGGCTATCGCCGCCAAGGCCCACCGATATATCCTGAATTGCCGGGGGTCTTTGTGACCACGGAGGAGATAGAAGGTTGCAAGTAAATATAATTTCGCGGGTTCGTTTTTCTGTTGCCGTTTGCACTCTTGCCAGCGGATTTCTGTTGGCTGGTTTCGCTGGCTGCCGCCGCGCTCCCGGACCAGACGTTGCGGCCACGGTGAATGGCAAACCTATCTACCGCGCCGATCTGGAAAAGTACTACCAGGCCAGTCTGGGCGATGCTCCGCAGAAACTCACTGCCGATGAGGCAAACATACGGCGGCTGCAGCTTCTGCATCAGATGATCGAAGACGAAATCCTGCAACAGCGCGCCGCCAAGCTGAATCTTGCCGCCACCGATGAGGACGTGAACGCCAAGCTGACGGAACTTAAGGCGCCCTACACGCAGGAAGAGTTTGACAACAAGCTGAAGCAGCAGAAGATTACTCTCGACGATCTGAAGCGCGACCTGCGCCGGTCATTGACGACCACGAAGCTTCTCAATGCTGAGATTGAGTCGAAGATCAACATCACCGACGCCGAGATCAGGGAATACTACGAGGCTCACAAGGCCGAGTTCAACCTGATCGAGCCGCAATACCATCTGGCGCGGATCATTGTGACGACCACCCCCTCCTCGCAAACCGGAAATCTTCAAAATAACAAGGCCACCAGTGCCGCGGACGCGAAAAAGAAGATCCAGATCCTCTATAACCGCTTGGAGAGCGGCGACGACTTCAGCAATCTGGCCATGAATTTTTCAGAAGATCCCAATACCGCCTCAAATGGAGGCGATATGGGCTTTATCGCCGAGTCTGCGCTCAAGAGCGATCCGGATGTCTATAGCGCAATCACTAATCTGAAGCCAGGGGAGATTACTAACATCATGCCGGCTTACCGCGGCAGCGGACCGGGACGCCAGCTCATCGGCTACGCAATCTACAAACTGATTGTCCGCGAGCCGGCTGGGCAGCGCGCATTAAGCGATCCGAATGTACAGCAGGTCATTCACCAGACCCTGCACGAGAGCAAGAAACAATTGCTCCAGACCGCCTACCTCGAAAAGCTCCACGACGAGGCCAAGGTGCATAACTACTTCGCCGATGAAATTCTGAAGCAGGCCTCGCAATAGAACTGTCCGTGCCGAAGCAGGATCTGCTCAGAATTTTGCTTCAGTTCTGGTTCCTGAGTAGTGAATCACCTTATCGGGAGAGGCTGTAACGCCTGCGCCGGTCCCGTGTCCCTGGGCGACGATGACCACATTGAAGGTGTGGCTGGTGGCCATACCAGGATAGGTGCCTTCGCGAGCGCCGATGGTCAGCGTTCGCGCGGCATCGTCCCAGTGGATGGGGATGATGGCATGTGCGCCTTTCTGATAGCCATAGCCGTCGCCCTGATCTTCATAGAGAGCAAAGTCGCCGTCAGCCCCGGGATAAATGCGCAGTTCGATAGGATCGGCCGCTTCTCTAGCGTATTCGATGACCGGTCCCATTGGCAGAATCGAGCCCGCGCGCACATCGAGGGGAATCCTGTCGAGCGGAGCAGAAGCCTGGATCTCGACTCCGCCCGTAGTGCGTTCTCCGGTCCAGAAGTCGTACCACGCAGTTCCCGCGGGCAGGTAAACCGCGCGCTGCGTGGCGTGTTCCCTGAGCACGGGACTTACCAGAATCGCCGGGCCAAAGAGAAACTCATCGCCAATATCCCAGGTGGCGGGATCCTGCTGGAAATCCATGACCAGCGGCCGCTGAATGGTGTAGTCCTCGCTGGTCACCTTCCATGCCAGCGAGTAGACGTAGGGCAACATCCGGTAACGCAGGCGGTCAATTGCCAGCAGTATGGGGTAAACGCGCTGATACGTCCAGAGCTCGTTGTGATCACGGTGGCCGTGCGTGCGGAAGATTGGGCAGAAAGCTCCGTACTCGAACCAGCGCGCATATAGTTCCTGATAGCCGGGCTGGTTCGCCGAATCCGCATAAGGCAGGTGGTAGCCGCCGATGTCGGTGGTCCAGTATGGGTAGCCTGAAAGCGCGAAATTCAGGCCTGCCGCAACCTGGTGGCGCAGCGCCCACCACGTGCTATACACATCTCCTGACCATACCGTGGCGCCATTACGCTGCTGGCCGGCAAAAGCCGAGCGCGTCAAGAGAAAGACGCGCTTTTGCGAGCCTGTATCTTTCCAGTGCTGCTGAACGCCCGCGGTGTGTTCCAGCGGAAAGATGTTGGTGTACTCCAGGCCGCTGCCGATGTGCAGTTGCTTGTAACGCAGAATGGCGTCGCCGGAATGCGGCCAGTACTCCTCGGGTTCCGAGCTATCCAGCCAGAAGGCATCCCATCCCTGCGCGAAAAGCTTGCCTACCAGCCGGTTCCAAAAGAAGTCGCGCGCCGCGGGATTGGTCGGGTCGTAGACGTGCGCACCGGGAATCTCAAAGCCATCCTGATGCAACTCCTTATCG
>JAJZVZ010000141.1 GCA_021846945.1 Acidobacteriota bacterium | reverse complement strand
CCCGTGCGCCCACTTCAGAGAACAAGATTGCTGTTGCTGCGCCAATGCCGGAGGATGCACCTGTAACGACCACGACCTTATCTTGCAACGCCAGATAACTGTCCAATTCTGGTTCCTCCTTTTTTGCGGTCATCCTGGTGGTTGTTTACACGGAGTACCGCTGCGCCTTTCAGTATAGCGATCCATGGATGGAAGGCGGCCAGAGCCATCTTCTGCCGCTGCACGGACCAGATGCGCCATCCGTTCCGGTTCCGCCGCTGCTGCGCCGGCGGCCCTCATTCGCTCTCTGTCCTGCGTCCTCTGCCTGACGGTACAGCCTTTCCGTTGACCGTTCAAAAAACGTCAAAGCCAACGGATCTCTATGACAAGGGCTGGTCCGCCTTCGTCCGTCCCACGACCCGAATCCCAGCCCGAACTGCGCCAGGTCGGCAGCTCAAAGCAATCTGTGTCAGCATAGTAAGTCAGATGAGTTCTCCGGACCATCCTTCTCCCAACTCCACGAGCTCGGCAGCTTCCAGCGCCTCCGTGGCCTGGCAATCGCGTGACTTCCGCTTCTACTCCGCCGCCCGCCTGCTGGGCATCATGGGCGCGGAGGCCCAGGGGGTCGGAGTTGCCTGGCAGATCTACCAGATCACCCACTCGGCGCTGGCGCTGGGATATACCGGCCTGGCGCTCTTTTTGCCCGGCATCTTCTTTGTTCTTCCCGCCGGCCATGTCGCGGACCGCTATGACCGCCGCACCATCATCCTTGCCTGCTACTCGATGCAGGCGCTGGCAACCTCATCTCTGCTTTGGCTGGCGCTCTGCCGCTCGCAAAATGTCTGGCTCATCTACGCCATCCTCTTCGTCGTCGGCGCCGGCCGCTGCTTCAGCGGGCCGGCCGCCGGCGCCCTGGTCCCAACCCTGGTTCCCATGGAACACTTCGTCAATGCCGTCACCTGGGGCGCTACGATCTTTCAGATCGCCAATGCCACTGGACCCATGATCGGGGGCATTCTCTTCACCATTCCTCTGACGCATCTGTTCGGCGGCCGTCTGGCGGCGCTCAACGGAGCTCCCATGGTCTACGTCTTCACCCTGGCCGGGTTGCTGGGCTTCCTCACGAGTTTCAGCCGGGTCAAGCCGCGCGGCGCCGGGGAGAAGAAGGGCTTTACCCTGGAGACCATGTTTGCCGGCCTGCGCTATGTCATCGGCACCCGGCTGCTGTTGGGCTCCATCTCCCTGGACCTCTTCGCCGTGCTGCTGGGCGGGGCGGTATCGCTGATGCCCATCTTCGCGGCGGATATTCTGCATGCCGGCGCCAACGGGTTGGGCCTGCTGCGCTCCATGCCCTCCCTGGGAGCCCTGGCGGTCTCGCTCACCGTGCTGGTCTTTCCCATCCGCCGCCGCGCGGGCAAGGCCATGCTGCTCTGCGTCGGCCTCTTCGGCGCCGCCACCGTCGTCTTTGGCCTCAGTCGCAACCTTCTGCTCAGTTGCATCGCGCTGCTCGTCATCGGAGCCTCCGACATGATCTCGGTGGTCATCCGCGCCAGCATTCTGCAGTTGGCCACGCCGGAGAAGATGCGTGGCCGCGTCTCCAGCATCAACTGGCTCTTTGTGGGCGTCTCCAATGAGGTTGGCGAGTATGAGAGCGGCCTCACCGCGCACTGGTGGGGCGCGGTCCGCGCCGTCGTCTTCGGCGGCATCGCCAGCATGGCCATCACCGGCCTCTGGGGCCTGATGTTTCCCGCCCTTCGCTCGGCCGACGCCCTCACCGCCGAGAGCCTCATCCCTCTGGAGAAGCAGTTCAGCAGCATGGAGCCCGTCGTCTAGCCGAGGCTCTCCTCGCTACACCCGCTCCAAGAGCCTTGCCCTGTAAACCGTGCCTCATCCTCTTCAAAACTCCTAAGCCGAGCCGACGCTCTGGGAGCGCTTGCTTTCAGCGGCTATGGCTCTTTCCGAGTTGGTGTAGATGCAAAGCCGGGTTGTGGATGTGCTTCTGGATCGCTCCAGGCGTGTTTCGGGACGGGCAAAGCAAAATGCCGCTATCTTTCGAGACGCCGTCAGCGTACCGCCGGCTTTTTAAGTGGCTCGCCAAATTGTCGGAATGATTGGTGGACCTGATCGGGATCGAACCGATGACCTCTTCCATGCCATTTTTAGGCGATCACGCAACTTATTGATTCTTTAAGGCATCCGCCGCACCTGAAGGCCCCGGAAGCGCCCGTGGAACAGCCTATTGCTCCCTTATGGCTCCCAGATCTGTATTATTGCTCCCGCGATCTAATTCGTTTATTTTCTGTAAATCTTGCCGTCTGAGATCGGGGCAGCAGAAAGGTTCGGGTCATCGGTTCGAACCCCCTGAATCGGACAACAAACGGATATAAACGGGTGAAAATGGATATTTCTTGCCTTTGGGCGCCAAACGGCTAAGATTGGGTAAAAATGGATATAACGCCCTGTGCATGAGATTAAGAACATCACGATCACCCCGGAGATCCTCAAACTCATCGCCGATATTGACGAGTTCAAAGGCCGCTGGAAAGTCATTGAAACCCTGGCGCCGGAAAGGCTGAGCAGCCTCCGCCGTATCGCCACGATCGAAAGCGCGGGGTCATCCACCCGCATCGAGGGTTCCAGGCTCAGCGATGCGGAGGTGGAGAAGCTGCTATCCGGGCTACAGACAAAAGCCTTTGCCAGCCGCGATGAGCAGGAAGTGGCAGGCTATGCCGATGCGATGGACATGATTTTCGAGGGCTACGAGGCCATCACCTCAACCGAAAATCACATCAAGCAGCTACACGGTGTACTGCTCAAGTACAGCGCCAAGGACCAGGATCATCGCGGCCACTACAAAAAGGTGACGAACCATGTCGAGGCCTTCGGACCCGATGGCCAGAGTCTGGGCGTGGTCTTTGAGACGGCCACGCCGTTTGAAACGCCGGGATGGATGAAGGACTTGGTCGACTGGTTCAATCGGTCGGTGGAGGAGGAAAGCCACCACCCCCTGATATTGATCGGTATCTTCATCGTCGCATTCCTGGCCATCCACCCATTTAAGGATGGCAATGGCCGGCTCTCGCGCGTACTGACGACCCTACTTCTGCTGCGCGCCGGGTACAGCTATGTTCCTTACAGTTCGATGGAAAGCGTGGTCGAACAGAACAAGGACAGCTACTATCTCGCCCTGCGCCGCACACAGCAAACGATCCGCAAGGAGGAACAAAGTTGGGAAGCCTGGCTGGTCTTCTTTCTGAAAACGATGGCGAAGCAAAAGGACAATCTGGCTGCAAAGGTAAAAGAAGAGCAGGCGCTGCGCGCATCTCTGCCAGCCCTCTCGCGCCAGATTCTGGAGCTGGCGAAAACGCGCGGCGAGATTACCGTCAAAGAAATCGAGGATGCGACAGGCGCCAACCGCAACACGATCAAGGTGCATGTGAAAAGGCTGGCGGAGCAACGCTACCTTTTGCAGGTCGGCAAAGGCCGAGGCGCGCGCTACACCATCCAATAGCAATTGGCCCAAAGGTCGCTGGTTCAAATCCGACCTTTGCAACGTCTCGAATTTCATGTGCGACAAGGCTGACAAAAGTCATCCATGCGCAGATGGCCGCGATGCGCCTCCAGTTCCGAGCCGCACACCTGCCAGTCCAGATGCCGCATCCCGTGCAGCCTGCTTTGTTCAATCTTCGAGGGGCGGAAGTTGACGAGACGCCGCAGCATGCGGAATGTCTCCTCCGCCCCTGGCAGGGCGACTGTCATCAGGTCGCTCATCTGCCCACTCAAGCTCTGTACCTTCTGCTCCAGCCGCATCCGGTCTCGTTCGATCTGCTCATACAACAACATGCGTTCCCGGCTGCCGGAGAAAAGCGCCCGCAAATCTCTCAAGGACGAGCGCGGCGATTTCGGCAACTGCGACAACGCGCGCACGAGGCCGGCCTTGGCGTAGCTGCCATCGATCATCACGATCCAGACAATCTCGACTGAATACAGCCGGTCGGCCTTCGCCGCAAGGAATCGGGCGCGTTGCTCCACCGCAGCGCGCACCAGAGGGTTGGTGTATTCGGCGTGCGAAATTGCGGGCCGGTTGTGACGAAAGAGAACCTGATACAGCCGTGTGCTGTCGTCGAGCGAGCGCAGCGCCGCCTCCAGACGTTTCACCACATAGTCCTGTCCTGAATGGTCGAGGCCCTCGGCATCGATGCCGCCGATCTTTAACGCACAGCCCAGGTCGCCGGACTTCGTCAGGAAGCAGTGCTCATCCCAGAAGCCGTACAGGTTCACCTGCGCCATAAACGCCCCGGCTTCCTTCCAATCCTTCGTGATGGCGTCAATCCTGAACATGGCGCTTCCTGATCGTGATCTCCGTTGGCTGCCACTGCATGGGGTCGTAGCGCCTGCGGAACTTGCCGGAGTTGAACAGCACGCGCAGAACTTCGACATCGTGCTTCGTGGCGATCCACGCGATCACGACGCCGACGACGAACAGCAGAATGCCGCCGAGCAGCGAATGCATCAGCGAGAAGACGGCCCCACCCGCAATCAGCGCCACAAAGAACAGCCGTCGCTCCGCGCCCAGGATGGTCAGCGGGCGATTCATCGCCTTGTGCACCTTGTTCCGTCGCAACTCGCCCGCCGCCATCGGTCGTCCTCCTTTCCGCTCATCATGAATGGGTGTTTTTGTGTCAGCGCCGAGGCTTCCGCCGAAGCGCGAAAGCCGACCTTCTCTATCCCGGAAACAGCCAGGCCATGAAGTTGACCGCGCCGATGGCCATCCCGATGCCGAAGACGATCCCGGCGAGCATGCGTTTGGACTGGCCCTCGCCGTAGGCGAACATCAACCCGCCCACCACAATGGCCACCAGCGACAAGCCCGTTGCAATCGGCCCGGTAAACGCCTGCTCCAATACGTTGACCGCGTTCTCCCACGGACTGCCGCCACCGGCCTGCTGGGCGTACAGCGGCGTTGCGGCCAGCGCGGTCGCAGCGACAATCGACAAAGCCCGCTTCCACTGCGGGCGATATGGGTTGGCAAACAGCTTCCTGATACGGTTGGACACGGACGGTTCTCCCTTCCTTCGCTCGTTGAATTGCGGAGATCGTGAACTCCGCGTCTCCAACGAACCTAAGGCCGGAGAGAATGCGAGCCTTCGGAAAATTCTTCCGCGCGATTTCCGAAAAGGAAATCGCGTATTTCAATTTGTGTGATAACGAGGAAAGCCCTTCAGGCTAGGAGTACCGGAAATAGATTGCAAATAGTCCATCCCGCAGCGACGGGCGAGTGCATAGTGACTGAAAGCAACGGGTGACATTCCATACATTGGCCTTGCTGAACTGCCTGAGCGTAAACTTAAATTTGCATGAACGATCCACGAAGGGCCGAAATAGAACGCTTAGCCGCCCTCACATTCGATGCGAAACGGGAACGACTCATCCGAGAATGGGCGGACGAGCGCTACAAGACTGTCGCCCGAGTCAACCAGGGCGGAAATGCGGCGGGATATCTTCCCGCATTGATCGAATGGGCAGTTGAGTGGCTAAAGCAAACCATTTCCGTTCAAGCGGATGCCTATATCGATGCGTTCAATGCCTACGGCTTACCATGCGATGATGCCGCCGAAAGAACATTACGATCAACTGCGAGTCAATCCGCAGCCGGGTCTATAGCAAATGTTCGCGGAGACCGTTCCGTTACCCGGCATCTTCTCGGCCAAGGCATACCATGGCATCTGGAGATAGAGCGCGAGATGAAAACCACGGTGAAGGAGGCGATTGCCAGGATGCGTATGCAGCGTGCAACCCTGCAGAACGCTCCGAAAACCTCGCCCTCAGCGGGACACACAATTACTGTTCAAGGTACTAACTCGCGGGTGAATCTCAACAGCGTGGACAATTCCGTGAACGTCATTCAACAGGGAGCGTACTTCTCGGAACTGCGAAAAGCAATCGATGCGGGCATTTCGGATACCATTGAGCGAGCGGCAATTCAAGATCGACTCGCCGAGCTTGAACAGGCACAAGATCGGAAGTCAGGTTGGGAAAGATACGCGGCTTTTATGGCAGTTACAGCAGATCATATGACATTAATCTCGCCATTTCTCCCATTTCTGCTTGAATACATCGGAAAGTTGCTGTGAGGGTAGTCATGCCAGACGTGACTTCAGCATACAGACTGCTCTGCGAATTCCGTCGTCACGTCGGGGATGCGCCGTTCAACGGGCGGATTCGGCCCATGGAATGGGTTGCGTTAGCGAACCAGATGGCACTACCGGAGCGGATCCGTAACGATGCAATCACTCGACTCCTCGCCGAAAATCTTATTCAATTCAGTTCGCAGGCAACCCAGATAATTGCGCTAACTGCAGATGGAGTTAAATTGGCGGATCAGCTCATCCGGCAAATGGTTGGTGCACAAGTGGATGATCCACTCCCTGATGACCTCAGTGAGGTTCGTTCTCAGTCGGCGTACTGGCATAAAAGGCAATTTGAAGGGGAGCCAGGATCGATATGGTGGGATCAGGTTCAAGCAAGGATCGAAGCATTGAGACATAAGGAAAGCTGCCTGACAAGGCCATCGCACCAAACGATCAATGCGTCCGTTACAGGACCAAACGCACGGCTAAACGTGAACAGCAACGATCAGTCCACCAATTTGGTGGTGCCCGATCAGCTCAGTCGAGAGGAGTAAGGGGGCATCGGCCTGTCATAGTACATAATTGCCGAAACACTTTACCTCGCGGATATTGCCGGGATCATGACCGCATTCCGCACTGGCGAATGAAAGCACACAGCATGGCATTCCCAGGATAATCAGCGAAAAGCCGCGTGCTGGCACGAGTCAAGACGCGATGATGCAGCGTGGAACTCCGGCATGTCTTGACGCGGGCCGGAGCGCGGCCAGAATCAAACGGCCGTGGGAATGCCACAGGAGAACTGCCGTGCGGCGATTCTCCCGTGAATGCGCGTCATGCGTTCGCTGGCTGCCCGGTGGTAATTCTCATCCATCTCCACGCCAAGATACTTGCGTCCGGTTAACAGCGCTGCCGCGCAGCTTGATGCCGAGCCGCAGAAGGGATCGAGCACCATCTCGTCCGGCAGCGTGAAGGCACGAACCAGAGGCGCGAGCGAGACCACGGCCTTCTGCGTGGGATGGAGCGTGTTGCCGGTGTAGATCAGCCGCTGCACGTCCGGCAGCGGATTCTTCGGCAGCGGCGGCCTGCCCTTGGCCAGCAAATACGCCTGCTCATGCTGACACTTCATGAACTTCGCGCTCGATGTGTAGCTCTTGCGGAAGACGAAGTGTCCCACGGGACGGAACCCAGCGCTGCGCCAGGCGTGGAGAAAATCATCGGCGCGCGGCCAGCCGTAGAAGCAAACCATCAGCCGGTTCGGCTTCAGCACGCGATACGCTGCTGCCATCGCAGGCTTGAGCCAGTCGGCGTCGGTATCGTTCCGTAGCGTGCGGCCAAAGCGGTCGCGATAGTTCACCAGATACGGCGGATCGGTCAGGATGAAATCGACGCTCGCTGCTGGCATCTGGCGCATCACGTCGATGCAGTCGCCGTGCAGGATGCGGTTGGTAAATTGGGTCTGTTCTTCGCGGATTGTGGTGGCGGTGGTCATGGTTGATCTCCATTTCTGCCCGTGGCTTTGGAATGTCTTGAGAAGCTTTCCGGGCACACCGGGCGAAGCCATGCGAGGGTCCCGGCTCCCCAGGCCCAAGGTCGCTTTTTGGGAGGGCAACCGAAAGAAATTTGTCCGCAGTTCGGTGCGGCAAATTTGTTTGGGGAGGAACCGGAAAAGCAGAGACCTGCCGCGCCGCCACGGCGACGGGTTTTGACCCGCAGCAGTGCCGGAGAGCGTTCAAGACGGAAAACCGCAGAATGGAACCCCGACCACCCCACCCTGCGCAGAACCCGATGAACGCTGCATTCTGTATGGCTCGCGATCCTACGCATCGCCGGGTGACTGCACCCGATACAGTGCGGATTTCCCTACAGGAAATCGCGCGGAAAAATTCTCAACGGGAACCGCCTGACCGCCGCCTACTCTGGCCAAGGACGGAGCGTATTCGTTCGAGAGGTGCCCCATGCGCAATTCAAGCGCCGAACCTCAATTCTCGACAGAAACCATCAACGGTTACTTTTCTTCCGAGCCGTTTGTGGATGCCGAGCGGGCAGCAATCTTCCTGTCCATGTCGCGGAAAACCGTCCTCGCGCTTGCCCGTGGGAGCAAGCTCCCAGCGCATCCTATCGGCGGGACGAGGAAAATCTGGCGCTTCCGCATTTCAGAACTGGAACATTGGCTGAATACAGAGGTAAACTCGGACAGCCATCGGGGTCGTGTAGAGAGGAGTTTCTCTTGAAACGACCGCGTTACCAGCATGGCTTTTTCAGCCGCCATGCCCGCAAGAAGGGGCCGTCAGTTTGGGTTTATCGATGGCGAGAAATTGGGCCATCCGGTGAATCCAAAATGCGCTCCCTCGTAGTTGGCACAGTGAAACAGTACCCGACCGAAACCTCGGCCTGGAAAGCTGTTGAGATGCTGCGCTTCGACATTAACTATCAAACCCTCCGCCCGGATGCGGTGCCAGAAAAGTTTCGGCAACTGAGCGAACACTACCAGATGGTCGAACTCGATTTGGAGAAGCCGTCGGAGCGAAAGGGACACCAAACCAAGCAGTTGTACGAAACTTACCTGCGAACCAGAATCGTTCCTCGCTGGGGCGATTATCGGGTGCGGGAGATCAAGGCAGCAGCGGTGGAACGATGGCTTGGTTCCATCGACGATCTTTCCAACAGCAGCAAGTCGAAGTTGAAGGCGATCATGAGCGATGTCTACTAACATGCAATCCGCTATGGCTGGCTGAACGACGGGGAGAATCCGATCTTCGCCGTGCGTCAGGGAGCCAAACGGGTACGCGTGACGGAGCCTCTGGAAGCGGGGGAGTTCCGGGCGCTCATGCTGGAGTTGCCTCACAAGATGCGCGTCATCGGAATCGTCGCGGCGACGACCGGGTTGCGCATCAGCGAGGTGCTGGGGTTGAAATGGATGGACATCGACTGGAGGGCTTTGCAAATGGAGGTCACCCGGTCCGTCGTGGACGGCATTGTGGGGAAGTGCAAGACCGAGGCTTCCCGCAGGCCTGTGCCCATCGATCAGTTCACCGTCCAAACCCTGTTGGAGTGGAAGAAAGAGACCTGCTATGCGCAGCCCGAGGACTGGGTCTTCGCCAGCGAGAAGGTGCAGGGCAAGATGCCGCCCTGGACGGACACGCTGCTGGATCGCTTCCTTCAACCGGCTGCAAAGCGGGCCGGGATTGCGAAGTGGGTAGGATTTCACACATTTCGTCACACATACTCGACGCTTCTGAGAGCCTGTTTACGATCTTGGGACGGGATATCGGTTTTGAGTAAGAAAAGGGATGCATTGGGCATGCTCGGCGCGGTAATCGTAGAGTATGAAGCTACGAAAGCCGTATTCGAGCGACATAGGCCGGGAGCAGTTTGAGCAGATTCTTCCCTTTCTGGAAGCGGTACGCAGGCGCACCAAGCCGCGCAGAGTAGATCTGCATGAAGTCTTCAACGCCGTGCTGTACGTGCTCAAGAGCGGTTGCCAATGGCGCATGCTTCCGGAAGGATTCCCCCATTGGGTCACGGTGTATTCGTATTTTGCCAAGTGGAGTGCGCCCGGTCAGGACGGAGTGAGCGCCCTGGAACGGGCCTTAAAAAAAATCCGTTGGCGAGGTCCGCGTCGAGCTCGGGCGCAACGCGCAGACCAGCTTTGTCATTGTTGATGCGCAGAGCGTGAAGAACACCGACACGGCCGAAGAAAAAGGCTACGACGCGGGCAAAAAGGTCTCCGGCATCAAGCGTCATATCGCCGTTGAAACCCAGGGCTTGCCCCACGCCGTGGCCGTGACCACTGCCGATGTGACTGATCGTGACGGCGCTTTGAAGGCCATCGAACGGTGCAAGGAGAATTTGCGCTCGGTGGAAAGCGTGCTGGTCGACGGCCGCTACACGGGCCAACCCTTTGCCGACGGCGTGCTGGAGCGGATCAAGGCCACGGTTCAAGTGGTCAAGCGCAACGAGTTGCACGCGTTCGTGGTCCTGCCTAAGCGCTGGATCGTGGAACGAAGTTTGGCCTGGCTGGAAAAATGCCGTCGGCTATGGAAAAACTGCGAACGTAAGCTGAACACCAGCCTGCAAATGGTCCACCTGGCCTTCCTCAAGCTGCTGCTCAAGAGATCGTAAACAGGTTCTGAAAGCAAACGGCGAGGACATCAAGGTGGTGCAGGAATTGATGCGCCACGCCAATGTCACCACGATGATGAACGTCTACACGAAGGCTCTCACGCCTGCCAAACGGGAGGCGCAAAGCCGGGTGGTCGACGTTCTGTTGGATCGTTCACGGGTGGCAGCGAACCATGCTGCAGGAGGTACAGCATGAACTTCAACGTATCGAAAACGTATCGCGTTTTCGGTGTCGATTTGGTAAGTTGTTGATTTTATGGTGGACCTGATCGGGATCGAACCGATGACCTCTTCCATGCCATGGAGAATCAATAACTTACGGTACAGACGGCAAAGACGTTATGAGCCGGTACAACCGTCAAAACCGGCACAGTCGGCACCAATTGACACCAATTTGACACCAAACCTGAGGGACGTGTGATGTTGCCCTCAGAATGCGTATCCCATAGCGGGTTGGTTTTGAGAGATTAATTCATCTCGTGTTCGTCGTCGCGGTGGGAATGTGGAAATCGGCTTGATCGATTTCCAAGGTCGGTGGGAAGGGAGGAAAACAGTTTTACCGTTTTCCGCGCTCTCCATCGACCGGCATTTCCACCGCCCTGCTTCGGTTGCCGCAGATTTCAGGCTGCGGCTTGCGCGTCGGTGTTCTTCCCGCGGCTCTCGAACTCCGCCGGGCTGAGATAGTTCAGCGTTGAGTGCATACGGAGTTGGTTGTACCACAGCAGCCAGTCCAACACCGCGTCTTTGGTCTGGCGTATGGTCGTGAAGCGTTCGCCGTGCAACCGCTCCACCTTCAGCGATCCGAACAGCGTCTCGGTCACCGCGTGTCCCAGCAGTTGCCCTTGCGGCTCATCGAAGGCGCGATACCGTGTTTGTCCAGTACCTGGCGGAAATCGTGGTTGGCATACTGACTGCCGCGATCGGAGTGAAAGATCTGTTCTCCTTTCGCGGGCCGGCGCTGGAACGGCCCCATCTCCACGGCGTCGATCACCAGGCTGCGATGCATATCCGGCCGCATCGACCAGCCCACTACCTTGCGGCTGAACAGATCGACCACCACCGCCAGGAACAGCCAGCCCTCGTCGGTCGGGATGTAAGTCAGATCGCCAGTCCAGGTCTGGTTGGGCGCGGCCATGGTGAAGTTACGGTTCAACAGGTTCGGCGCGATAGGCTGATCGTGCCGGCTGTCGGTGGTCATCACGCGAAAGCGCCGTTTGCCTCGGGCGCGGATGCCGTGCCGCTGCATCAATCGCTGCACCCGCTGCTTGCCGACGCGCATACCGCGTTTGATCAGCTCCCGCCAGATGCGCGGCCAACCGTAAGCCCCGCGGCTTTCCGCTTACACCGCGCTGATGTGCGCTAGCAATGCTTCGTCGCTCAGATGGCGGCGATGAGCGATCTTCAGCCGCCGCGCCCGATGTTGATGAAAGCCCGAGACGCTCACCCTGAGCACCGGCACTGCACACAGATTGGCCAGAGCCGCCGATGGCGTTCAATGAAGGCATACTTCACTTCTGGCCCTTTGCAAAGTATGCCGTCGCTTTTCCCAGGATGTCGCGCTCCATCGTAACCCGAGCCAATTCCGCGCGAAGACGGCTGATTTCCATCTGCTCCGCCGTGACTCCGCTCTTGCCGCTGACCTGCTTCAGCTTGCCTTCGCTGTCCACCTTCACCCAGTTCGATAGCGTCTGCTCGACCACTCCCAAACTGCGTGCCGCCGACGCGATGCTCTGGCTCGACCCGACCAGCCGAACCGCCTCCTGCTTGAACTCCAGCGTGTATCTGCCTCGTTTTCCGTTCCTCATCTTCGTCTCCCTTTCGCTATTACAGCAGCTCGCTAAGGGGTGCGTTTTGCGGGGGCAAGGTCATCCTGAGGTCTGTTGGTTTCTGTTTTTGTTGGTTGAGCAGTGCCGGCTCGCTCCGGGCTACGCCCTCCGCAAGCCGGCACTGCTCAGGCGGCTTCGGCGATGGTCTGGCTGACTCTCTCTGGCTCCTCTTACATGCGCAGGTAGACCCTGCCCATCCACTCCTGGTTGGTTTCCATCAACAGCGCGGCGATCAGCCGCAGGAGCGACTGT
>JAJZVZ010000140.1 GCA_021846945.1 Acidobacteriota bacterium | reverse complement strand
GATCGTTCACAGCTATCCGGCGGCTGTACTGCTCTGCGTGCTTACCATGATCTGCTGGGGATCGTGGGCCAATACGCAGAAGCTGGCGGCGCGCACCTGGCGCTTCGAACTATATTATTGGGACTTTGTTGCAGGATTGCTGCTCGCGTCGGCGCTCGCGGCATTCACGCTGGGAACATTTGGACATGCGGGGCGCTCCTTTGTCACCGATCTGGCGCAGGCTGATGCCTCCAGTATCGGATGGGCGCTGCTGGGCGGCGCGGTGTGGAACCTTGGCAATCTCCTGCTGGTTGCCGCGATTGCGGTTGCGGGCATGGCCATTGGCTTTCCTATCGGCGGCGGCATCGCCTGGGTGCTCGGCATTGTGGTCAATTTTGTCCTGGTCATCCTTGAGGGCCATAGGAACCCCGGGAACTCATGGATGCTCTTCGGTGGCGTCGCCGTAATCGTCGTGGCCATTCTGCTCAGCATGAAGGCTTACCGCCGATTGGCGGGTGCGGTGAAGAAGACCAGCGCGAAGGGCATTCTGCTTTCTGTTCTGGCGGGCGTTCTGATCGCTTTCTGCTACGGGCTCGTGGTCACCTCGATCGATTCCGCCTTTGTTACCGGCGGCTCTGGTAAGCTGATGCCGCTTACCGGCACTTTCTTCTTTGCGCTCGGCGCGTTCCTGACCACGTTTCTCTTCAATCCGTTTTTCATGCGCCATCCTGTTGAGGGCGGCACGGTGCGGATCGCCGATTATTGGCGAGGCAACGCGTCCACGCATCTGACAGGGATATTCGGCGGCGCCATCTGGAGCGTGGGAATCTCGGCCAGCTTTCTTGCCATCGGTACCGCAGGGCCCACAGTCTCCTATGCGCTCTCGAATGCGGCGCCGGTGGTGGCCATCCTTTGGGGCGTGCTGGTGTGGAAGGAATTCGAGCAGGCGCCGCACGGGACCAGCCGCCTGCTTTTGGCCATGTTTCTGTGTTATCTAGTGGGGCTGGCGCTGATCACGTACTCGCGCCTGTAACTTGATTCCGGTCCGCCCGGGGATGTACCGGCGCAATCTTCAAACCAGCAAGAGATCAGGTGAATCGTATGACGACATTCGGCGTAATCGTAGGCAATCGCGACTTCTTTCCCGACGTGCTGATTACCGAGGCGCGGCGCGATCTGAGCAAGCTGTTCGCCGAGCTTTCCATCGAGCCGGTATGGCTCTCGCCGGAAGAGAGCAAGCTGGGCGCGGTGGAGACGTGGGAAGAGGCCCGCAAGTGCGGCGAGCTGCTGCGCCGCCATCGAGAGCGGCTGGCCGGCATTCTGATTTGCCTGCCCAACTTTGGCGATGAGAAAGGCATTGCGGATGCGATCCGCATGGCCGATGTGCGCGTGCCGATTCTGGTCCAGGCCTATCCGGACGATCTCGACCAATTTGGTCTGGACCGGCGCCGCGATGCCTTCTGCGGCAAGATTTCAGTTTGTAACAATCTGCGCCAGTATGGATTTCCGTACACGCTGACCCGCGATCACACCGTCGCGGTATCCGATCCGCGCTTCCGCGAGGATATGGGCCGCTTTATCAGCACCTGCAAAGTCGTGCGCGGATTGCGTGGCGCACGCATTGGCGCGGTCGGCGCCCGGCCCAACGCCTTCAACACCACGCGCTACAGCGAAAAGCTGTTGGAGGCATCGGGTATCTCGGTCAATACCATCGACCTGTCGGAAGTCTTCGGCAATGCGGCGAAGATTGCCGACGGCGACGCGCGCGTCAGGGAGCGCATCGATCAGATTCGCGCCTATGGAGATGCGAAGGCTGTTCCCAGTGATGCGATGATACGCATGGCCAAGCTGGCGCTTGTTGTGGATGACTGGATGAAGTCGCTGGGACTGACGGCGACGGCGCTGCAGTGCTGGAGTTCGCTGCAGAAGAACTACGGCGTGAACGTCTGCACCATCATGTCGATGATGAGCGAACAGATGCTGCCCTCGGCCTGCGAAGTGGACATCGCGGGAGTGGTCGGCATGTACGTGCTGCAACTGGCCAGCAGCCGGCCCAGTGCCCTGGTGGACTGGAACAACAATTACGGCGGTGACCCGGAGAAGTGCGTGCTGTTTCATTGCGGTAACTGGGCCAAGGAATTCCTGCCCGACATCCGCATTGCCACGGCGCCGATCCTGGGCACCACGCTGGGTGAGGAAAACACCTTTGGCGCTCTCGAAGGCCGCACAGACACCGGGCCGATGACCTTCGGGCGGGTCAGCACGGACGATCAGAGCGGCAAGATCTGCGCTTATGTGGGAGAAGGCGAATTTACCGCCGACCCGCTCAAGACATTTGGCTCGCGCGCTGTTGTGAAGGTACGCGACCTGCCCCGGCTCATGCACATCATCTGCCAGAACGGATTCGAGCACCATGCTGCCATGAACCGGAGCCACTGCGCCGCGGCGGTTGCCGAGGCCCTGGGCCGTTATCTGGGATGGGAGACGTATCACCACAATCGGCCCGCGGACCTGCCCCCATTGCGGCAATTCTGTTGAGTCACTGCCCGGCGTAATTAGCGTCACTGGTTGACCCCACCTCGCTTGGCATGAATTCAGACTCGTAACCAGGCGCAGCCGGCTGTTCCCGAAGTGAGCCGGCGGCGCTTTCAATGTCGTGCTTGCCAATTCCGAAATTCGGAATTTACTCTTCACCTAATCCGGCGGAGGTCGGTAGAAAAAGATGACGGCGCGGGGAACCGGGAAACTCATTGAAACAGCATTTGAAGCGGCCGAGGGCGGCGGAGGCTACGAGGAGCGCACCAGCGATCGCAATGAATCGCAAACCGTGCTGCGGGCCTGTGAGGTGCTCAAGGCATTCCGCCACCTGGGCGAGGAGCTCGCACTGACCGAAGTGATGGAGCGGACGGGCCTGCCCAAGACCACGACCTTCCGCCTGTTGCGCACGCTGATTCACGGCGGCCTGATCGAGCGCGCCGGCGCAGGTGTCTATCGCAACAGCTTCGGTCCTATCACAGCACGGCCATTCCGCATTGGCTTTGCAACGCAGGGAGATACGGAGTTTGCGCGCGAGGTGACGCGGAGCATGGAGACGGTGGCCGCGCGCGAGCATGTCCAGCTGATTACGCTGAACAATCGCTATAGCGCGCGCGAGGCGTTGCGCAATGCCGATGTGCTGATCCGCGAGCGCGTGGACCTCGTGCTGGAATTCCAGACCTACGAGCGGGTGGCGCCAGTGATTGCATCCAAGTTCCTCGCCGCCAATACACCGGTGATTGCCATCGAGGTTCCGCACCCGGGCGCGACGTACTTTGGAGCGGATAACTACAAGGCCGGCCTCATCGGCGGCAAGGCTCTGGGCCGCTGGGCCCGCGAGAACTGGAACGGCAAGGCGGACCAGCTGGTGCTGGTGGAATTGCAGATCGCCGGCTCGCTGCTGGAGCTGCGGCTCGCCGGTCTGGTGGATGGGCTGCGTTCAGAGCTTCCCAAGATTGTGGAGACACCGCTGGTGCGCCTTAACGGGCGGGGGACGTTCGAGCAGGTGCTGGATGTGCTGCGCAAATATCTGCGCAGGCGCGGGCCGCGGCGTACCCTGGTGGGCACGGTCAACGACGTCTGCGCGCTGGCGGCGCTGCGCGCTTTTGAAGAAGCCGGCGCCTCCAGTGAGTGCGCGGTGATGGGGCAGAATGCGCTGCGGGCCGCGCGAGCCGAGCTGCGACGCCCGGGAACGCGACTGGTCGGTTCGGTCGCCTACTTCCCCGAGCGATACGGCGAGGAGCTGATTCCCCTGGCGCTGAACATTCTGCGGCAAAAGCCGGTGCCGACAGCGGTCTTTGTTAAGCATCAGCTCCTGACCCCGCGCAACGTGGACCTGATCTACCCGCTGGACGAGCCGGCTGCAGCCCCGGCAAAGCCGGTACACGAGGAGCGGAAGCGCCCCGCACTTGCGGTGTGAGATTCCGGATTGCGGAATAGGAGAGGCGTCGAGATTCCGGCTTCGCAGCGCCTGGACTGGGATGTATCGTGCCAGGGATGGAGGTCAGGCCGCGGCCATGAGCAGTGATCTTTCACGCAGGCAGTTCCTGGCGGGCGTTGCCGCGGCGACGCTGGCCGGCGGTAGTTTGCGGGCAAATGCGGACGCTCCTTCAACTCTGCTGGCAGAGTTTGACTACGGCGCGGTGCAACTGACCGGCGGGCCGCTCAAGCAGCAGTATGACCGCGTGCATGCTTCCTATCTGGCTCTGGACAACGACCGCTTGCTGCGTGTTTACCGCCAGCGAGCCGGCTTGCCGGTTCCCGGAGCGCCGATGGGCGGCTGGTATGGCCATAATGGCTTTGTGCCCGGCCATTCCCTGGGCCAGTACATCTCCGGTCTGGCGCGGCTGGGCAAGACGACCGGTGACCCGGCCTGCCAGTCCAAGGTGGGTGAGCTGGTTGCGGGCTTTGCGGCAACACTGGGCCCAAACAACCAGATTTATGCTGCCCCGAACGCCGAAAAATTGTGGCCGTGTTACATCCTGGACAAGCACCTGGCCGGTTTGATGGACGCCTATAACCTGAGCGGAGTAGAACCGGCGCGCGAGTTGCTGCCGCGGGTCTATCGCGGCGCGATTCCCTACATCCCTGAGCGCGGCCGCGACCGCATCGGCAAGAAGGATCCACCGTACGACGAGACCTACGTGCTGCCCGAGAGCCTGTTTTCGGCGTATGCCATGACGGGCGAGCGGGCGATGTATGATCGCGCCATTGCTTATCTGCTGGACCGCGAGTTCTTTGATCCGCTGGCCCGAAACGAAGATGTTTTGCCCGGCCGCCACGCCTATAGCCATGCCATCGCGCTCAGTTCGGCAGGCAAGGCGCGCCTGGTGCTGGGCGACGAGAAGTACCTGCGCACGATGAAGAATGCATGGGAGTTTCTCGTCAGAGAGCAGCAGTATGCCTCCGGCGGGTGGGGACCGAACGAACTCTTCATCGAACCGCATAAGGGTCAGCTCTACGAGAGCCTGCGGACGACCAAAGACCACTTCGAAACGCCCTGCGGCAGCTATGCGGCGACGAAACTGGCGCGGTATCTGCTGTGCGCCACGGCCGACGGTCAGTACGGCGACGGGCTGGAACGCGTGGTATTTAATTCGCTGCTGGCGGTTAAGGAGCCGGACTCCGATGGCGACTATCCCTATTACTCGTCGTACAACCCGCGGGCCGCCAAGGTCTACTACCCGCAAAAGTGGCCGTGCTGCTCGGGAACACTGGTGCAGGGCGTGGCCGATTACGTCAAGAACATCTTCTTCCGCGCGCCGGATGGCGTTGCCGTGATTCTTTACACGCCCTCGCAAGTGCGATGGAATCAGGACGGGGTGGCCGTGACGCTCACGCAGCAGACCCAATACCCGCATGGGCAAACTGTGGCTTTGCATCTTGATTGCGCGGCGCCGGCAACGTTCGCGCTCCGCTTGCGGATTCCCGGGTGGCTGAAGAAGACGCCGATCCTCAAGGTCAATGGCCAGCCGGCAAGTGCCCGGATGCAACGTGGATTCGCAGTCCTGCGGCGCAGATGGCAGCGTGGCGACACAGTGACGCTCGAACTGCCGCAGAGCTTTCGCACCGAGGCCATCGACGACCTGCACCCGGACACGGTAGCGATGCTGCGCGGGCCGATGCTTTATGTGGAGCTGAATCCGGCGGAAGACGAGTCCAGACTGGCACAGCTTGATGCGCTGCAGCCTATGGCCGGTGCGCTGGATCTCTTCTGTGCGCAGGCGAAGGGGCAAGCGCGTCTCTTTGCACCAATTTATTTTGTCCGCAACGAAACATATACCACTTACTTCGAAAAGAGCTGAAGGGCTGCGCGGTGAAAGAGGAAATGGCAAAGAACGCAGCGAACGACCGCATCGAGGCTGTTTATTGGATTGAGACGGCTTATCCGCTGGCGGACGCTGCCGCGATCATGGCGGGCGAGCAGTCGACAGGAACCTTCGTTCGTGTTCCCGGTGAGACCGACGAGCTGCGCGAGCTGTATGCGGCGGGTGTGGAGCGGATCGTCGAGCTTGGAACCGTGGATGCGCCTTCGCTCAGCGGATCGGGGCTGCCGAAGGGGCACGCTGGCCCGGTGGTGCGCCGCACCGCAGAGGTGACGCTCTCATGGCCGCTCGCGAATATGGGCGCATCGTTGCCCAACCTGCTGGCCACCGTCGCGGGCAATCTCTTCGAGTTGAAGCCTTTCTCCGGGCTTAAGTTGCTTGACGTAACCCTGCCGCCGGCTTTCCTTCAGGCGTATCAGGGGCCGCAGTTCGGCGTGCAGGGCACGCGGCGGCTGACGCGCGTGACGGGGCGGCCGGTGATCGGCACCATCCTCAAGCCCAGCGTGGGCATGACGCCCGAGCAAACGGCAGCGCAGGCGCGCATGCTGGCTGAGGCGGGCGTGGACTTTATCAAGGATGACGAGCTGCAGGCCGATGGCCCGCACTGTCCGTTTGAAAAGCGCATGGCCGCGGTGCTGCGCGAGCTGAACGCGTATGCCGACAGGACCGGCAAGCGTCCGATGTACGCGGCCAACATTACCGGCGAGATCGACCAGATGCTGCGCCGCCACGACGCGGTTGTTGCGGCTGGCGGAACGTGCATCATGGTGAGCCTGAACAGCGTGGGCCTGCCCGCGATGACGGCGCTGCGCCGCCACGCGCAGGTGGCGATTCACGGCCATCGCAATGGCTGGGGCATGTTCAGCCGCTCGCACGCCACGGGGATGAGCTTCATTGCTTACCAGAAGCTTTGGCGGCTGGCCGGCATCGACCATGTGCACGTGAACGGGTTGCGCAACAAGTTCTGCGAGCCGGATGATTCGGTCATCGCCTCGGCGCGCGAGTGCCTGACGCCGATGTTTCCCGCGCCGTACAAAGGCTGTGAGATCATGCCCGTTTTCTCCTCGGGCCAGTCGGCGAAACAGATCCCCGATACCTACAAGGCGCTTGGCTCGATGGATTTGATCTATGCCTGCGGTGGCGGTATTCTGGCTCATCCTTCCGGACCGGCCGCCGGCGTGCGCAGCCTGCAGCAGGCGTGGGAAGCGGCGGCCGCAGGCGTTTCTCTGGCCGAATATGCAACCGTGCACGCTGAGTTGCGCTCCGCCCTGGAGGCGTTTTCAGCTTGAGGAAGCCAAAGTCAAAAGGGCTACTCTACGCCTACTATGGCGACGACTTCACCGGCTCGACCGACGTGCTGGAGGCCCTGGCTTTGCATGGCGTCCCGGCGGTGCTGTTCACGCATCTGCCCGATGAACGCAGTCTGAAGGCGTTTGCCGGGTGCCGGGCCATCGGCATCGCTGGCGAAAGCCGCAGCCGCAACCGTGCGTGGATGAATCGGCACCTTCCCCCGGTGTTTGCGGCGCTGCGCGCACTGGGAGCGCCAGTGAATCACTATAAGGTCTGCTCCACCTTCGACAGCTCGCCGCGCATCGGGAGCATCGGCCGCGCCATGGAGCTGGGAATTGAGAGCTTCCGCCTGGAGTTTGCGCCGATCGTGGTGGGCGCGCCGCACCTGGGGCGCTATGTTGCCTTCGGCAACCTCTTTGCAGATGCGCACGGCGCGGTGCACCGCATCGACCGTCACCCCACCATGCGGCAGCATCCGGTCACTCCCATGAATGAAGCCGATCTGCGCCTGCACCTCGCCGGGCAAACGCCGATGCGCATTGGCATGGTTGATCTGCAGGCGTTGCAGGAGGGCTCTGCCCGCAAGCGGCTACGCGCCGAGCTGGCCGCGGGAGCAAAGGCCGTGCTCTTCGACGGCATTGACGACGCGATGCTCGATACGACGGCGCAATTGGTCTGGGAGCAGGCGATCAAGCGACCCGTCTTCGCCGTGGGCAGCTCCGGCCTGGCGCATGGCCTTCTGCGCCACTGGCGCAGGTTGGGATTGATCGGCGAGTCTCCCGCTCTGGCGGCGCCGGCGGCGGCGGAGCGAATCCTTGTGCTTAGTGGTAGTTGCTCACCGGTCACCGCCCGGCAGATTCGCTGGGCCCGGCAGCATGGCTTCGAGACGCGCCTGCTGCAGGACCCAAAGGATTGGGGCGCGCAGACGCGCAAAGCGATCGAGGCGCTTGCGCGCGGTGAGAGCGTTGTGCTCTACACGGCCCTGGGGCCGGAGAGCGTGAACGGCAGGGAGCGTTACGACAAGGCGTACAGCATGGCGCTGGGCGACCGGCTGCGGGAGATGCTGCTGGTTTCAGGAGTGCGGCGCATTCTGATCGCCGGCGGCGATACCTCCACGCATGCGGTAAGGCAACTGGGGCTGAGCGCGCTCACCTTTGCTGCGCCTCTGGCTCCCGGCGCTCCGCTCTGCCGCGGACATGCTGCCGGATCGCCGCTGGACGGGCTGGAGCTGGTGCTGAAAGGCGGCCAGATCGGGTTCGAGGAGTTCTTCGCACAGGTGCGGGACGGCCGGTAGACCGGGTCAGGCCGCCGCTTCGACCGGCTCGGCATCCAGGCTGCGCGTGCAGTCAATCTGCAGAAATACAAATGCGGCGATAAGAACCATGCCTGCGATCAGCCACAGCGGCGCGTCGTAGCTGCCCGTCGCCTCGACGATATAGCCAAACAGCACGGTGCAGAGAAATCCGCCTGCCTGCCCGGCGGTATTCATCATGCCTGTAGCGGTGCCGCTGGAGCGGCCGCCGATGGCGAGGCAAAGAGCCCATGCCGAAGGCAGCATCAGATCCATCATTCCGAAGCCGAGAGTTGAGAGCACAACGACCGCAGCCTTGCCGTGCACCAGGGCCATCGCCACCAGGATCAAAGCCGACAGTGTGAGGCAGGCGCCGGGGATGATGCGCAGGGCATTCTTTGCGCCCCATCGCGCGCTCAGAGCCCGTTTACGATCTTTTGAGCAGCAGGACGAGAAAAGCCAAATGAACGAATTGCAAGCTGGTATTCAACTTTCGTTCGCAGTTCTTCCACATCCTGCGGCATTTTTCCAGCCATGCGAAGGATCGTTCCACGACCCAGCGTTTGGGTAGCACGGCAAACGTATGCAGTTCATTGCGTTTGACAACTTGAACCGTGGCCTGCAACCGCTCCATCACGCTGTCCGCAAAGGGTTGGCCGGTGTAGCCGCCGTCGACCAGCACACTTTCCACCAACTCCAAATTCGGCTTGCACCGGTCCATGGCCTGCAAGGCACCATCGCGGTCCGTCACCTCGGCCGTGGTCACGGCGACGGCGTGGGGCAAGCCTTGCGTGTCCACCCCGATATGACGCTTGATGCCGGAGACCTTCTTGCCCGCGTCGTAGCCCTTTTCTTCGGCCGTGTCGGTGTTCTTCACGCTCTGCGCGTCAGCGATTATGAACGTGGTCATGGCGTTGCGCCCCCGTTTCTCGCGGGTCTCGCCAACCGATTTTTTTTAACGCCCGTTCCAGGGCGCTCACTCCGTCCGTGCCGGGCTGGCTCCACTTGGCAAAATACGCGTACACGGTATACCACTTGGGAAATCCTTCGGGGATCATACGCCACTGGCAGCCGCTCTTGAGCAGGTACAGCACCGCGTTGAAGACCTCGTACAAATCCACTGTGCGCGGCTTGGTGCGTTTGCGCACCGATTCCAACAGAGAACGAATCTGCTCAAACTGCTCCCGGCTTATGTCGCTTGGATACTGTTTTCTCCGTGCCATTCCTCAGAACTATCGTTCTGAAGGTGCAGCTAACTATAGCTACCTTGATAACCGCAGCGGATCAGGTCCAAAGATCGTAAACAGGCTCTCAGACGGTCGCCGAGCACGCCACCCGCCAGGTTGGCGGCCAGTCCCATCACAAAAGGCAGCGACGTCAGCAGCACGCCTTCCAGCGAAAAGCCGGCACTGTGCACCATCCACACCGGAAACCAGGAGAAGTAAAACCAGCTGCCGCATCCGTAGCAGCCATAGGCAAGCACGACGAGCCACAACTCGCGCGAGCGCAGCAGCCGCCGCCAGGGGATGGTCTTTTCCGCATGCGCCATGGGAGCTTCGCCGATTTCGCGCAACTCTTCGGCGGTGACGGAGCGGTGCTCATGCGGGGTATTGCGAAAGCGGCTGTGCCAGATGACGGCCCAGAAAAAACCGGCGACTCCCAGCAGCCAGAAGACCGATCGCCAGCCGAACCACTGCTGCAGCGGCACAATCAGCAGCGGCGCCAGCGCGCCGCCCAAACGGCTGGCCGCCCACACCACGCCCTGGCTGCGCGCCCGCTCCTGGACCGGAAACCAGCGCGCAATCACTCCGGCGGAGTTGGGATATGCGCCGGCGGCTCCCATACCGAAGAGGAAACGCACCACGACAAGCTGCCAGAAGCCGCGGCACCATCCGGTGAAGGCGGTAAAGGCCGACCACCACGTAACAATGCGGGTGAGTTCGCCGCGCTGTCCATAGCGGTCGCCGAGCGCGCCCGAAGGCATCTCAAAGAGACCATTGGCCAGCACATAGGCGCTCAGGATCCATCCCCACTCTTCAGGCCGGATGTGCAGATCGGCCTGGATGCCCGGCCCGGCCACTGCGATCGCCAGCCGGTCAAGGAAGGTGAGGACCGAAAGCACGGCCAGCAGTCCCAGAACCTTGTGGCGCTGCCTCAATCCGCCGCCTTCGCCACGTCGGGCAAGGCAAGCGCCCGGCGGGCAACCTGAACGGCAAGTTCCGGACTGGAGAAGACAGGAGCCCGTAGGGCGCCTGGAGGCAGCGTGTCCACCACGCGCGCCATCGAGGCCTGGGCCAGCACGATGACATCCACGCCGCGCAAATCCTCCACCAGAGCCTTGCGCAGGATCTGGTCGTGCGTCTCGGTGTCGCCGGCCAGCACGGCAGGAAAAGCATCCGCGCAGAGGCATTCGACAATCTCTACGGGGCGCGCGGCCTCGGCGGCCTTCTCGCGGAGCAGCGCCGTGGTGGGAGAGAGCGTGGTGCGCAGTGTGGCCAGCACGCCGATCGTTCGAGCCTGGTGCACAGCAGCCTCCGCCATTGCGTCATCGATGCGGATGACGGGAATATCAAAGATCTGCTGCGCCACCCTTACCCCCGGCCCAATCGAGGAGCATGTGACAAGTACGGCGTCTGCGCCGGCAGCCTCCGCCGAGGCAATCTGATCCACCAGGCGCCGGATCGTCAGCTTGCGCAGGGCGCCGGCACGAATCGTGTCCTGGATGAGGGTCTCGTCCACCATGTGGAAGAGTTTAGCTTCCGGAATGTGATGGTGACAGAGCGAAGTAAATACGGATACCAGCGTGGAACTCGTGTGAATCAAGCCAAGGACGGGAGAGGATTCTGCCGGCAAAGTATCGCCTTTCCGTGAGTGCGGAGGTCTCGTCCAGCCGTCGAGTCCACACCGGAATGAAGCCAAATAGGGCGCGTTCGTGCGAGCCGGAATCAATCCGCCCCACATTATTGCATCGTGGGTACCCTGCGCGACCGGCTTCGATAGGATGCGATGAAATTCCGGAATACGGAATCATCTGTCTCGCAGATAACCAGTATTTCCCGAGAAAAACTCAATCTTAATCCCCAAATCGCGGTTTCAGAATGCGGAACCACCTCGCTGCTTAGAGTTGCTCTATTCACGCGAAAGCCCGCGGTGGGTTGCGTGTGATACAAGAGCTTCGAATGAGGATTTCGGCAAACCAGAGGATGAGCCGCGCCGCGCTGCGCAGGACCGCCGTGGCCGGAGTTTGCCTGGCGTGGGCGATGGCTGCCCTGTTGGCAGTTTCCGCACGTGCCCAGGCGGCGAAGAGAAAGATTCCCTCGCTGCTGCTCGGTGCGGCCTGGTATCCGGAGCAGTGGCCGGAATCGCGCTGGGACAAGGATCTGCTACTGATGGAAGACGCGCACCTTCACGTGGTGCGCGTGGGCGAATTTGCCTGGAGCAGCGAAGAGCCCGAAGAAGGCCGCTACGATCTGGATTGGCTGGAGCGCGCGATCCGGCTGGCCGAGAAGCATCACATCGCCGTCGTCCTGGGCACGCCCACTGATGCGCCACCTGCTTGGTTGACGGCGAAGTATCCTGATACGATGCGCGTGGATGCAGACGGCCGCCGCGCTGAACACGGCGGGCGCCGGCAATTCAATTACGCCAGCCCGCGCTACCGCGCCTTCTGCGCCGAGATTAGCGGGCGGCTGGCGCAGCGCTTCGGTCATGACCCCGACGTGATCGGCTGGCAGATCGGCAATGAGTACACGGATGAATCTTTCGACGCTGATACGCGCCGGCAGTTCGACAACTGGCTCCAGCGGCAGTTTGGAACGCTCGATGCGCTGAATCGCGATTGGACCACCGCGTACTGGAGCCAGACCTATGACCGCTGGGACGAAATTCCCTTCCCCACGAACGGCGGAAATCCGGGGCTGCTTCTCGCTTACAAGCACTTCGTCACCGACACGTGGCGCAGCTTCCAGCGCGTGCAGATCGATGCAATCCGCAAGTATGCCGATCCGCGC
>JAJZVZ010000139.1 GCA_021846945.1 Acidobacteriota bacterium | reverse complement strand
TTTCAAAGACTCTTCGAGGATCTCCTTCAGTCGAGGAACATCGCATATCCTCGTTGCGCCGGGTTTCCTCCACCAATGGCTCCTGCCGGACTGTCGATACCGTGCGGCAATCCTGTGGCTGAGTTCCCGGTCGGCTTGATAGAGTCTTTCCGTCGTTGTGTAACCCAATCTTCGTGCGACATCTGACAGACTGACCGGTACATCGTCCCTGAGAGCTATCCGCAAAGCCTTGCTAATTTCGCTGGAATGTCGCGATGGGGACACATTGCGACGTCCCGCAGCCGAAATCGCCTGCTTTGCAGCGCGGATGTTGATTGCTATCGATCCAGCCGGAACGAAAAAGTTCGAAATGGGAACATTCAAAGCCCGGCCAATCCGAAGTAGGCTCTCTATACTGGGTATTGCCCTGCCATCTAGCCAGCTCTGAAGGATGCTACGCGGACAGTGAATATATTCAGCCAGGGCGGCACTATTCCCACCAACAACCTCCTCAAGATAGACAGTCAGACTTCTGCGAACATATCTGCGGGAAGTCTCGGGATTCACTCGCGGTAGCAATGCCAGCAACTCACCGATCTGTTCACTGGCCCATTGTTTCTGCTGATCGAGTGCACGGTCCTGTGCTGGTTCTGCATCGCCGATGGACTGACCGAGCCATCCGCCGCAATGCTGACAATATCCTATCCGGGAGGTAACGCCGAGTGGGCGTAGCTGCCAGTTACAGTGATGACAAGCAGTCCGAAGATGGCACTTGTGCATCGTGCAGCAGGACGACAAATCAAAAGCCCAGGCCAGTGGTTCGTAAACGGTCTGGCCAACTGCGCGCCAGTGTTCCAGACAAGCCGGGCACCACGCCCTATGACGGCGAAATACCTGGCGAGGCAATGCAGAGCGAAGTGAAAGAAGCGTAAGATAGCGGAGGTCGGAACGGTCGGTTACTGTTTCGAGGGCATACACCCACCTCGCGGTTCGGTCGGTAGCGCCATTGACGGCGTAGCCGCAAGCTCGAAATCCGTGGCTACCGATTCTGAACGCTTTCGCAGCCGATGTGAGAATGGTCCCTTTTGGATTTGGGATTTCCGAGAGCATGCGGCCTATAAAGTCTACCACGGTCACGGAGTGTGCTTCCGCGAGCCGAATGACATAGCTGGTGAGACTTTCGGTCATCGCCGTTCCTATACCGATCGGGTCCAAGGCATACACCGAAGTCCTCGGCGGGATCAGAGGGCGAGATAGTGACCACATTTCAAAGGACTGCTGCATTTGCGCCTATTCTCCCAACAGGGTCGCGTACAGGAGTCCGTTGGCCCAGCCGCCGGAAATGGAATCGAGGAGCTGGTGACGACGTAACCTTCACAGGTTCGTGTGCGCTCAGGCCCAACCTGCCGCGAAATCTCGCCGCCGCATCACCGCGCTCCTCCAACTTAAGCTCACCATCTGCGATTTCCGTGTACAGTTGCTCGCATTGAGCCATGCACAAGGCTTGAGATTCAAGACTGTATGTTGTCAGCTTTCGGCTGCCCTTGTGCAGTGCCGCAGCGGTCGCCCGCACAAGCCATTGCTTCAGGATGCCAATGCAACCAAGACTTCGCTCGTAGAGGAATTCCCAGTTGGCTACGAGATTCGATGCATCGGTAAACGGGAGTTCCTTCTCGAATGTCTGCACGATATTGATGAATATCTGGCGGTCTTCCGGCAGTTCTGCGTGATACCGAGCAAGGTGTACATCGATGCTTCGCCTGCTCAACTGTCCGTTTAAGTTCCGGAGTGCGAGCAAATCATAGGTCCCAAACAATACATGTACAGTGTTGGTTTGGTTGGCGATCGACTTGATCACGTCCAAGTGATCAAGAAGGCGGCGCCCTGAGCAGATCTTCCCAAGATGCTGGGCTTCATCGATCATAACGGCGGCTGGCCGACGATATCGGATGGCTTGTTCCACCGCATAGCGATAGTCAGATCCAACCGCTCTTGATGGAGGCATGAACTTCGCATTTGTCTGCGCGCATCCACCTTCCGGACGCCGATTCACCTTATAGTCGATCAGCGGCTCGTCAAGCTGATGGAGGAGGCGTTTGTAATGGTCGCGCCAGTTGAAACTTCCAGACTCTGGAGCCACCGCTTCTACGCTGGCAACCGGAATTCTCATGCGGTCTTCCTGAAGCTCGTTCAGCAGATCTGCGATGATCAGTTGCTCGACTTTCAGGCGAAGGGTTGTTTTGCCGACCCCGGTCGGCCCAAACACGAAAATCAGGGAATTTGGTTCTGCGCCTCGTATCGCATTCATCAAAGCGTCTTTGGCTTTCACAAGCCGAGGATGCGCCACCGTATAGGCGCGAAAATGGTCCAGTCGCGATTCATGCTCGCCGTGGTTTCGATAGGTCCCTTCCGCCATCAGAAATCTCCGTACAGGGCAGTGAACTCGGGCTGATCGGCTGTTGTTATCGGCGTTGCCGTCCCGGTCTGTGGCCCTCGGGAAAGTACTTCACCGGCTACCGCATCGGGGATAACGAACAGGCCATTCTGCCGGATGCTTTTGCCTTCACTGTCACGCAACTGTTGAACAAGGTGCTCCTCTTCGTTCTCTGCGGATGCAAGAAACTCCGCCAGCTTCCGCGCTGTCAGGGTGAACCGCCCGCGCGAGTGCAACTGGCTTCGGCGCCGCACCTCCTTTGACGCGAACATGATCTCTTTCTGCGATCGGCCATGGAGCACTGCATAGTGCTCAGAGTGACATTCCGTCCAGCGGCCATTCACAAAAGCGTAAGCTGTGCCCATATCAAATGGGTCATACCTGATTGAGATATCGTGATTTTCAAGGGATGGGTCGCGGAATGCCTCAGCCCAGTAGTGCATTCCGTTGATTTTGACCCCGCGCCCCGGCATTACTCTCGCGGTGCCTCGCTGAGTCGTTGGAAGCGTCGCCCTTAAGAACGGCTGATCGTATGAGATCAGCCGGTTCGCACGAGCGCCTGTTGTTTCCAGGCCGGTTACGTACGCATCTCGTGGCGTCTGACCTAGCGCCGGGTGCTCGATAGTGTCGTAGATCTCGAACAGGAATAATGACAGGTAAGTGTGGAGGGCACTGAGAGTCCAGACCGCGTGTCCTGCGGGCTTGTTGCTCTTCGTTACCTGTCGGACGTTACGCATGATCTGGGTGTTTCCGCGCAGATTATGAACGAATTGAGTATTCGTGGTGCCGAAAAGCCGCTCGCAAATGGAGCCAAACCTGGCTTTGGCGGGAGGCCGCGTCTTTTTGGTGCACTCATATTCGGCCAAGAGCGTCTCGAAATACGTGCTCTTGAATTCGGGGCCACCATCGACGACGATGATCTGCGGGAGCCGGTTGTGACGCAAGACGCAATCTCGCATAATCATCATGCAGGATCTGTAGCTCGGCTCATCGAAGGTCAGATAAAGGGCAAGACAGCGCCGGGAAAAAGCGTCGGTGAGGATCGTCATCCATGGGCGGCCAAGTGGGCGGCCAGTCTGGGAGCAAATAACCTCTACGTCCAGCTGCGTGTGATCGATATGGCCAATCTCAAAGGGACGATCTCCGTGCCGCGGTGTTGTCAGTTCCAGCTCGTAATAGAAAGCCGACTGGACATAGGCGGCGCGCCTGCCCTTTCGTTTTAACGTTTGGTCGAACACCGGACGTTTCCGTACCGCAGCATTGAACGTTACGTGGCTCGGAGCGACAACGCCGCATTCGCCGCATTTCTGCTTCAGCGCCGCCCATGACGCCAACCGCGACTTTTGCCTGAGGCTCTCATAATCGTTTTCGACGAACTGGGTAAGCAGTTCCCGCGATGCCTCAGGCAGCCGGCCCGTCCGGTTTCCCCTCTTGCTGATCTTCGGGAGCAGCCCCAAATAGCCGGAACCGTAACGCTCCCTGGCAAACCGATACTGCGCCATCCAAAGACGCAATGTTCTGGCCGGCGTGCTACACGACAGCCTGTCCCCCGCGAGATGTTGCCTGACAATATCGAAGCGGCGATTCGCAATTTCGAGATCCAGTTCGCTAGCCGCAGCAAGGAGCAGAAATACCTCGCTGTGTACATCTGGCGATTCGCAAAGCTGCCCGTCGATACTGCGGATACCGGTCCCAATACAAGCCTCGCGACTGACAACCTCGCAGGCCGCAGCCATCTTTGCAGTAGCAAAGACGTGAACTCGTTCTGGCTCGGCGATCGGGGCTACATTGAGGTCCACGTAAATAGCGCCGCTGGCGATCAGCATGTAGATATCGTCAGGCTCCGCAACCCCGCGTATTTTTTCCAGTAAATCCAGCAAGGTTATTCCAGGCTCTGTTTCGATTGCGCTCGTAATCGCCGGATTCACACAATCTGTGGTATTCGCAGAGCCGAATCGCAGATAGTCCTCCAGAAACTGAAGATTTCGCTGGAGAACCCAGTTGACTTGCGCTGCCGACCAAACCTCGTAGGCCAGGCCAACCATCGCCGCATGCTCCTCACCTGGAATACAGCGCCACTTGCCGCCGATGTCGCGAGAATAGCGATTCGGATTCCGGCTGGCGAGTGCGTCGAGATCCTCCTCGGTTTTGCATTCGATCCACGCGGCTGACCCCTCACGAAGCACAAAATAGTCGGGAGTGTGCATGACCGAAAGGCGTCTGCCGTTTACTGCGCGATAAACGAGCGGTATGGACGGAGGCTGGTCGTAATACTCGAACACCTGGGAATCGTGTTCCAGTTCATAGATGAAGGGCAACTCGACACGGTGGCTCTCAAACTGAATAGTGACGCCCATTTTCCGGCTCGGATAGCGGCCGGCGACGTTTCGGCGACCGCCCCCGACACAGCGTGCGGGCCGCCCACACCGAATTGCGGCAATTGCCTCACGCGCGGCCTGCGTCAGCCGGAGCCGTGAACACCAGTCGAGAAAATCAGCCTCGTCGAGCAACTCGCCTCCATGGCCGGAGGATGAGAGACGCCGTTGACCTACTTCTGGGCTTGCAAACTACGTTCGTTCTTCCGCGCCAACGTGTATCTACGACCGGCTTCCGACAAAAGCCTCTGGAAAGTGCGACCGTTGTGAATCGCCTTTTCGACGTCCTGTGCCAGATCTTCGGGAACGTAAACTGCGAACCTGCGATCCCCCTTGCGGCCGTACAAGGCGTAGCTGGAGTGCCCTTGGCCTGACTCACAGAGCCGGCAATGTTCCCGAATACAGGGGCTCTTCCGCAGGGACAAAGAGCCGATGGCCACTGGCCAGAGATTCCGAACTTCCGTTTGAAACCAACGTCGGACTTGCTCAGATGTCTCTGCGCGCTTCATGTATGGGTGCATATTCGCACATATGCACATTTAATGCAAGGAAAAAATTCGACAGGGGCAGCCATTTCTGGCTGACGCCGAAGGCCGGCGGCAAGGTGGACCCGCACCGTTTGACGCAGGTGGGCCGGGCCCTGCGCGAGTTGGGTGTGCGCATGATCCCGGCCTATTCGCCGCAGGCGCGGGGCCGCTCGGAGCGCAGCTTCTCGACCTGGCAGGGACGGCTACCGCAGGAGCTCAGGCTGCGTGGAATCAACACGGTGGAGGCAGCCAACCGCTTTCTCGGCGAAGAATATATACCCGAGTTCAACCGCCGCTTTCAGGTTCCGGCCGCGCAGCGGGGAACGGCTTTCACCGCCTGCCCGCGCCGCGATCTCGATCTGATCTTCTCGTTGCAATTCCAGCGCACGGTGAACCGCGACAACACGGTCAGCTTTCAGAATCTGGCCTTGCAGATCGAGCCGGTGCGCTGGCGCGGCACACTGGCCGGCTGCACGGTGACGGTGCATCAGCATCTGGACGGGACGATCACGCTGAGCTATGGGCCGCACCGGCTGGCGCATTACACGGCCCGGGGAGAGCCGATCCGTAATCCGGCGTCACGGGCCGAGGAAAAGACGCTCAGCCCCGGCGGCTGCGGGAGACTAAACCAAAACCGGACACTTCACTTGCTACAAAAACCGGACATTTTCACTTGCTAAGAACAGGAAAAAATTCAGACATCCGAGCCACTTGCAAAATTCATGCAGCCGGGACATTTAGAAGTGGGGAATGCCGACTTTAGAATAGGGTTACGAAGACCAACTCCAAAGTGGAAGGCGTCCCCACCGTATGCAGATTACCGTTCCCGGCCTCCTGAATCAATTCCATCGCATCATGCAAGGCGTACTGTTCCCGGCGCTGCAGGAGCAGTTGGGGCCGTTGTCCGACAAGCACCAGCAGTTGGTGTTGGTACTGGGCCTGATCCAGATCGAGGCGATGGTCGCCTCCTGGCCGGGCGGCGTGGGCAGGCCGGCCAAGGACCGGCGGGCCATGGCACGGTCTTTTGTGGCCAAAGCGGTGTTCAACATGAGCACCACACGGCAGTTACTGGATCGTCTGTCGGTCGATGTTTCCTTGCGGCGTATCTGCGGCTGGGAGTGTCAGCGCGAGATACCCCACGAATCGCAGTTTTCGCGCGCGTTTGCCGAATTCGCCGCGTCGGAACTGCCCCAGCGTCTGCACGCTGCGCTGATAGCGGAGACGCAGCAAGAAAAATTGATCGGTCACATCTCGCGCGATTCCACGGAGATAGAAGCTCGTGAAAAGCCTTTGCGCAAGCCCGTCGCGGAAGTTCCACTCAAGCCAGTCGGCAAGCGGGGCAGGCCGAAGAGCGGTGAGCCACCGCTGCCGCCGGAGCCGACGCGACTGGAGCGCCAGGCCGGGATGACGCTGGAGCAAATGCTGAACGATCTGCCGCGAGCCGCGAACGTGGGCAGCAAGAACAACAGCAAGGGTTACAAGGAAACATGGGTGGGTTACAAGTTACATCTGGATGTGGCCGACGGGCAGATACCCATCAGTTGCATCCTGACTTCGGCGTCCCTGCATGATAGTCAGGCGGCGATTCCGCTGGCGCGGTTGACTGCCCAGCGCGTCACCCATCTCTACGACCTGATGGACTCGGCCTACGATGCGCGCTTGATCCACGAGCAAATCCGCGGCCTGGGGCAGATACCGATCATCGATGCCCATCCGCGCCGCGATGCGGCCCAGAAGGCGGAGTTACAAGCGGAAGCGAAACGGCGCAAGCTGTTGAATTACAACTACGCCGAGGACGCGCGTTATCGAGAACGTACAACCGTGGAGCGGGTGAACGCGCGCTTGAAGGACGAGTTCGGCGGGCGAACGGTCCGCGTGCGAGGCAACGCCAAGGTGATGTGCCATCTGATGTTCGGCATCGTCGCGCTGGCCGCCGATCAGATCCTTCGACTGATCACGTAGGTGGCAAGTCCGGTCTGAAATCCGAAAACCTTGAAAAATATCAACCGGCACAGTCGCGGCGTGCCCAAAAACAGCGTGTGTGATACTTGCTGCGGCCGCCTATCGATGAAGCGGCGATTTCTTGCTCCTCAAACCGAATGAAATCATCCACGCGACCAAAACGGATGCCGCTGCTGGGAATTTTGCAAGTGGCTCATCCTGAAGTGAGCGGAAATTAACATGAGCCAATTTTGTAAATCAGGCGCAGGTCGGTACCGGGAAACGTGGCCTCGGTGGCATTGAGTTCGTCGCAGAGATGACAGAGCGCCTGGTCGTGTGCCGCCTGCGTGAGGTGGTGCAGCGACACGGTCAAGGTCTTGCTCTCGGCATCGGGAAACAGGTCGGCCTCAGTGTTGTAGATCTGACGGAGCAGGGCGCGGGTGTCCTCGCTGCGGGCCATGGTCTCGCGCAGCACAGAGGCCATGCTGGTTTCAGCGCGATAGCCGATCATCCGGATGGTGTCCAGAAAATGTTTCCGCTCCGGAAGCAGCCGCTGAAACCGCTCCTCTTCCGGCAACTGTGCCAGCGTGAGATGGTGCGGGGTCTGCTTGCGCTGCTCCTTGAGCTGCTCGATCTGCTGGCCCAGATGTTCGATTCGCTCCTGCAGCGTGGCCTGACTTTGTTGATACCGGACCACCTCCACGTCCGATAGCTCCGCCGCCAGACTTCGGGCGCCGAAGGTGGCGCGGTCGCGTTGGCGCTGGCCGTTGAGTCTGCGAACTTGGGCATCCAGTTGACGCCAGGCCGGGTTGACCACCCGCACGGTGTCAGGAATCGGCTCGGTCCCATACTCGACCAGCCTGTCCAGGCCGTAGTGCTGGCGCATGTAGCGAAAGAAATTCTCCTGCGACCAGCGGGCAAACATGGAGGCGGCCAGCCGCATGGGGTCCGCCACAAAATCGGTGCTCAGGATGGCCGTCTGTTTGCCGCTCTCGGAAAGTTTGCGCACCTGCCGCACCCACAACCCCTGGCTGAGCTGCGTGCCCCGCTCGGCCAGTTGCATCGGCACCCGCTCTCCGCTCACCAACGGCACGGTCATCTCGCGGAACTCTTCCATCGGCCAGTCTTCTCCCGGATACTTGTGATAGGTCAGCACTGCGATCCGCTTGGCCTGCATCTCGGCGAACAACTCCGGGCTGTAGCCTTCCCGGTCAAAGACCAGCGTGAACCGGTGTTGCCGCGGGTTGGCGTCCATGCGCGCCTGCATCTCCGGCGAGACCGGCGCATACTTCTCCAGCAACGGCGCCAGATCCTGACGCAACGTGGCAATCAGCCCCGGATCGACCTCTTTATTGACGTAGAAGAAAGGCTGGCCGTCCATAGCGTTAACCCAGTAATCGGTCGTCGCCCGCAGGCAAAGCCGCTCCCGGGTCACATAATGCCGCGGCAGCGGCGTCAGGTCTCCGTGATACACGCGCACATGCCCGTCGGCGTAGAACACCATGTCTGCGCCAGGCATTCCGGCGATCCACTCTCGCGCCAAAGCCGCCTGCCAACGGGCCGCACGCCCCGCTTTCCGGCACAGGATTTCCAGCTTGGCGCGCAGCGTGCGCACTTCCGGAATACGATCCAGTCCCAGCAGATTGCCCCACTCGCCGGGGGCCACATAGCGCAGTTGTTCCATGGAAGGAATGCGCGCCAGGGCCATCAGCGCCAGCAGAAGAAATATGCTGTCGATGCCGTAATACCCTTGGGGCAAGCTGTATATCTGGTTGGTAAAGCGCAATAACCCGGTGGCCAGTAGCGCGGGCAGGGCCAGCAACACGCCACCCCGCGGCACATCCCGCGCCGCCTCAAACTGCGCCGGGGCCGCACCGATCTCGCCCATCGCGGCCGCCACCCGCTGCAGCGTGCGCGTGGCCCCATTGCCCATCTCCGCTTGACTGTCGATCTGGCTGCGCTCGCTTTTGCTGCTGATCGGGGTCTTCAGTACGAAGTCTTTTTTTTACCGGATCGATGCAGATGGCCTGCCTGGATCGCCTTGCGTAACGTGTCCGGCAGGATGGCCAACTCCTGCCCGACTTCCGCGGCGCTCTTGCCTTCGCCCAATAGCGCTTGCGCCTGGGCCTTCACCTCGTCCGTCAGTACCACGGCGGACCGCCGCCGGCGCGGGGCAAAGAACCCTGCCGCGCCTTTTTCCCGGTAGAGCTTGGCATACCGCTTCACCGTCGACAGCGGGACCGCAAAGGCGCGCGCGATCTCGCCGTGGCGCACGTTCCCGTTGACAATCATCTGGCTGGTAAACAGGCGGAAGCTGGCCAGGTCCTGCTGGTCGTGCTGAAACACCGGCAAGTGGCCGTGCAGATAGGCCACCTTCCCGGATTCACACAGAACCGCAATTTGCGGGTTGATCGGAGTCATCCCGGAGGGGAAAATTGGAAGCTGAAGTTGTGGCATGTGCAGTCAGTGTCTCTCCTGCCGCCCATCTCCCACAACCCCCGTTCCAGGTCCATCTTATTTTCCGCTCCACCCCGCAAATTCCCCGCGACTTCAGGATGTCTGAAATTCGAAACCGTGAGGGTGGGGGGAAACGGTTTGATTACGAGTGGGAGACTAATAGAAGAGACAGCCGGCCGGCCGCCTACTCGATTGCGTAGCCAATTGCGCCGTAGCCCCTCAATCTGCGCTCGTACATTCTTGCCAGCATCGGGACCCCGTTGTCGACGTAATCATAGACTTGGACGACGCGCTTGTTGTCATGGAGACGATGGAGACGGCCAACATACTGCTGCAAGGTCCCCTTCCAGGAGATCGGCGTGGCGAGAAACAATGTGTCCAGACGCGCATCGTCGAATCCCTCCCCAATGTAACTTCCCGTGGCCAGAATCACTCGCGATTCGTTGTCTGGTACCGCAGCCATGGTCTCCGCGGTCAGTCGGCGCTGCTTCTTGCCCATGCCGCCCTTTAAAACAAAGATGTGTTGGGCGGCACCACGGAGTCTTGCTGCGAAATACTGTAGATGTTCTGTCCTGCCAGTCAGGAGCAGAGGCGAACGTCCTGACTCGATGGCCCGTACGATGTCGTCGGCGATCATTGCGTTGCGCAACGCGTCATTCGACAGCGCGCCGTAGACATCCTGAATCGTCACTTCGGTGAGATCTGGCGGCATCTGGAAATCCGTGGGACGGGGAACCACCCTGTGTTCGAAAGGGTTCATTTCCGCCATCGCCTTGGCACTCATGCTGAAACGGACAGGGCCACACTGCATATAGATGATGGGATGGTGCCCATCTTTTCTCGTTGGGGTAGCGGTCAGACCAACGACATATTTTGCTTTCACCTGTCTCATCACCTGCTCAAAGGTGAAAGCAGATATGTGGTGGCATTCATCGACGATGACCTGGCCGTATTCGGTCACAAAGTCCTTTACGGCTTCTTTCTGATAGAGGCTCTGAATGACCGCGACATCAATGCACCCTGTCCGGCGCATTTTCCCACCCCCGATATGCCCAATCGAGACTGCGGGCATATTCAGGAACATCGCCAGCCGTTCCTGCCATTGATCTAGTAGTTGTTGCCGGTGGACCAGAATCAGAGTATTGACTTTGCGCTTTGAAATCAGCCATGCTGCTACGGCAGTCTTCCCAAAAGCCGTCGGAGCGCAGAGAATCCCTTCGTCGTGGACGCTGATCCCTGCGACAGCCTTCTCTTGGACGGGCCGAAGCTGACCATCGAATTCCACAGTGATAGGTGTGCCTCCGAACCGTTCGTCCCGAACTTCGGGACGGATGTTGTGTGACTGCAAAAGGGCCATTACCTCCGTCAGACACCCGCGCGGTACGGCAATGTGCTGGGGGAAATCCTGGCCACATGCGATCACGCGCGGTTTGTCGTATGTCGGAAGCCGCATCGCCTGCACTTTGTAAAACTCAGGATTCTGAAATGCCGCCAGCCGGAGTAGACGATTCAGCATGGCGGGTGGCAGGCCTTGTTTTTCCACGTACAGCAGATTCGCGCGAATGATCTGCACTCTTTCCGGGAGTGGTCCCTCAATCGGCCGCTCCATCCGCTTCCGTGAAGGTGGCAGCGTCCATGGATCTTGTGTATCTTCGTCATCGGCAATGCTGATACGGACTCCGATCAGATCGCCATTGCGTTGGGCATCGGCTATGAGAGCTTCCGCGGCTGCGGTAGACATCCGCCGGATCGTAGAAAGAAACCCCCACTGATCCGGATACGGACGGAGACCCGCATCGATGAAAGCACTGTTGTCCGACTTGCGCGGTGCAAACTGCAAGGGAAGCGCAATCAGGTTTCCGAACCCGCCCTTGGGCATCGTGTCCTGGTTTGGGAAGAAGCGGTCATAGGAATCGAGGCCGAGTTGATGCCGGCGTTCCATGGTCCGCGTGAGAACCGCACATCCAAGTTTACGTGCGGTGCTCGCCGGAATTGCATGTTCAAAGAAGATCCAAACATGGCCGCCATTCCCCGAGCGCGAGCGTTCCAGGGCAGCTGGCACGTTCAACTCCTGGCATGTATCGAGAAACGCGCGGGAGTCCTCAGCCCATGTTTTTTTATCGAAGTCCACGGCGAGAAACCAGCAGGTCTCGTCGGGTAGCAGAGGGTAGATGCCAATGGTTTCTTTCCCCAGAAGATGATTCTCAATAACCATGTCGCTCAACGGGAGGAACTTTCGTGTGTTCCGATCAACCTTCTTCCGATCCTCCGGCCTGCTCGAGTTGATGGCTCTCCAATTCTTCAGCGCCGCTGGTGCGTATCCAGACCGGCCGTCGGGATTCTCCCATCGCCGCGCATAAACATCGTCCCTCCCACGGAACAGATTCCGAAAAAGAGCGATCCGTTTGCGAGCGCGCTCCTCCTTGCTTTCCACGGCCGCGGGCGTAATTGTTTGAACCGGACGTGCATCGTCTGGTGTGAACTGTGGGACAGGGATGCCGTGAGCGGCCAGAACACGGCGCAGCCTAGCATTCTCTTCCCGCAGCCGCTGGTTCTCCTCGTCACGCCGCTCGAATGAAACCGATTCTGAACTTCTGCTGGCCATCTCCGGCTCACTGCTCCATGCCGCCTACCAGAACGTTTTCGAGGAATTTGCGCACGTTGTCGAAGACCGCAGCGATGTCCGTCTGCAGCCCACATTCCTTAGCGAGCGCCCGGAAGGGCGTTTGCCAATCCGGCGGCGGTACGCTCAAGCTTGTTGGCAAAGCGTGAGTTCCCCTTCGATCAAAGGTCAAATGCAATGCGTTGATTACCCTCCGCCGGTCAAGTTGGTTGTCTGCGATCAGAAGAGCCAGATCCACCAGA
>JAJZVZ010000138.1 GCA_021846945.1 Acidobacteriota bacterium | reverse complement strand
CGAGAACTAGAAAAACCGTTCCGGTTGGGAATCCAGGGATCTGCCCGGATTGCGTAAACCGGCCCTTTCGGACCGATCAAGGCAGAAAGTGGTTGCCAAATCGGGAATTTTTCTGCCGCGGGGGCAAAAAATCATCTTGACGGGCGGAAGTAATGGGTTTCTTCTTATAAACTGAACGAGGAATCTTCCCCCCAATTTACGAGGTTCTTCCCCAAAACATGGCATCAATCGCAACCGCTCCGTCTCCTGAAACCACAACTGCTGTTATCGCACCACCAATCCCCGAGACGCACGAACGTCCCGCTGCTGCCGAAACGCACTCGGTAGCTGCAAAGCATGAGATCCGCATGGGCCGCGCCGCCACGGTTGGCGATGGCCTGAACTGGCTCACGCTAACCGCAATCGTTTTCTTCCATGCGGGCGCACTGGCGGCATTGTTCTTTTTCAGCTGGCAAAGGCTGCTGGCGATGGCCGTACTTTACGTGCTGGCCATCAATGTAGGGATCGGCATGTGTTACCACCGGCTGCTCACGCACCGCGGCTACTCGGTGCCGAAGTGGCTGGAGTACGCGATGGCGGTCTGCGCCACACTGTCGCTGGAAGGCGGGCCGATCTTCTGGGTTTCGACGCACCGCGTGCATCACCAGTTGAGCGACCAGGACGGCGATCCGCACACGCCGCGCGAAGGCGGCTGGTGGGCGCACGCCGGCTGGATTCTCTTTGGCGAAGCGCTGCATGCACAAACCGCCGCGCTGGCGCGTTATTCGCCCGACCTGAGCCGCGACCGCTTCTACCTGTGGCTGAGCAAGTATCACTGGCTGCCGATCACCATCAGCGGGTTGCTGCTGCTGGGTGGCGGCTGGCTGTGGGGTGGGCCGGTGAACGGCATCGGCATGGTGCTGTGGGGCGTGCTGCTGCGCGTCACGCTGGGCTTGCACGCCACGTGGCTGGTGAACTCGGCGACGCACCTGTGGGGCCGCCGTCGCTTTGAGACGCGCGACGGCTCGCGCAACAACTGGTGGGTGGCCCTGCTGACCGGCGGCGAGGGTTGGCATAACAACCACCACGCGCACCCGGTATCGGCGCGTCACGGCCTGGCGTGGTACGAAATCGATCCCAACTTCTGGGGCATCTGGCTGCTGGCGAAGCTCGGACTGGCGCGGAAGATCAAAGTGGCAAAGTTCGATCCGGCGAATCCCAAGCCGGCGGGGATGTAAGCAACATAGCGGAGATAGGGGGGTGCGAAGCGGTCATTCCGGAGGGGAATGGCCGCTTTGCTTTCTGCGGACTTTCCGAGGCGCATCCGAGCTGGCTTGGGCGCAGAGTTGTGCGTGAGCCGGGGATGGCATTCTGCAATTCTCCCTTCGCTACTTCGTGGTCTACACTCTTAGCAAATGCGAAACGCCTCTCAACTCCATTCCCTATCTTCAGTCCGGTCGCTGACCGCCGGACGTGTCCGCATGGTCACTGCTTTGCTCTTTGCCCTCTGCGCGGTGGCTCCGCTGGCGCTTGCTCCGGCGCATCTTGCCGCAGCTCCCCAACACGCGGCCGTAACCAAAGCGCATCACCTGCTCATTTACTCAATCGACGTCGAGGGCGGGCAGTCCACCTTGCTGGTGGCTCCGTCGGGCGCTTCATTGCTGGTGGATACCGGATGGCCAGACCACAACGGCCGCGATGCCGAACGCATTCAGGCCGCGATGCGCGATGCTGGCGTTACGAAGATCAACTATCTGTTGATCACCCACTATCACACCGATCACGTCGGCGGCGTGCCCAATCTGATCGCGCGTGTTCCAATTGGCGAGTTTCTCGATCACGGTCCCAACCGCGAGGATTCTGCGTCCACGCGCGCCGGCTATGAAGCCTATCTGAAGGCGATTGCGGGCAAGCCGCATCGCGTCGTCCATCCCGGTGACACCATCCCGATTCCCGGCCTCAACGTGATTGTGCTGGCGGCTGACGGCAAGCACATCTCGGCGATTCCCGGCATTCAGCCCAAGCCCAATCCCTATTGCGCCACCGAGCGCCAGTGGCCCACCGACCCCAGCGAGAATGCACGCTCGGCAGGCATTCTGGTTACTTACGGTAAGTTCCGCTTCCTCGATCTGGGTGACCTGACCGGCGCCAAGGAGGTTGCGCTGGTTTGTCCCAACAATCCCATTCCGCCCATTGACCTCTATCTCGTGACACATCACGGCATGGATCTATCGAATTCACACGCCATCGTCGATGCCATTCATCCTCTGGTGGCCATCATGAACAACGGCGCTCACAAGGCTGGCAAGCCAGCGGCCTGGCAAACCGTGCATGATAGCCCGGGACTGCAGGCGCTCTACATGCTGCATACCGCCGAGGACTCCGACGCCGCGCACAACAGCCCCGAGGCGTTCATCGCCAATCCCAAAGGCGACGGAGACGGCCATTACTTCAAGGTCGTCGCCCTCAGCAACGGCGGCTTTTCCGTTACCAATACCCGCACCGGCAAGACCACGGAGTACGCGCGCAAGTAGGGGAAGGATTCCGGCACGGGGCATCGTTGTGGCCGTCCTGTGAAATACGTGACGAGGCAGCAGGGGTATAATCGCTGGCGCATCCGGAGCGCCCTGTTTGGGCGCTCTGAACACAGCGGAGGAAAAATCCTATGTCTTCATCGCGCCGGGGGTTCCTTGCCGGCCTGGGGGCCACGAGCGCACTTGCTGCCGTGTCACGCGCGGCTCGCGCTGCATCGAGTTGTCCCTTCCGTCTCGCCGTCATCAATGACGAAATCTCACAGGACTTTGACCATGCCTGTTTCGTGGCAGCGCACGACTTCGGCCTGCAATGGATCGAACTGCGCGGCATGTGGAACAAGAACATCACCGAACTCGATGCCAGTGAATTAGAGCGCTCCCGCAAGATTCTGGCGAAGTACAATCTGCGCGTGACGGACATTGCCAGTCCGCTCTTCAAGGTCAACTGGCCCGGCGCGCCGCTTTCCCGGTTCAGCCCGCGCCACGCGGAATTTCACGCCGACTTCGACTTCAAGCAGCAGGACCAGGTGCTTGAGCGCTGCATCGCGCTATCAAAGACATTCGGCACTGACCGCATCCGCTGCTTTGACTTCTGGCGGCTCGACGATCAGAAGCCATATCGCGCGGCCATCAATGACAAGTTGCGCCAGGCGGCGCGCACATGCGCCAGGCACGACCTGATTCTGCTGCTCGAAAACGAGCCGGACTGTAATACGGGTAGCGGTAAAGAAGCCGCCGAAACGCTCGCGGCGGTTACGGAATCGAACTTCATGCTCAACTGGGACCCGGGCAACTCCGCGACCTTTGCAGGGGACGTGCCGTATCCCAACGACTACGATCTGCTGCCCAAGCACCGCATCGGCCACTGCCACTGCAAAGACACCATCCGCAAGCCCGATGGCAAGTCTGTGTGGGCGCCGGTGGGCGGCGGCATGGTCGACTGGGTGGGCCAGTTCCGCGCCTTCCAGCGGGACGGCTACCACGATGCCGTGAGCCTCGAAACGCACTGGCGCGGCGGCAAGCCCGAGCCGGGCAGCAATATGGGAGTAGCGGAAGCTTCGTCCCGCATCAGCATGAAGGGTCTGAAGGAGTGCCTGGCCAAGGCGGGCGCTTACTGTTAGCGTTTTTGCAAATTGGGGGCTCCCCACCCTCGGCGTATTTTTTGTTCTTGCGCCCCGGGGATGGGAACAGCCAATATTCCAAGAATCCGTTTTTGTATTTCCGGGAGGAGTGTTATGGATCGTCGCAACTTTCTCAGCAATGTAGGCAAGGGCGCCGTGGCTATGGCCGCGATGCCTTCCATGCGCGCATTGGGCGCCAATGACCGCATCCGTATCGGGCTTATCGGTGCCGGCGACCGCGGCATGCAGGACCTGAGCGATGCACTCAAGCAGCCGAACGTCGAATGCGTGGCCGTGGCTGATGCGTACTCGCGCCGTCGCGACCTCGCCAAGGCGCGCGTTCCGGGCATTACCACCTACGACGACCCCATGCGCCTGCTGGAGCGCAAGGACATTGACGCGGTGATCAACGCCACGCCCCTGCACCTTCATGCCAAGTATTTTCTGGCATCGCTCGATGCCGGCAAGGACCTCTACAGCGAGAAGACCATGACCTGGGATATTCCGCAGGCCGTGGCGTGCCTCAAAGCTGGTGAGGCCAGCAAGCAGGTGATCCAGATCGGCACGCAGCACGAGAGCTCCGGCGAACTGAAGGACGCCAAGGAGTGGATCGCGAAGGGATATCTGGGCAAGATCACGATGGTTGAATCGTGGATTTCGCGCAACACGCCGCGCGGCCACGGCCAGTGGGTGCGTCCCGTACCTTCCGATTGCAACCCCGAACACGTCAACTGGCAGCTCTTCCTCGACGGACGTCCCGAGCCCAGGTTCGATGCCTACAAGTACATCAACTGGCGACTCTTCTGGGAGTTTTCCGGCGGCAATGTGACGGAAAACATGGTGCACCAGAATGCCTGGATTACCAGCGCGCTTGGCCTGAAAGATCCGCCGCTGGCGGCGAGCATGATGGGCGGGATCTTCTCAGAGAAAGACGGCCGCCAGGTACCTGACACCTTCAACGTCACGCTCGAATATCCGGAGATGATCGTGGTCTGGCAATCCACCTTCTCCAACAGCCACTACGGCCTGGGCGAGCACTTCCTTGGTTCCAGTGGGACGATTGAGCATGTTAGCGGTTCCACGGACATGATTACGGGCAGGACCACCGGCGGCGTCTCCTTTTATCCGGAGCGGGTCAACAGCCCCGGCGTCCCCGCCATGCATGGCGAGAGCAAGGGCGTCAACCACATGGCCAACTGGTTTGAGTGCATCCGCTCGCGCAACAAGGCCACCAACGCCCCGGTCGAAACCGGCTACCGCACCGCCGTTGCCGGGCACATGGCCAATCTGGCCTACCGGCGCAAGACACGTGTCACGCTGGAAGAGGCCATGCAGGCCACTAAGGCGGATTGGATGTAAGGGAAATTGTGGGCGTCCTGGGACTCTGCCGTGGCGGGCATGGTCTGGGACGCTCATCATTCCGGAGTTGTTCCGGAATGCTACAGTCCGGGCAAGCCTGTGACGCATTGGAGACTCCCATCAGACTTCCCGGTTATTCTCAGTTGAGAAAAGCTCCTGACCCGGCTCAGGGTAAGCTGACGGCACCTTCTTCGCCTGGTTCACTTACTGCAATCACTCGATATCAGGTCGCCGGGTTGGCGTCGGTTGCGGCGCTGTTTTACCTTTTTAAGCTCGGTACGGGAGCACTGCTGGACTGGGATGAGGCGATCTACGCCGAAGTCTCGAAAGAGATGATCCGTGGCCACCACTGGCTCACGCCTTATTGGCAGAGTGCCCCGTTCTTTCAAAAGCCTCCGCTTACCTTCTGGATTCAGGGCGCCTTCTTTCACTTATTCGGAGTCAGCGAGTTCTCGGCCAGGTTTGCCTCTGCGCTGGCTGGAGTCGCCGTTGTTCTGCTGACCTATGGCATTGCGCGGCGGTTGGCGGGCGCCACGGCGGGAGTGTTTGCGGGCTTCGTACTCTTGACGACCAATCATTTTGACCGAGTCACGCGCGAGGCGACGACAGACGCGCTTCTCTGCTTATGCATCTACCTAGCGCTGTACGCATGGATACGGCGGCGAGAAGGCAATCCGTTGTGGTTTTATTTGGCGTGTCTCGCCGTCGGAGCCGGCGCGATGATCAAAGGCCCCGCTGTTCTCGTTGCTCCTCTGGCCATCGCGCTGGATTGGGCGCTCTGCAGAAGATCAGAAAGAACTCCGGGTTGGCGTGAGCTTTGTCTTGGTGGCCTGCTGGCGCTGGCAGCTGTGGCTCCGTGGCACATCTGGATGATCATCCGATATGGCAGACCGTTCCTCGACGAATATTTCGGTCACCAATTGTTCGCCAGAGCCACCAGCGTCCTTGAAAGCTCCGGAGGCGGATCGGCCTATTATCTAGGCATTGTCTTTTTTGGCGCATTTCCCTGGTGCGTTGTGGCTCTCTTCGCGGCAGCCAGATGGCTATGGCAGAAAGAGTGGGAGCACTCCCTCGCCTGGGCGCTGATCGGCATTCTCGTCTTCGGATACTCGCTGATTCCAACCAAGCATGAGTGGTATGTCATTCCGATTTACCCGGCGATCGCCATAGAAGTGGGCAGGCTTCTTTCAGATGCCGGCAGGAAATGGCGCATCGTTCATTACGCAGCAATTGCGGTGATTGCAATCGGCTTGTGTGTGGCGCTTGCCAAGCTCGTTCTCCGGCAGGGCGACGCTTTCACAAACCAGGTAGCGCAGCTGGCGACGATGGCAGGAAGCACGCACCGGACGGGACCGTTGCTCATGATTACCGGCCCCGGGCGCGATCCGCGGATTGATACTCCGACGGCCACCTTCTACAGTGATCGTCGCGCAGAGCTATTCGAGATGCCCGGCGATACCCGCAAGATCATGAGCCTCCTGAAGAGCCGCAGCTCAATCGACGCGATCATTCAACGTGATGCCTTCAGAGCAGTGTCCCAACAGTACGAGGTCCGCCGCATCGCTCAGAATGATACTGCCGTCTATGCGGCAATTTCGCTCAAACACCCGCAATCTCCATAACGCCGGCTTGCGCCACTGGATTGCCTTGGCATATTACCCGCGGATTCCTGGAACTTTCGCTCTTCACGGGATCGGGCTTGGCTTGCGCGTCTTTGCATAGAGCTCTTCTAATGCGTTGCAGGCGGTTCTGGTGCCGTCTTCCTGCCTCATCTGCTCAGCTACGCTGCGAGCGCGAAGGGCCAATGCCGGCTCGGCCAGCATGGCCTTGACCTGGCGCGCCACCGGTTTGGGTGCATAGTCCGCCCGCTGGATCACTCGCGCCACATCGAGGCGCTTCATGCGCCGCGCATTATCGGGCTGATCGTGTGAGTAAGGCATGATTAGCATTGGCTTGCCTGCGCGCATGCACTGCGCCACCGTTCCCACGCCGCCCTGGTGCACCACCAGGCTCGCGCGCGGCAGCAGCGCCGAATAGGGCGCATATTCTTCCACGCAGATCGAGTCCGGCAGGGCCGTCGTTGGGCGATTGCGCGGGTCGGTGCCAATCAGAAGCACCGCGCGCACTCCCAGACGCATCGCCGCCTGTGCCGAATGCTCGTAGAAGCTTCCCGCTGCCAGCACTGCGGCCGACCCGAGCGTAAACACCACCGGCGGCTCGCCTGCGGCCAGAAACTGCTCGAGCCGCGGCGGCAGCGCATGATTGCCGCCGTTCGCGTCATAGAAGCAGAAGCCCGTGATCAGCGTGTTTGGCGGCCAGTCTTTTTGCTCCACGCCCAGAGCGCGCGAAAACAGCGCCAGCACCAGATGAGGCGAGTGCTTGGCGTCGAAGATCGGATTCGCCCCCATGGGCAGCCCCAGTTCGCTGCGCAGCTCATAGACCGGTTCCGGCCACCTGCGGGTCACAAACCGAGCGAGCCGCCGCATGGCGCGTCCCATCCCGGGCGCCCGGTCGGCCCGCGCCAGCCGGGGATAGGGAGGCAGCACCGGCGGATCGAAGGCTGAGAAGAACGAGAACGGCGCCAGCACGTAGCTTGCCCAGGGAATGCCCGTGACCTCGGCGACGAGCGGCCCGGCATAATTCAATTCGCCCAGCAACAACAGATCAGCGCGCGCGGGCCTGGTGGCGGCGTTGAGCAGGTCGTCGTAGGTCTGGCGCAGCACGGGAAAGAGAAACTCGCGCAGGCCCGTTTCCGTGCCCTTGTTTACGTCGTAGACCATCGCCACCAGGCGCGTGTCGGTGGGGTCGATGTCGGGCCGGAGCGTGTGGAATTCCAGCCCCAGCGGCTCAATCTTTGGCCGGTAGACGTTGGGCAGCGCCATCACCGGAGTGTGCCCCCGCCGCTTCAGTTCCAGGGCGACGGCGATCAGCGGATGGATGTCGCCATAGGTGCCGATGTTCGATAGAACAATGCGCAAGTTGCCGTACTCCACTGCGCGAAAGGCTCGCAGACTTGAGGGTAACAAAAGAACGATGCCGGAAGCAGCGTGCATTCCGCCGGCATCTTCGGTGGTATCATCGCGTGTTCCAAATGCCATGCGGGGGCTTTGCCATGAAAATCATAAGCAGATACGTCTTCTCGCTGCTCCTTTTCGCCGCTTCCACAACCATCGGCTTGTCTCAGGCATCTCTTTCCGCACGATGGGAAGAGCTCACCGGCCCTGACTTCATCCAGGCGATTCATCAGGCCCAGGGCGTTTGTGTGCTGCCCTTCGGCATCCTCGAAAAGCACGGTCCTCACCTGCCGATCGGCACTGATCTGATCGACGTGCGTTTCGCGGTGATGAACGCAGTCAAGCAGGAATATGCCGTCGTCTTTCCCCAGTACTACTTCGGCCAGATCTTCGAAGCGCGGCACCAACCCGGAACCGTAGCCTACAGTCTCACCACGCAACTCACTCTCCTGCAGGAGACGGTGAGCGAAATGGCGCGCAACGGCTGCAAGAAGGTCGTGATCGTCAACGGCCACGGCGGCAACAACTACCTGCTCCCGCTCTTCGCGCAGTCCCAACTCGCCAGCCTGCGCGACTACGTGGTTTACGTGATTGGGTTGCCGAACCTCAACGTGCCGGGACGTCCGGCGATGAAGACTCCCTACGACGAACATGCGGGCGAAGCCGAGACTTCTGACATGCTGATCGCGCGGCCCGACCTTGTACATCAGGATCGCGCCAACCAGCAGTCGGGCAAGGACCTGAAGCGGCAGTCCCTTCCCGGCACGGTCTACACCGGTATCTGGTGGTATGCGCGCTTTCCCAATCACTATGCGGGATGGGGTGAGGCTGCGAACAAGGAACTCGGTGCGTTCGATCAGAAGGAGTGGTCGCGCCAGATCGCCGAAGCCATCAAGGCCATCAAAGCCGACAACGTAAGCCTTCAGCTGCAAAACCAGTTCTACGAGGAGTCACAACACCCGCTCGATACGAAACAGTAGAGGACCACTTCCGCGAATAGCGGGTTGAGAACTGCGGTTTCGTGGTATGACAGCGCCCGTTTCAGCCTCAATTAACCTTGCCGCGACGATAATAGAGGAGAGGAGACTGCCTCCCATGCGCGTCCTGCTGGTGGAAGACGAGGTTCGGCTGGCGGATAATCTGGCCGCGGCTTTGCGCGACAGTTCCGGTTTTGCCGTGGACTGCGCCCCCGACGGCCTTGCCGGCGACGATCTGGCCGGCAATCGCTGCTATGACCTGATCGTGCTGGACCTGATGCTGCCCAAGCTCGACGGCCTTTCGCTTCTCCGCCGCCTGCGCGCTCGCCAGGACCCGACGCCGGTGCTCATTCTCACGGCCAGGGAAGGCAAAGAGAACATCGTCCAACTGCTCAACGCCGGCGCGGACGACTATCTGGCCAAGCCCTTCGACCTGGGCGAGTTGATCGCCCGCGCCAAGGCCCTCATTCGCCGCGGCAAGGGCGCGGCTCATCCCATGCTGACCGCGCTCGACCTTGAGGTGAACACGCTCGAACAGTCGGTGCGCCGCAACGGCGTGCTTGTCGATCTCTCACCTACTGAATACCGCATCCTCGAATACCTCATCCATCATCCGCGCAAAATATTCTCCAAGCGCGAGCTGCTGGAGCACCTCTACGATTACAACTGGGAGCATCACTCGAACGTCATCGAGGCGCATGTCTCGAACCTGCGCAAGAAGCTTGACGCCGCGCTGCCCGGCGCCGATCCGATCATCGAGACCATGCGCGGACGCGGCTACCGCCTGGCCTCCGAAGCCGAGCGAGCCGAGATCCAGGGCCAGGAAAGATCATGAAGACGCGCTCCATTGCCTTCCGACTCATCTCGGCCGTGCTGCTTGTCGAGCTGGCTTCGGCGCTGCTTGTCATCTTTCTCTCCTGGGGCTATGAGCGCCATATCCACTTCCACGCCTTCGATGTCATCCTGCACGGACGCGCCGACTCCGTGCTGGGCGCCGTGCAGGATGCGGAGGATGCCGAAGACAACGTGATGCTCGACCGCGCCGACCTGCACCTGCCGCCGGAAGACATCTACGAGGTATACGACGCCCACGGCCGCCTGCTGGGCCGGTCCTCCAACTGGCCTGTTGCGGCAAGCAACGCTCCGCCCAGGCAAGCGCGCGACGGCTTTTTGCACCTGGATGTGAATGGCCATCGTTATCGCGTAATTTTGCGTCACGGCTCGCGCATCGTGGACCCGGATGAGCCCGGCGGCGGAAAGCTGCGCCGTGTGGTCGTGCTCTACGGCGCACCTACGGCGCACGTCTGGAATGCCATTTTCGGAGCCGTCGAGTTCTATGCCGCGGGCAGCCTTCTGCTGCTTGCGGTGACGGGGCCGCTGATCGCATGGCTGCTGCATCGCGGCCTGCTGCCGTTGCGCCAGTTGGCCGCGCTGGCCGCGCATGTCTCGGCGGACTCCTGGCAGTTTTCACCTCCGGCCAGTGCCCGTAAAACCCCGGAACTGGCCCCGCTTACACACGCCATGGAAAGTGTCCTGCAGCGCCTGGAGCGCGCCTTCACGCAACAACGCATCTTCGTTTCAGATGCGGCTCACGAACTCAAGACCGCGGTTGCCGTGGTGAAGTCGTCGCTGCAACTGCTTGGCCTGCACAAGCGCACCCCCGCCGAATATGAGGCCGGCATCGATCGCTGCCTTGCCGACACACAGCGCCTCGAAGATCTGGTGGCCAAGATGCTTACCCTGGCGCGCGTCGAGGACGGTTCTGCCGCAGGCGGTGCGCCCCTGCAAGCTACGGGCCTGGTCTCCTGTCTCCGCCACGCTGCCGCGCATCTTGATACTGTCGCCGCGCTGCACCGCGTCCGCGTAGCTATGGAGACTCCGGATGTTGAGGCTGCGGGCGTCCGCGTCGCTCTCGGCGCGGAAGACTGTCTGTTGCTGGTTTCCAATCTGCTGCTCAACGCGATCCAGCACAGCCCGCCTGAGTCGATCGTCCAGATTCGTCTGGTTCTAAATCCGGCCGAGAAGGCCGCAGAGCTTTTGATTGAAGACCATGGAGAGGGCATCGATCCGGCGGCGCTGCCTCACGTCTTTGACCGTTTCTATCGCGGGGATCCGTCGCGCGCCCGCTCCACGGGCGGCGCCGGCCTGGGTCTGGCCATCTGCAAGGCCGTGGTGGAGCGCGCCGCGGGCTCGATACAGCTCACCAGTCAGCCGGGGCAGGGAACCACGGTTGCCGTCCGCCTGCCGCTCGCTACGGAATTGCCCGCGAGTCCACCTGCTCATTCAGCTTCAATTAATGAGTCTGTGGCAGACTTCTTGCGCCGGTGAATCTTCCAGTTTACCGAGTTCGTATTGGAGTCTCCGATGCACGACCAGTATCGTTTTCGTCTCATTGCGAGGGCTTTCCTGCCCGCATTTCTTTTTGCCAGCCTGATTGCCATTCCAACCCTGCTTGCCGCGCAGCAGCCCTACCACATCCTCAACCGATGGAAGATTGGTGGCGAAGGCCGCTGGGACTACCTGCACGCCGATCCTGCCGCGCATCGCCTCTACATCGCACATGGCCCCGGCGTCGACGTCGTCGATCTGCGTACTGGTAAGCTTACTGGCTCCATCAAGGGCCTGCACGGCACGCATGGCATTGCGCTTGACGCTGCGGGCAGGTACGGCTATATCTCCGATGGCGGTGGCAACGCCGTGGTTGTCTTCGACCGCGCTACACTGGCTGCCGTGGCGACCATTCCTGCCGGCTCGAATCCCGACGGCATCATCTTTGAACCGGTCACGCGGACCGTATGGGCCTTCAACGGGCGCAGCCAGAATGTTACCGTGATCGACACGGCCACGCGCTCTGTTGCTGCCACCATTGCCCTGCCCGGCAAGCCGGAGTTTCCCGCCGTCGATGGAAGAGGCAACGTCTTCGACAACATCGAGAGCAAGAGTGAGATCGTCCGCCTCGACGCCCGCGCGAAAAAGATCACCGCCGTCTGGCCGGCAGGCTGCGATTCACCCTCCGGGCTGGCGCTGGATAAGGCGGGGCATCGCCTCTTTCCTGTCTGCGATGGGCAAAAGATGTCCGTGATTGACTCCAAGACCGGCAAGCTGCTGGCTAACCCCGCCATTGGCGACGGTCCCGACGCCGCCCGCTGGAGCGCCAGAGATAAGCTGGCCTTCGCCTCCTGCGGCGGCGGAGTTCTTTCAGTCGTGAATGCCGCGGTTCCCGGCTATCCCACGATTGAGACCCTGCCCACCCAGCGCGGAGCGCGCACCATGGCCTACGATCCATCCACTGACCGCATTTACCTGGCGACCGCCGAGTTCGGCCCGCGCCCCGCGCCGACGCCGCAGAACCCGCGCCCCCGGCCTGTCGCGGTCCCCAACAGCTTCACCATCATCGTGGTCGGCCGTTAGCCGCCATCGGTCCGCCGCAAGCGGACCGATGGGGCGCAGCCCATCATGCCGGCGGCTCCAGCCTTGACCTGGCCCCCCGTCCTTTCGTATGCTGCCAGCGTTTGCGCGTGGCCGAAAGGCTTCTTACTCTAACCCCGCAGGGAGGGCCAGCATGAGCACACACGCACCGGGATCAACTCCCGTC
>JAJZVZ010000137.1 GCA_021846945.1 Acidobacteriota bacterium | reverse complement strand
TGACCAGCACCGCGAAGATGACAACATGAATAAGGCCTTTGATGAACTGGGCGTTGTAGATGGCACCGACGCCGGGAATCAACGCCAGCACTGCGGCCAGGCCCGGGCTGGGCGCGCTCGCGGGAGGAGCAACAAACGGCTGTTGATAACTCTGCCATGCCGTCAGGCACGGCTCGCAGAAGACCTGGCCGCCGGTTGCCTTGCGCACACAATCGGCGCAGAGAGCCTTGCCGCAGTTCTGGCAATAGGCGGTTGCTGTTACGCCACTGTGATTTACGCAGTCCATACGATGCTCCTTTCTCGTGCCGCTCTGGCGGAGCCGCCGGAGTGCGCAGCTTCAGTCCTCCAGCGAAGGTTCCTCATCGCCGCGGCGGGCCGCTGGCGCTCAAACCGCAGGGATGTCTCCAGGTAGTCAGATGATTCAATCGACCCCGGTCCCAGGGTCGGACTGCCTGACTCTTGCGGAGGGTCCACGCGGGAACCTCCGTCTTTTTTGTGGCCGGGCTTCTCCCTGGACTCGCCCGGCGCTCCCGGCGGCTCGCTTTGCGGCTTCTGATCGACGCTGCCGCCTCCCTCTCCTTCCGCGCCGCGCAGTTCCCTCATCCTCGATTCGATCTCGTAGGCGTAGCGAAGGTGGTCGTAATAGCGAACGATGGGGATGGACGCCGTGGTTAGACGGCGCTCCATGTACGCCCGCACCGCCGCGGGGCGCAGATCGGAGAGCCGGAGGTTGCTCAGCCGGACGCCGGTGAGGTTGAGCGTGAGAGCGATGGAGAAGAAGGCCATCGCCGCCGTCATCAGCAGGCGCGGCTCGGCGTAGCGGCGCACCTGTCCGGTAAAGCCGGGACGCTGCCATGCAGGAGGCGCCGGCAACGCACCGACGCCGGCGACTGCCAGGCTAGAAGGCGCCGCTTTTCCTGGACCGGTCTGCGCCAGAATCCTGTCCAGCAATCCTTCCGGGACTTCGGGCTCGGGAGAGAGAAACTCCAGCCATTCGCGGCCGCGGCGCGCCTCCTCAAACAGCGCCGCGCAGGCCGGGCAGGCGGCCATGTGCGCGGCAAACGTAGTCTGCTCATCGGGACCGAGCAGCCCGTCCAGCGCATCGGCCAACAGCGTTTCCCAGTGGCCGCAGGCGGGAGATCCCGGGATGTGTGCTCGCTCTGCCATGACTACATCACCTCTCGTTTATTACGCTCCAGCAGGCGCGCAAGTTCCGCGCGGCCCCGGCTGATGCGGGACTTGACCGTCCCCTCGGGAATGCCCAGCACCTGGGCGATCTCCTTGTAGTCCAGATCCTGCAAATCGCGCAGAATGACCGCCTCGCGCAGTTCGACGGAGACTCGGGCAAGGGCACTTTGCACCATGGCGGCCAGTTCCTTCTGGGCCGCCGACTCTTGCGGCGAAGGACCGTTCGAGATCAGCCGGTCGGCCGGTCTCAGGGCATCGGCGGTGTCCCAGCCGTCATCGAGCGAATCGGTGGCGCGCTGGTTGCGTGTGCGGCGGAAATTATCCACCAGCAGATTGCGGGTCATGGTGGTGATCCACACCTGCAGGCTGCCCCGCTTTGTATCGAAGCTGGCGAGGTTCGAATAGATCTTCAGGAAGACATCCTGGGTGAGGTCTTCGGCGTCGGCGGGATTGCCGGTAAAGCGATAGCAGAGCGCATAGACACGGCGGTGGTGCGTGCGGACCATCTCGGCCCATGCGCCGGAATCCCCGTCCATGCAGCGGCGAACGATTTGGGACCAGTCGGTCTCCAGCGAACGACCCTCCGCGGTCGCCAGGGGGACGTGGGGCGCATCTGCCCTTTCGCCCCGGATCCGGCCCGCAGCCTGCGGCCCAAGAGCCCCTCTGTCCGGCGCATCCATCCGACGCCGCAGCGGCGCGGCGGATGGCGCCAGCCCCATTATGCTCCAGGTTAATGTGCCTGCACACTGCATGGAATGGGATTACGAAGATTTTGACGGCGTGGTTCCATTTGCGGAGGAGAACAACAGACAGGCCAACTATGCGAGTGATGTAGCCCATGAATGTCGGATCCATCCAAAGCTGCCTGCTGGGACGATCCCGTCCCGCCTGGGAACGCGCCGTACTACTGCTGCCTGCATATGGAATCCTGCCGCTGGCCATTGCAGGCGAAGAGAAAGCCTCGTCTCCGCCGCAGGCGGGGCTGGATGTTGATCAAGCGGCAATCTCCGTATAGACGGTCGCACGGGCGTTTGCCACTCTCACGGCTGGCGATGATAGGACCACGACCTGCGGCGGTCATATCTTTCCGGGCAATAACATACTTGACCAAGTGTAGATGAGAGGTGACGAATGGAAAAGTCTATATCAGAGAAGCCTTCGCTAAAGGCGGCGCTTTCTCAAATGCAGCCAACTATTCTTCAACGTAGCGATGATACAGAGCGCGAATCAGCCCAGATTCGGGAGTATCGTCGGAAATTGAGTATCGTAGGTGAAGAGTGTGCTCGTCAGATACTTGCTGAAAAGCGGGCTTCTGCTCAATCTGCGCAGCCTCTTCCTGCCACTCAGGAACTTCATGCGCCTTAAGGACGGATTCGAGCGCAGCGATTCTTGTCAATCGGCGGTTGATGTATTCACCTAATTCGATAGCCATTTCCTTATCTGTCATAGTGCTGAGAATTATACGGCTTCGCGCCATTTCTGGACGCTATGATGGGGCATGGCTTGGCATGATGATCTGAAGCACCCTTTCGCCGGAATAGCCGAAAAGCTAAAACGGACCGATGAGAATATCGGCAATCTCAATCGAGAGATCGACAGCTTCTTTGCTGCCAGCAAATACCCAGTCATTCCCGATCCAGATGCGAAGGAATGGCAAGAAGCGGTGAATTATCATCGAAACCTCGCCATTCCTGTTCGTTTCGCTGTTTTGTGCGGAGAGGTCGTTCATCACCTGCGGTCGTGTCTGGATCATGTCGCCTGGTATTTCTCCGGTGTCACTTATAGGCGGGATCACGAGAACGCCATCGGGTTTCCTGTGCTGGTTGATTCCCCATCCACGAAAGATGAATTTGCCAGTTATAACAGAAAAATAAAGGGAATCACTAATGCTAATGTTTCGCATCTCATCGGGCAATTGCAGCCATACCAGCGAGGAAACGACGCGATCAGCGACCCTCTGTGCATTGTTCATGATATGGACAGATTCGATAAGCACAGAGAACTGGTCATTATCATCAGTTGCGCCAATGTCACATTTCCCCCCGGAACCATACTTGATACGCGGGTGATTGATGCCTTGTCTAAGCACTCTAAGGGAGAAGCTCCGTCGCCCTCCGAGCTTGCCGTAATGCGAAGCGCAATCAAGAAGAATGCTAAGGTCGCCCCGCAAATAGCGTTCGCCGAGGTCGGCAAGTGGAAAAGTCAGCCGGTTATCCCAGTGCTTACGCAACTCTCGTATGCCATTCGTAATACGGTCGATATTTTCGCAGGTGAGGTTTGACATATCCGCCTTTCCGGCGGATTGTGATACACTCCGCCTATGCGGAGGTATCAAAGCATGAGCGGTCACTCTAGCGATGAACCGAACGCGAAGTTCACAAATTTTGCGCGGCGATTGATGCAAGTGCCGCATACAGAAATAAAAAGCAAACTAGATGCGGAGAAGGAAGCAAAACGAGTGTCTAAGTCTTCCGCTTCCCACGTCCCTGTCTCCGCTCCAAAACATTCCACTTAGAACGGTTGCGCCTCTCCCGCCTTGCCAGTCAGTTCTGCGTATGTGAGCCGTTTTCCTGCCACTTGCGAAGCTGCCAGCACGAATCTATCCGCATCTTTCAACGGATTGTCTTTGGTTGCACGGTTATTGTACCGAAACACTTGCTCAGTCACGTAGCGGTCCAGATGAAAAGGTTCTACTGCAACGTATGTTCCCTTCAATCCACGTTTCAGCAAAGACCAGAAGTTCTCAATCCCTTGTGTGTGAACTTCGCCGCGAACGTACTCATTGATATGGTTCACAGTCTCATGAACGAATTCCAGCTTGGGTAGTTGCTTGTAATCCTGTAGGCCGTCCGAATAGATTGTGGAACCTTTCTCTACGTTCTTGAGAATGGCATCCATCAGAGCTTCGCGCTTGACTTCTGGCATCACATGAGCGCGAACCTGACGCAATTCCCGGTCAAGCATTCCAAAAACGGGAACCTTATCAGAAGCGCGTCCAGTCTTCTGCTTTACTTCAATTCCACATTCCCTCATCGCGCGGTTTACTTTCCTAGTCCACCTTTGGCCGTGAAGATTCTTAGCATCCCCGCCGTGGTAAGTCTCATCGACTTCGACGGGACCGCCGTCAGGTCCACCTAGTTTCAGAAACGATCTGCTTTCCATTGCAAGCCGAATCCGATGCAGCATAAACCAAGCGGTTTTTTGTGTCACCCCAAGCGCGCGCGATAGCTCATAGCTGCTGATGCCGTTCTTGCAGTTGGTCAGCATCCAGACAGCGGGCCACCATTTATCAAGACCGATTGGCGAATCCTCAAAGACTGTACCGACTTTGAGCGAAAATTGCTTCTTCGCATGATCGCCATAGCACTGATAAACCTTAGCCTTAGCGAGCCATTTGACTTTGGTTGCGCCACAACGAGGACACTTCACAACTCCATCAGGCCAGCGTACAAACTCTGTGAAAGCGCGGCAGTTCTCAAGATCGCTAAAGTGTAGAATCGCTTGCTGCAAAGTCTTTATCTGTTCCATAGCATTCCAAGCATAGAACAAAAAGCGTACTCAGTCAAGTATGTTGTTCCCTCTTTCCGGGTCAATTTGATTGCCTGTATAGGGTGACGCGCGGCGCCTGCAGTTCAACATGCGTCGGCGATCGCGATAATGTCGAACTTTTCTCTTGACACCGAAAGGTTGGTGATGCAAACTAGTTTGCATTGAAGGCAGGGGCCGCGAGATACGCACTGCACGGTTCCCGTACCTTTGCTTGGTTGAACGGAGAAAGAAAATGGACAGCGTAGACAAGCTTTTGAGTCGGCCTAAGCTCTACTACAACATCGACGGTGTAGGGGAATTGGGCATGGGAATCATGTTTCTAGGGTATTCGCTGCTCGGTTGGATGATGTTGCACTCGCCAGAGACCGCCATCTGGCACAAGATGTATACCCTCTTCATCTTCATCGGAGTGATCAGTTCGATCATTCATTACGGCAGTAAGGCCATCAAGAATCGGATCACTTACAGGCGCACGGGATACGTTGAGTATCGGACACGTAGGCATTGGGTGACGATGGCGCTGGCCTTCTGTTTTTCGGCACTGACTTATGCAGGATTGTTCATTGCGGCTCGGCACCACTTCCCGCTTTCCGCGCCTGCTTTCTTGTTCTTTTTATTCTTTGCCGTTCTCTATATTCGCTTCGTTCAACTTGATCGCTGGAAATGGGGGGTTTTCGCGGCTATGGTCGTCAGCACTGTACTTATCGCGTTCCTACCGGCGGAGCTCCTTGAGAACCTGGCTGGCCATTCCAGCCTGGGTGCTGCGCTGACAGCCCGAACTCTTGGAGCCTCCTGGCTCAATTGGACCGACTTCGGAGTTTCGTTCGTTGTTTCAGGCGCTATCAGCTTCTGGCTTTATCTCCGCCATACTCAGCCAGCAGCGCGGGAAGTCGAATGAACGAGCGGATCCGCGCCTTCGCTGAGCTTGATCGTGTGATCCATGAGCCGGGCCGGCTTATGATTGCCGCCCTTCTGTACGCCGTGGAACGCGCTGACTTCCTATACCTGCAACATGAGACCGAAATGAACAAGGGCACACTTTCGAGCCACATCGCACGTCTGGAAGATGCTGGCTATATCGAGGTCGAGAAAACCTATCGCGGCAAGGTGCCGCAGACACTCCTGCGCCTTACAGAGATAGGACGCAAAACATTCGAGCAGTATCGGAGCAACCTCAAGAAAGCATTGTAAAAAGGGGAAAGTTTGAACCACGACCGGGCTAATGCGGGTGGTTGGTCGGCAATGGGAAGATTACTCAAAATGCAAGCGTCGGTGACCGGATAATTCCCGAAAAGCAACCGCGGATCCTTCGGCGCTGTGCGCCTCAGGATGACAGCGCCCAGGGGCAGCTTCGTGGATTCGAGATCGTTGGTGGTTGGTCGCCGACGGAGAAACCTGGGGCGGGCAGGCATGCCCATTCAAAACACGACTGCAATCTGCTTCTCGGGACACCACACTAGATACTCCCCTTGATATTCCAGACGGACAAGGAAGCGATGCCCACATTCCTCAGGTCCTCGGCAATTGAAACCGGCACGTCGCGGTGTCCCTCTTTCATGCCTTCCTTCAGCAGCAGATGAACCCTCAGAATGCTTCTGGTCCGCTCATCTTCAGTGGACTCTCCCGCATCCCTCCACTGCCTCATCCGTTCCTGGCCAATCATGCATTTGAACACCAGGGGATTGTCGGTTGCCTTGCACGGAGAAACGCCAAGACCCCTCCCGGATGCGCTCAGCCTCTCCGCGCGGGTGACACGAACGGATGAGTCCTGCAGGGTTAGAAGTAATTCGACCGGAACGTCCCCAACCGCTTCACCCTCAACGGAGATGGCGATGTGCGGAGCCGGGGCCTGTAAAGCTTCACCTTCCTTCGGCTCCGGCACACGGGCGTTGGTGGCTGGAGGCTTCTTACTGACGCGCTCAACACGGGGAGCGTTCTGCTCGGCCTGTGCACGGTCGCCCCTGGCGGCTCTCCTGGCGTAAACGGCAGCGGAGATGGCAGCGATTGCACTCACCAGGCCCAGAATTACGCCAACGATACTGGCAATCAGGCTCAAGAAGGCGATATTGCCAGGATCCAGATTGATAAGCATCAGGACGCCATTCGCCATAAGGTCACCTTGCAAAGTCAGGATGCGAGTTGCAAACTATAGCAAACTTTCCGGCTCGAAGTCTTCAACCTCGAAATTGTGCACTACCTCTCGGCCCTGCAAATGCGCCGGATCTCCGGTTTGAACTTCAGCTCAATACGGCCGCATAAACTCAGGGTCCACCGGGTTTTCAAAAAGCGAGGCGTCGCGGGTGACAATGGTCAGGCCCGAGGGCGTGACGAAGTAGCGGCGCTTGTCCTCGATTGGATCGTAGCCGATGACCGTGCCTTCCGGAATATGCACGTGGCGGTCAATGATGGCGCGCCGAATCCGTAAGTGCCGGCCGATGTTGACGTGCGAAAAGATGATGCTCGAATCGACCTCGGAGTAGGAGTTGACGCGCACATCCTGCGAGAGCACCGAGTTCGACACGGAAGCGCCGGAGATGATGACGCCGGCGGTGATCACGGAGTTGATGGCCATGCCCGAACGGCCCGGCTCGCCGAAGACGAACTTGGCGGGCGGATACTGGCGCACGCGGGTGCGGATGGGCCAGCTCTTGTCGTAGAGGTTGAAGATTGGCGAAACCGAGCAGAGGTCCATATTGGCGTCGTAATACGCGTCGAGCGTGCCCACATCACGCCAGTAGAGCGCCTGCTTCTTGTTCTCATCCACAAAGCTGTAGGCCATCATCTTCTTCTTGCCCAGCATGTTGGGCAGAATATCGTGGCCAAAGTCGTGTTTCGAGTCGGGATCCTCGGCGTCGGCGATGAGGGCTTTCAGCAGCACCTCCGTGTTGAAGATGTAAATGCCCATCGAGGCATCGACGGCGTTCGGGTTGAATGGCGACCGGAAACTGGTCGAGGCCGGCTTCTCCTGGAAACCGAGCACTTCCCCGTTTGGGCCGACCTCGACAACGCCAAACCGCGAAACTTCGTCTGGAGAGATGGGCAGCGTGGCCAGGGTCACGTCGGCCATCGTTTCTTTGTGGTGCGCCAGCATCCGGCTGTAATCCATTTTGTAAATGTGGTCGCCGGAGAGGATGATGACGTATTCGGGCTGCTCGCTGCCGATAGAGTAGATATTCTGGTAAACCGCATCAGCGGTTCCCATGTACCAGTTGGCGCCGGTGCGCTGCATGGGCGGCATCAGTTCAAAGAACTCGCCGAGTTCCTGGGCCACAATGCCGGTCCAGCCTTCGCGGATATGGCGATTGAGCGAAAGCGCCTTGTACTGGGTAAGGATGTAGACGCGGCGCAGGCCGGAGTTGATGCAGTTGGAAAGCGTGATATCGATGATGCGGTAATGGCCGCCAAAGGGAACGGCGGGCTTGGCCCGGTCGCGCGTGAGCGGAAAGAGCCGCTCGCCGGCTCCCCCGGCGAGCAACACACCTAGTGTGTCTTTCATATCCATCGGATCCTGCCCCCAGCTTTTCCCTCCAAATTGGATCCACGCAACCAAGAGCGTGTCACAATTCGGAACAGTATATCTTCGACCGGCACTTTTATACCGGCAACACCGAACGGTGGAGAATACCACACAAGGATAAGAACTTGGCAGTGCGGGGCGAATGCCGCCCGATGCGATCGCGGCACGAAGCAGCGGTGTGAAAGTTCGAGCCCTGCCCAACGGAATCGTGTGAGCCGGACTCATAGGGGGATCACGGCGGCAATCACGGGCTTCGCACCACGCCGGTGCGTTCACGGACCGGAAGGAGCCGCTTCTTCTACCGTTTCTTCTTGAACTTGTATTCGAAGCCGACCGAGATGGCAAAGTTGATATCGATCTGGCTGTAATTGGGATAGTACTGGATCTTGTAGTCTGTCAGCATCGCGTCGGGTGTTACACGAAAGACCCACCGTGCCGAGCGGTTCAGGTCGAAGTGGCCACCCATGATGGCGGAGAAGGCAACCTGGTTGTTGTAGAAAGCCACTGCCGATGCGGGTGTTCCACGCAGGTCGTGCTCGAAGTCCCCACCGACTCCGCCCACCAGAACATGCGCAATCAGATCCCCGTGTTTGTTGTGTGGTCCCAGCCATTCCGGTCCGGCATCGAAGAAGTATTGGGCGACATACGGGCCTTTGATGAACGCAGCATTGGGTCCTGCGCCGCTGTTGCCGAAATACCCGCGGGCAGTTCCCTCCATACCCCAGCGCTTGGTAAGCCAGTAGGAACCGGAGAAATCGAGTCCACCCAGATTGGAGCCCTGCAGCAGCGTCGGACCGGCCTTCATGTGGTCATAGGCCGCGCCCACGTAAAGGTCGTAGCGATTGTCATAACGCACACCCGCCAGAGGATCTGTAGGGGTATAGGGGACATTTATGCTGCCCTGATTGCTGGTGGTCTGGCTGCTGGTGGTCTGGCCGGAGCTGCTTTGCGAAGAGCTGCTTTGAGCCCAAAGCAGAGTTCCGGTGCCCAGAGACACGGCGATAACGGCGGCAAGGGTAAAAATGATTCTTACTGGAAGGCGCATCATCCATCAGCTTACAAGACCACACCGACAGCGGACAACGCAGACCTTGGTCTTCCCGCGGAACTGGATCATTTTGTTTAGGCCGTCCTGCGCCGCATCGATTCAAAAATCAGGCCAAACATGGCGTAGGTGAGAGCGTTGACCACCATGACCGAATAGATTGGCATGTCCAAATGAAAGAAAGAATCGAGGAACGCGACCGGGCAGGTTGCCCGAACAATATTCCAGACCGCGGCAGGGTCACAGGGAATCCTGGGAACTGGAACCAGTTCGAAGGCATAGACCAACCACCAGACCACGATCAGCTGGCCCACGATCGACCACTTTGCAATACGGCGTGTCACACCAGCACCCCTTCTCGTTGCTATCGTTGCATCGTTTCTATACAACGCCAAGTAACGTCAGTAACGGGTCAAATCAAGGGTTCCCGTGATTGGAACCGTTTTATGGCTGGCAATTTTCCGTCCGGCGGGCATAGAGAAGATACCGCGCCGTCTTGAGCGTCTCGAGTGCGGCGGCTGAGTCGTGTTCGAACACCGACTCCGGTGCGAACAGCGGGGCGGCATGGGTGCGCCACTCCAGCGGAAGATGGCTGAGGATCAGCCCGGCGCGGGGCAACTGGCTGGGGTTGGAAACCACCTCCGCCGAACGCCAGCCGTGATTTCTCAAAATATGCACGGCATAGCAGGCATTCTGGATTGTGTCTCTGGCCCTTGGTTCCACAAAGACAGCGGACGCTGGAACCCCCTGCGCCTCGGCGATGCGCGCCATCACTCGCGCTTCGACGTACTGGTTGGCAACCGCCCCTCCGGTGAGGATCAGCCGCGGGGCCACGCCACGCTCATATTCCTGCACCGCCTCTGTGACAACTGATAACTGGAGTGGGGTGGGGTTGCCGTCGCTGTCGGCGGGATGGCCGAGCACGATAATGGCGTCAAACCGAGTGAGTGCGGTATTTGAACTGGGAGCAAAGTGACGCGCCAAGGCTGCCCATACGAGGATCGCCAGAACGACAGAAAATACAGCTAAAGCCATTTGCAACAACCAGTTACGCTTGGGGCGGTGCGGGCGGCGCCGGGATCGGGTGCGGCTCAAGCGGGAATTCCCTCCACATTCCACTTTAGCGCGGAGGGGCGAAGATAGGGGGAACGACGGTGTTGTCAGCCAAGGTTCGCGGGTTTTCGCAGACGGAGAAGACCAGCGTGTTCAGCGAGTCCCTGGCCTGAGAGGAGCAGGTCGCACGCATCGGAGACACGGCGGGGGTGCGCAAGCTGCATCCGGGCGATATGATGCAAAAGTACTAAAAGCCGGGGAGATTAGAACATTTGTTTGTGAGGCAGGAGGTTTCTCCAACATTGCTCGTGCTGGCTGCCGGCTTGGGCAGCCGCTATGGCGGCCTGAAGCAGGTGGAAGCAGTGGGGCCGGGCGGCGAGACCATCATCGATTATTCGGTGTACGATGCCTTGTGCGCAGGCTTCAGGAAGCTGGTGTTCGTTGTGCGCAGGGAGATGGAGCGCGCCTTCCGGCAGATGATTGGCGCGCGGTTTGAAGAGCGCATCGCGGTTGAATACGTCTTTCAGGAGTTGGACGGGATTCCCGCCGGGTATTCCGTGCCTATGGGACGGACCAAGCCATGGGGAACGGCGCACGCCATCCTGTCGGCGTCGGCGGCCATTGATGAGCCTTTCGCCGCGATCAACGCGGACGACTTCTATGGGGCCGCGGCGTTTCGCGTGCTGGCCGAGCATCTGAGGATGGGCACCGGCGACTACGCGATGGTGGGGTTTGTGCTGCGCAACACGCTCTCGGAATTTGGCGCTGTGGCGCGCGGAGTCTGCCGGGTAAGCGGCGACGGCTACCTTGAGGATGTGGTGGAATTGACGAAGATTGAACGCGACGGCGAAGGGGTCCACAACACCAATGCGGCCGGGCAAGTGTCGCGGTTGACCGGCGACGAAATCGTGTCAATGAATATGTGGGGATTTACTCCCCGCATCTTTGGAGAACTGGAAGATGGCTTCAAGGAGTTCCTCGCGCGCCGCGGCTCGGACGCGCGGGCGGAGTACTACATTCCCAGCGTAGTAAACGATCTGGTTGCCGCCCGGCGGGCGAGGATTAAAGTATTGCGCACGGATGATGCGTGGTTTGGCGTGACCTATCGCGAGGACCAGACGCGGGTAGTGGAGAGCGTCGGCCGCCTGATTCGCGATGGCAATTATCCCGAAAGACTTTGGGCATGAGCAGGCATCACAATATCAGCGCGGTAGCGCGGCAGTTCCAGATCCATGGAAAAGCCACCATCTTTTTGCCTTACGGCAACGGCCACATCAACGACACATACTGCGCGGTATTTGTGAATGGCGGCAAGCCGGAACGCTACATTGTGCAGCGGGTCAATCACCACATTTTTAAGAACGCGGATGCGTTGATGGAGAACATCGGACGCGTAACCGCGTATCTGGCGGCGCAGGTGGCGGGCGAACCGGATGCGGAGCGGCGTGTGCTTACGCTCATTCCCGCCTGCGACGGGCGTAACTGGCACGTGGATGAAGAGGGCAGTTACTGGCGCGCCTACCGATTTATCGAGAAGGCAAGCACGTACGAAGCTGTCGAGTCAGCGCAGCAGGCATATCAAACTGCCCGGGCATTCGGGCGCTTTCAGCAGCTGCTGGTAGGGCTGCCCGCGCCGCGGCTGCACGACACCATTCCCGACTTTCACAATACGCCGAAGCGATTCGCGGCGCTGGAGCAGGCCATCGAAGCCGATGTAGCCAATCGCGCCAGGGACGCGCGCGCCGAGATCGAGTTCGCGCTGGCGCGGAGGCCCATCGCCGGCATGCTGCTGGAGGCAAACCTGCCGGAGCGCGTCACCCACAACGACACCAAGTTCAACAACGTGATGCTCGACGACGAGACCGGTGAAGGCATCTGTGTGATCGACCTCGACACCGTCATGCCTGGTCTCGCGCTTTACGACTTTGGCGACATGGTGCGCACCACTACAAGCCCGGCCCGAGAAGATGAACAGGACCTGAGCAAGGTGATGATGCAGTTCTCCATGTTTGAGGCGCTGGTGCGCGGTTATCTTGCCTCGGCGGGTGGGTTCCTGACCAAAGAAGAAAAACAGTACATCGCTTTTGCGGGGAAGGTGATCACCTTTGAGCAGGGTATTCGGTTCCTGACGGATTATCTTGCGGGCGACACCTACTACAAGGTGCATCGCGAAGGACACAACCTGGACCGCTGCCGGACGCAATTCAAGCTGATCGATTCAATCGAGCAGCAGGAAGAACAGATGCTCCGGCTGGT
>JAJZVZ010000136.1 GCA_021846945.1 Acidobacteriota bacterium | reverse complement strand
CCAGCCCATGGGGCCAGGCAGGCTCAAACCAGCGCAGATCCACCGCCAGGCCAAGCACGGCGAGAATCAGAAAGTCGCGCCAGTTCCCTCGCCCGTCGGGGTCGGCGCTTCGCGCCTGGCTGAGCAGCACAGCTATGGCAACCGGCAGCAGCGCATAGAGCGCCAGCCAGCCCCATCGGAAATCGCCCAGGGCGGAGCTGATGAGCACATACGGCACGCAGAGAAGCGCTGGAGAGCCGAGACGAATGAAACGAGGCAGCGCATCCGCCAGGACCGGTACGCGGGCGGGGAAAAAAGCCGCGCCCAGCATCGGCAACAAGATCAAAAGGGCCGCGAGGATCACTTGTGGCCGGAGAATCATATGCAGAATCATCGGGAAGACTCTTGAGCCGGGCGTACCTTCGTTGGACGGAAGAGCCACACAAGCAGAAGCAGGAAGAGCATCCCGCCGGTGGTGAACTTGAACCAGACGGGAACGTGGGAGGGAGAGAGAAAGCCCTCCAGGCAGCCGGCCACAATCAAAAGCGGAATAATGCCGGAGACGAGCTGTGTAGCCTCAATTCCGCCGCGGGCAACGGACTCCCTCCAGCGCAATTCGCCCGGGAAGAGCATGGCGTGGCCCAGCCGAAATCCCGCACCGCCGGCAATGATAATCGAGGGAAGCTCCAGCGAACCGTGCGGGGCAACAAAGCTCCACAACGCCAGCGACATGCCGAATTGATGGCAGGCCGCGCCAATCACGCCCAGCATCATTCCGTTCATGTAGAGATAGAAGAAGGTTCCCAGTCCAAAAACAATGCCGCCTGCAAAGGTAACAAAGCTCACGGCAAGATTGTTGGTCATAATGGCGCTGGAGGCCAACGGCGCGACGCTGATAACTGACTGCGTCCACATCTGGTGCCGCTCCATTGTCGCAATCATCTGAGGGCCGACAAAGTGGCGCATGAACTCTGGCCGCGCATTGGTAATCACAGCGCCCAGTACGCCCCAGGCCACAGAAACCGCCAGCGACGCCAGCACGTAGGGGAGCTGGCGCTGGAAGATGGCCGGATAATCTTCATGGAGAAAGCGAAAGAACGCAAGCAGACTCGTCTTGCGGCCGGAATAAATGATATGGTGAGCGCGAGCAAGCAACTGATTCACGTGCTGCGCATGGGCGCGGGCAGTGGGGTCCTGGCGCAGCACGGAGAGATCAGCCGCCATCTGGCGATAGAGCAAGGCCATCTCGCGCAGTTCGCCGCGGGAGAGCCGGGCGAGACCGCTTGAACCGCCTTCGCCGGACTGCGATAACAGCAATGCCAGCCGGTCCCAATGGGGCCGCCGTTTCGCAATCCACTGGTTGGAGAGGATGTGCGCCATGAACCCGAGTTCTGACCAGCATAACCCAGATCAGCTTGGTCCGGACCAGCTTACTATCGACACGCCTGAACTCATCGCAATCGATAGGCCGCTGGCCGGCATCGGCAGCCGCTTCATTGCGCTGATCGTTGATTACCTGATCTGGGGCGCGGGACTTGTGGTGCTGGCCCTCGTCTTCCTGTTTCTGCTGCCCGGCATCGTTGCGTTCTCCAAAAAATCCGCGCAGTGGACGATCGCACTCGTCATTTTTGTTATCTTTGCCTTCAATTGGGGCTACTTTACGCTCTTTGAAGCATTCTGGAACGGCCGCACACCCGGCAAGCGTGTGGCGCGCATTCGCGTCATCCAGCGCTCCGGCCGGGGCATCGGGCTCTTCGAGTCCATGGCGCGCAACCTGGTGCGGTATGTCGATCAGCTTCCCGGCTTTTACGCCGTGGGGGTCATCGCCATGTTTGCCACGCGCCAGCACCAGCGCCTCGGCGACCTGGCCGCGGGCACGCTGGTTGTGCACGACCGCGAAGAGGAAGCGCCGCTATGGGGCGAGACTGGCGCGCGCACTTTCACCGCGCAGGTTTTCGCGCCAGCAGCGCCGCCGCCGGAACCTCAGACCGCGCTCACGCTGCCGGCAAGCGGCATCGCCAGGCTTGCGCCGGCCGATCTGGAAGTGCTGGAAAGCTTTCTTGCGCGCCGGCTGGACATGAGCCTGGAGACGCGCCAGGCCCTGGCTCAGCGCATTGCAACGGCGATCGAGGCAAAGTCAGGGCTGGAAGCCCCGGCAGAGGTAAGCGTGGAGACATTCCTGGAGGCCGCGGCGCGGCAACTGCGCGATGTGGCGCGGATGCTGTAGAGCGGAATTTATTCCGATCCGATTTCCAGTCTAGCCCGCAACGAATCTCAGTGTATAAACCTGGTAACACGGCACGCCTGTCCGCTGTGTGGAACTTCAGTCGTGCCGCAAATGCCGCACAATGAAGCAGGGCTTCAGCCCCGGCTGGATTTCTACAGCTGAATTCGCCTGTGCTTTGCGCTTTTTCCGCAGCCTTTAAAGCCCCCGCTCATCCTGCGGGCAGTTTCGCGCGCGCAATCTCGCATCTTACTGAAGCGGTTCCTGCAGCGCTCTTTAGGTACGCTTTAATTGCCGAATCTTCTCTTCATTCGTAAGGAGGCAGAATGAACTTCGAAGGAAAAGTGGTTGTGGTCACCGGGGGTAGTTCGGGCATCGGCAGGGCCTGCGCCCAGGGCTTTGCTGCGCGCGGCGCCGCGCTGGCCGTGCTCGACCGGGATACGAAGGGCGGCGAGGAAACCGTCCGCCTGATACGCGAATACGGCGGCGCGGCAGAGTTCTTTCCAGCCGACCTGAGCGAGATTAGGCAGGTGGAAGATGCAATCCGCGGGGTTAGGTCGCGGCTGGGCGGGATCGACGCTCTGGCGCACTGCGTCGGCATTCAGACGTATGGCACTGTGGTCAGCACGAGCATTGAGGACTGGCGGAAGACGATGGCCGCGGACCTCGAAAGCGCTTTTCTGGTGACGAAGCGCGCGATTCCTGAGATGATCCGGCGCGGCGGCGGCTCGATTGTCTTGATCGGATCGACCCAGTCACTGGTGGCGCACGGCAACTCCACCGCGTATGTGACGGCAAAACACGCGATCGTGGGACTTATGCGGTCCATCGCCGTGGACTATACGGCAAGCAATATCCGCGCCAACTGCGTACTGCCGGGGGCCGTTGACACGCCGATGATCCGCTGGTCGGCCTCGCTCGACGAGCATCCGGAAAAGATGCTGGAAGCTTGCGCGAACCTGGCTCTGATGAAGCGCATGGGGACGCCGGAGGAGATCGCCAACGTGGTGGTCTTTCTCGCCAGCAATCTGGCATCGTTCGTAACCGGAACAACCGTTGTGGTGGACGGCGGGCAGTTGGCGCCACTGGGCGGAGCCGGCTTCCAGGAGTCGGGGCTGGGCGCATCCTCGCCCACGGGCGCAAGCTCGTAAAGGCAATGGGGCATCCCTGCACCATACATCTGGGCGGTGGTCAGCTCAGAAACTCGGCGATGGCGGCGACGACGGTCTGCTGCTCGTCTTCGCGCAACTCGGGGAAGATCGGCAGGGCGAGCACCTCGCGCGCCGCGCGCTCAGCCTCAGGGAAACTGCCTGCGCCGTAGCCCAAACCCTTCAGTGCCTCCTGCAGATGCAGCGGAACGGGGTAGTAAATCTCCGAGCCGATCCCGCGCGCGCCAAGAAAGTCGCGCAGCGCATCGCGGCGGACGGTGCGGACGACGTACTGATGCCAGACATGGCGGCTTCCGGGGACCTCTCGAGGCAAAACAATGCCATGTACGGGATAAGGGCCGGCCTCGGCAAGGCCCGCTGCCCGAAACAGCGCGTGGTAGCGCTCGGCCACGGCGCGCCGGGCCTGGTTCCAGCCAGCGATGTATTTGAGCTTGACGTTAAGGATGGCTCCCTGGATGCCGTCCATGCGCGCATTCCAGCCCAATTCGTCATGGTGGTAGCGGAGGCGCATCCCGTGCTGGCGCAGCATCTTCACCCGCTCGGCCAGCTCGGCGGAGTTGGTGGTCACCATGCCGGCGTCGCCGGCGGCGCTCAGGTTTTTGGTGGGATAAAAGCTGAAGGCGGCGGCATCGCCGAGGGAGCCAGCCTTTACGCCGTTCCATTCCGCACCCCATGCCTGCGCGGCGTCTTCGATAAGGATCAGCCCGTGCTCTTGCGCAATTCGGGAAAAAGCTGCCCAATCGGCGCACTGGCCGTAAAGATGCACCGGAAGAACAGCGCGGACGGATTTGCTCCGCGGGCCCTCCAGGACGGCCTCCACCGCCGTGGGGTCCAGATTGAAGGTATCCGGGGCTATATCCGCCAACAGCGGGCGGGCACCGGCACGGAGAATCGAGCTGACCGATGCAAAAAAACTGAACGGGGTAGTCACCACGGCCACGCCGGGGCCGAAACCTGCGGCGGTGAGCGCCAGCCACAGCGCATCGGTACCCGAGGAGCAACCAATTGCATGAGCCACCGCAAGTTGCCCGGCCGCTGCACGCTCGAAAGAATTTACCTGCTCTCCAAGCACGAACTGCTGCGTCTCTATAACAAATTCAACAGATTCCAAAAGCTCCTGGCGGAGCGTCCGGTACTGCCGGGCGAGATCGAGCATGGGTACGGGCTGAGTGCGGCTGGCGTCAGCGTGCGGCGCTGGAGGGGTGTCTTGCACCTGTTTATGGTATCAGCCGCACAGCCCGTTTTGTCCCAACTTGGGACACCGCCGGGCAGGCCGGAGCGAGTTTACAGGGAGGCGGAGTTGAAAACGAGAGCAAACCTCTATATTGTTGAACCATTCGGGCCCATGGCGGCAAGGGAGACTCCTAGGCCGCCCAACGTAGCGTGTTTTTTTCATCCGAATGCGATGCAGGAAAAACAAAAACCACAGGCAGAACCAAGGAGATCGGCAATGGAGAACAAGCCGGCACAAAATATTCAGGACACATTCCTCAACACAGTCCGCAAAGACAAAACCCCGATTACGATTTATCTGGTCAGCGGCGTGAAGCTCACCGGAAAGATCCGGTCCTTTGACAAATACTCCGTGCTGCTTGAAAACAACAGCCAGGAGCAGCTGATCTTCAAGCACGCCATATCCACCGTGGTCAGCAGCCGAGCGGTGATGCATGCCGAACATCGTCCGGCGGCGGTACCAACGGCAATCAGCTCGGCTCCGTCCGTGGTACCGGCTGCGTCTCCCGCGACAGCTGAGCAGCGGTAACAGGACAGTACGCGGCATAGACTGGCAGGCGCGGTGAGACGGACGGGCGGCGCCGTACGCGCAGGGTTCGCAGGAACGGGTTCCGGACGCCCGGGCGAAAGGCCCGGCCCCGCAGCGGGAGGTCATATTCGCTGGGGCGGAAAGCCGGAGCGTGCCGTTCTGGTCGGTGTGGACCTGTGGGCTTTGTCGCGCCGCAATCGGACATCCGTTTCCGACGCCCAGCGCATAGCGCCATGCGTGGACTCGCTGGCGCTGGGTGAAGCTGCGCCGGAATCGGCGCCGTTGCCGCGCGCAACGGCTCAGACGGATTTGCGCCGCCCACCGGGCTCGACAGAACTCAGCGCCGAGGAGTCTCTGGCCGAGTTTCGTGAATTGGTGACGAGCGCGGGCGGCGAGGTGGCGGCCGAGCTGCTGCAAAGACGCCCGCGGCCTGATCCGGCTACCCTGATCGGCTCCGGCAAGGTGGAAGAGATCGCTGGGGTGGCGGCCTCGACCCAGGCCGACCTGGTGCTCTTCGACCACGACCTTTCGCCGACCCAACTGCGCAACCTGGAGGCCGCGCTTCCCTGCCGCGTGCTCGATCGCACCCAGCTCATCCTGGATATCTTTGCGCGGCACGCCCGGACGCGCGAGGGACAGTTGCAGGTGGAGCTGGCGCAGCTTGAGTATCTGCTGCCGCGGCTCACCGGAAGGGGCAAGGCGATGTCGCAACTGGGAGGCGGCATCGGCACCAGGGGCCCCGGCGAAACTCAGCTTGAAACTGACCGCCGGCGTATTCAGCGCCGTATCGACCAGCTCAAGCGCGACCTGGACACAGTGCGCCGCGTGCGCAAGCAGCAACGGCAGCGGCGCGAGGCGGTTCCCGTGCCCACGGTAGCGCTGGTGGGCTACACCAACGCCGGCAAGAGCACGCTCTTCAACTGCCTGACCGGCGCCGGCGTCCTGGCATCTTCCTACATGTTTGCCACCCTCGATCCCAAGCTCCGCGCAGTTGAGCTGCCCAGCCGGCGGCGGGTGCTGCTCTCTGACACGGTCGGATTCATCCGCAACCTGCCGCATACGCTGGTCACCAGCTTCCGCGCCACGCTGGAAGAGGTGTCGAAGGCCGAAGTGCTGCTGCATGTCCGCGATGCCGCCTCACCTTACGGCGAGGAGCAGAAGCTGCAGGTGGAGCGGGTGCTGGGTGAGCTTGAGGCGCTGGACAAACCGCGCATCGAGGTGCTGAACAAGATCGATCTGCTCGGAACGACAGAGCGCGATAGCCTGCTTAGCCGCGGCGCGGTCGCGGTCTCGGCACTCACCGGCGAGGGAATGGACGGGCTGCTCAAGGCCCTCGATGAAGCCTTGTACTCCGATCCCGTCATCGAGACGGTGCTCCGGGTGCCGCAGCAGGACGGTACGGCGCTGGCCATGATCGATGCCGGGATGGTTGTGCACCAAAGGGAGTATGAGGGCGAGATGGTCCGGCTTACTGTCAGCGGGCCTGCGTCTCTCGTTGGCCGGCTGCGCAAGTACCGCGCTCAGGACAATTGAACGCGTTTTATCAAGTCATGCATCGCGGTGGCCTATCATGGGATAATCGCCGCTCGAGCTGATATTTCTCTTCGCCGCAGAGCGGCACTTTCCCGGCAGCAAAGGAACTGCTATGAATTCTGTCTCGGGCGGCGACGACCGCTCCATCCTTACGCTCTCGAGCCGCGAAGTCTATCGCAACCACTGGATGCGCCTGCGCGAGGACGAGATTCTGCGCTCGAACGGGCAAAAGGGGATTTACGGCGTGGTGGAGAAGGATGATGCGGCCATCATTCTGCCCATCGACAAAGGCCGTGTGTGGCTGGTGGAACAGTACCGCTACACGATCGAGGAGCGGGCTCTGGAGCTGCCCCAGGGCGCCTGGGAGATGGCGATCAAAGATCCCGAGGAACTGGCTCGCGGCGAACTGCGCGAGGAGCTTGGCCTGAATGCGGCGAAGATGATCCACCTGGGCACGCTCTGGATCGCATACGGATTCACCCGCCAAAAGCAGCACGTGTATCTGGCCACCGGCCTTACGCTGACCGGGAAAGACCCCGATGACGAAGAGCACGACCTGACCCACCGTACCGTGCCAGTGGAGGAATTTGAGCAGATGATGCTCGACGGAAAAGTCCGCGACAACTGCACGGTTGCGGCGTGGGGGTTGTATCTAATGTGGAAGGCGCGGCAGAAGCAGGAACAGTAATGCCTTTACCGCGCCAATAGAAAGCTGCTTACGCCCGCTCCCCAATGGGGATGTAGCGCGATGGATAGGCGGGCCCGATGTACTCGGCGCGGGGCCGGATGAGCCGGTTGTCGTCCAGCTGCTCAATCACATGCGCGGCCCAGCCGGCGATGCGGCTGACGGCGAAGATGGGCGTGAAGAGGTCGATATCGATGCCCAGCGTCGAGTAGGTTGAGGCCGAATAGAAGTCCACATTGGCATTGAGCTTCTTTTCTTTGTTGATGAAGAGCTCGACGGCGCGGGACATCTCGAACCACTTGGGCTGTCCAGCATCCTTCCCTAGTTGCTCGCTCATGCGGCGCAGGTGAGTGGCGCGGGGATCTTCGGTCTTATAGACGCGGTGGCCGAAGCCGGAGACCTTCTGCTTGGCGGCGAGCATGCCCTTTACGTACTCAACGGGATCGGCTCCCTGCTTGTCGATGTTGAGCAGCATGCGCATCACCGCCTCATTGGCGCCGCCGTGCAGTGGGCCCTTCAGCGCGCCGATGGCCCCGGTAATGGCCGAATGAATATCGGAAAGCGTGGCTGCGATCACACGCGCGGCAAAGGTGGAGGCATTCAGCTCATGGTCGGCGTGCAGCACCAGTGCAATATCCAGGGTGCGGGTCGCGGTTTCGGACGGCTTTACGCCATTCAGCATCCACAGAAAGTTAGCGGCGTGACTCAGCGAGCGATCGGGCGGAACAATCTCCTTGCCCTTGCGAAGCCGGTCGTAAATAGCCACGATCATGGCAATCTGCGCGGTCAGATTGTAGGCCTTGCGCACATTGGCATCGTGGGAGTTGTCCTTCTCGTCGGCGTCGTAAAAGCTGAGCGCGGAGACAGCAGTGCGCAGCACTTCCATCGGCGTGGCTGTCTTGGGAAATGCCCGCAGCATGTCGATGATGCGCTGGTCGAGTGAACGGGCCAGCGCCAGTTGCGACTGGAATTCGCGCAGCGCAAGCTGGTTGGGCAGCATGCCGTTCCACAGCAGATAGGTTGTCTCTTCGAACGTTGATTTCTCAGCCAGCTCGTGTATGTCGATTCCCCGGTAGGACAGTACGCCCGCCTCTCCATCGATCCAACAAATACCGGAATTTGCTGCAACAATTCCTTCCAAGCCTTTTCCAGCGACAGCAGTCGACATAACCCGAGAGTCTCCTTTTTTTCTTTGATGTTTTTTTTGCGTTGCGGCGGTCTTTCCCACCCTAAAATTCGGGCCAAGCGCCTCAAGACTCCAAACCATGTTTATATCTATATCGTAGCAATTCCATAGTTGTCACGGCGGCCGTCCCATGAAAGATCCAGGAACCGGTTCCGCAAGCGCGTGCCGTATGGCGGGAAAAGGAGAAACAGGGTAATATTTGCTGTACAGTGGGGCGGGCCTTTGTGTTCTTTAACTTCCCGGGGGCGGACACAATTGAGTATCCGGAATTGAGCATTTGACAGCGGGTATCCGCAGGGATGCGGGAGTTTCCAGCCAGAGAAGCCTCTCGCGCGGCGTCTGAATGACACCGATGGCGCCTTTGCAGGAGCGCGGTCTGCGGGAAGGGCCGCCTCGATAAGGAATCACAGACGATGAGCGAATATGACGATACTCCTCGAACTTATTCAGGCGCGCTGCTGGCCGTTCTCGCCGTGGCCCTGCTCGCGGCCATTGCCGGCTTGGTCTGGAGCTTCACGCTCAGCAGCCGCATATCGCGCCAGGAAGCAGCGCTGGCGGAAACGACTCAGCAAGACGCAAAGCTGGCTTCGGAGTTGCGCGAAACCGACGCCCGCCTGCGCGTGGCCACCGACGAGCTGAGTAAGTCCATGGGATTGACGCAGAAGCAACTCGACACGCGCGCACAGCAGATCATCCAGCGCGAAGATGCGCAAGAAGCCCGAAGCAAACAGTTAGAGGCTGCCCAAAAGCAGACCGCCCAGCAGGTCAACGCTGTTTCCAGCGAGGTTTCGAACGTAAAGACTGACGTAGGCGGCGTAAAAACCGACGTTGCCAAGACCCAGAGCGACCTGACGCAAGCGCTCAGCCAGCTACAGTCCATGAAGGGTGACTTGACCAACACGAACACGTTGATTGCGCGCAATCACGATGAGCTGGTCACGCTTGAACACAAGGGCGACCGCAACTACTATGAGTTCACCTTAATAAAAGGCAGGAGAAAGCCGGTTGGCACAGTGAGCCTTGAGCTGCGTAAAGCGGACCCAAAAAGAAGCAAGTTCACGCTCGATGTTTTTGCTGACGATAAACGATACGAGAAGAAAGACCGGAACGTGAACGAGCCGCTCCAGTTCTACAGTGGCAAGACGCCCGCCCTCTACGAGATCGTGGTCAACGCCATTCACTCGAAGAAAGAAATCTCCGGCTATCTCTCAACGCCGAAGAATGCGCCCACTCCGGCCGCTACTGGTCAATAACAACGGGAGCGTGGGGCGCGAGCACCAGGGCCGGCTGATAGCGGAAGCCAAAGCTGAAGTCCAGTTTCTTGCGCGCGTCCCACTGTTGCCTGCTCAGGCGGAAGGACGAGACGATGTCCCCCTCCACCGTCTGGCCGGGATCGATGGTCATCAGGATGGGTAGGGGCTTACCGTGCGGCACCTTAATCTCCGGGTAGGCCAGGAAGATCCGGTCGTAATCGGCAACGCTGGCCGCATAGCTTGAGTGGATGCCGTCATCGAGTGTCAGATTCGTGAGAATCTGGTAGAGAGTCAATGGCCCCTTGCTCTGGTTGTGCAGCCGCACATGGGCAAACACCAAGAGCTGATCGAAGCTCTCTTTGGGCATCGGCATTCCGTTCGCATCAAAGCCAGAGGACTCGGTATGCCGTGGGTGTACCCAGACCTGCAAAATCTCGCCTGTAGCCACGGGTGGCTTTTGCCCACTGATCACGTAGAAGGCGATGGCCGCTGACACCAGCACAGCGGCAATTACAGACGCCCAGACTACGTGGCTGGTTCCCTTGGTCAACTCCTCACCGCGGGCGGCGTCGTCCATTTCCTCGGAATTCTGATGTAACAGACTCATGGCGACCTTATCTTACCTCCGACCAAACCATTTAGGCCAAGCCCGGCGCATCTTTCACTCTACGGCCGAGGCCTGAGAGCTGCCAGGAAAGCTTTCGATCCACGCGTATTCAACACATCTTCCGGCCCCAGCCAGGCTCGCCGGAGCTGCCGGACGCCGAAGCCCATCTTTCCCAGGTTGCGGCGGTCGTGCGAGTCCGAGCTGATCGTAATCCGGCAACCCAGCTCTTTGGCCAGGCGCAGGTCGCGATCGCACAGGTCGAGCCGCTCGGGAGCGGCATTGTGCTCCGCAGCTACACCCAACTCGGCGGCACGGCGCAGCACCGCTCCCATGTCGAGGGCAAAGGGCTCGCGGCGAAGCAGCAGCCGTCCGGTGGGATGGCCCAGAATCCGCACATAGGGGTTCTCAAGCGCCCGCAGCACACGGTCAGTCATCTGCTCGCGGCTCATCTCGAAGCGCGTATGCACAGCGGCGATGACCACATCCATCTGCGCCAGCACTTCGTCGTCCAGATCCAGCTTGCCGTCGGCCAGGATGTCCACCTCGATGCCGGGGAAGACGCGGACGCGCCCCTCCATCTGCCGGTCGACCTCATGGACGCGCCGGATCTGGTCGAGGGCGCGCTTCTCATCCATGCCGCCGGTCATGGCCATGCTTTTAGTGTGGTCGGTGATGGCGATGTACTTGTAACCACAGGCGTGAGCGGATTCAGCCATTTCGCCAATGGTGTTGTGGCCGTCGGTGGCCGAAGTGTGCATGTGCACATCGCCGCGCAGATCCTTCAGCTCGATGAGCCGGGGCAGCTCGTGACGCGCCGCAGCTTCAATCTCGCCCAGGTTCTCGCGCATCTCCGCAGGCATCCAGTCCATGCGCAGCGATGCGTAAATTTCCTCCTCGGTGGCCGCGGCGACCGTTGAGCCATCGTCCAGGCGCGCCAGCGCCCACTCGCTGAGGGTATAGCCCATCTTCAGAGCCCGCTGGCGTAGAACCACGTTGTGCGCCTTGGAGCCGGTGAAGTATTGCAACGCGGCGCCGTAGGAGGCAGATGGAAGCAGGCGCACGTCCACCTGCATTCCGCTCGCAAGGTGGAAGCTCACCTTGTTCTCTCCCTTGGCGATGATGTCGTGAATGCCTGGATAGGCGGCGGCGTATTCGACGGCCGCACCGGTCTTTTCCGGCTCGCAGGCAGGGCCAGCCGCCAGAATATCCAGGTCGCCGACAGTTTCGCGGCTGCGCCGCAGAGATCCGGCGGAAGTCACCTTCTCCATACCGGGAAATGCCCGCAGGTAGGCGATCAGGCGCTGTGCCTCATCCTCGGCGATGTCGATACGGTAGCGGCCGGCACTGCGGCGGTAGTCGTCGATGCCTTTCCGCAATTTTTCGATTTGTTTAACCCCCATACGGGGCAGCCCGGACAGGCGACCGGCATCGATGGCTTCGGCAAGCTGGTCGATGTCGGTAATTTTGGCGGCATCCCATAGCAAGGCAACCGTTTTCGGTCCCATGCCGGGAAGCTTGAGCAGCTCCAGCACACCTGCGCCGTATTTTGCGAGAAGCTCTTCGCGGAGCGGCAGGGTACCGGTTTCCGCGATGGCCTGCAAGTGGGAGGCCATGCCCTTGCCGATGCCGGGAATCTCCAGCAGGCGGGCTATATCCCCCACTGCACTCATCACATCCACCGTGGTCTGTTCCACGGCCTCAGCGGCCCGGCGGTAACTGCGGATGCGGAAACTGTCGCCTCCGTCGATTTCCAACAGATCGGCGACTTCGGCGAGTAGGCGTGCCATGGAGGCGTTGTCCATCGGCTCACCCTCCGCCAAGAGTATCGTTCATTCGCGGAAGAAAAGCCAACACAGACAACACCTTACCCACCTGCGGCTGCCGCCACAATTCCAAAGCACGCTCTCTGGCATTTGCGGAGAGTCGGAGCAGTCACGTCCGAATGAAAAGTTGAAGGCGCAAACCCGCTCTCCGCCTCGCGGCGGCCTTACTGGAACGCCCTTCGTTCACGATCTCAGGCTGCGCTGTGGGCGCTATCCTTGAAGCGAACCACAGCATCGGCCTGCGGGCCTTTTTGGCCTTCAACGATATCGAACTCGACTTCATCACCCTCTTTGAGGGTCTTGTATCCATCCAGTTGGATTGCTGAATAGTGGACGAATACATCCGGTCCGTCTTCACGTCCGATGAATCCGTAACCTTTGGCGTTGTTAAACCACTTAACCTT
>JAJZVZ010000135.1 GCA_021846945.1 Acidobacteriota bacterium | reverse complement strand
CCGATCTCTCGCGGCATATCCCGGTGAGCCTGGAGTGGTCCGCCCCCTTCGGCAAGACGGTCTTCCATCTGGGTATTCATAACCTTCCCAGCCGCAGCGGCGTGGAATGGATGCTGCGCTTCCAGCGTTATACGGCTGAGGCTCAGGCCGTGGCCAGAGCGGCTGACAACCCTGAAGAGATGGATGCGCGGCTGCTGAGCATGCTGCGCGAGTTGCAGGAGAGCCCGCAGACGCTCATCGTCTTCAACCACCCGCTGTGGGATCTGCACAAGGTAGGCCCCGCCCACCGCCGTGAGGTGAACCGCTTCCTGCGCCAGGCCGGCCGAACCATCCACGCTATCGAATTGAATGGCCTGCGCCACGTCCGGGAGAATCGCGACGCCGCACAACTGGCCCGGGAGACGGGCCACCTCGTCCTCTCCGGTGGCGACCGGCATGGCCTGGAGCCGAACGCAAACATCAACCTCACCTCCGCAGCCAGCTTCACTGAGTTCGTCGAGGAGATCCGCGTCGACGGGGTGAGCCACGTACACTTCATGCCCCAGTACCAGGACCGCTGGGAGCAGCGCATCCTGCGGTCCACCCTGAACGCGGTCACCGACTTCCCCGAGTTCATGCCCGGCTGGCAACGCTGGGATGAGCGCGCCTTCCACCCGGATCAGGATGGGGTGATGCGCTCCTTCGCCGAACTGTGGCCCAAAGGCCACGCTCCCCGGCTGCTGCAGACCGCCATCCACCTGGTGCGGCTCTCCGGCGTGCGCGGGCTCTCCGCTCCGCTCAGCCTGGCCTTCCCTGGCGTCAACCGCCTGGAACACGAGCTCGGCGCGGGCATGGAGTGGGTGTGAAGGCCGAAGACGCAGCGCAGGCTGCAAACCTCGGATGGCGTCAGCAACCGATGCCGCTGGACAGCCCTTTTCTGGAAATCCCAGCTTCTGGAGCCACGGCTCGCTCGCCACGCAGACCGTTGGGCGCGGGCAAGAAATCCTCGCTTCTCAGCCCTCGCTCCGGGAGGCGGTGGGCGTCGGAGTCGAAAGAATCTTGCCCTCGCGGATATCGACGTACTCGTCCGTAAAGGGGCGCTTGAAGAAGGTGGTCCAGAGGTAGTTGATGGAGTAGCGCGCGGCCATGGTCAGCATGCCCTCGCTCTTCAACCGGCGCGCGGAGGACCACATCTTCAGAGCGAAGCTGAAGCGGACCTCGCCCACCTGGTTCAGACGACGGGCGATGTCCGTATCTTCTCCATAGAAGCTGATGGCCAGGTTGAAGCCTCCGATAGCCTCAAGCGCGGCACGGCTCACCACAAAGTTGCCTCCCTGCACCATCGATCCGACGCGCAGGATGTAGCGATTGATCGCATAGGTGACCCAGGCCGTCCCATAAAACACCTGAACCAGACGACGCTGACGAAGCGAGAGATCGTAGTAGACCAACGGTCCGGAGAAGGCGGCCAGCGGACGCCTGGGTCTTCCTTTCGCCGCACCCCTCTTGTTTGGCGCGGCCTCAGCGGCCTCTGCCGCGGCGAAGGTGCAAAGCACCCTTTCGACCCACCCCGGCGTCAGGCGGGAGTCGGCATCCACGTTGGCGATAAGCTCACCGGAACTGGCCGCAAAGCCGGCCTGCCGGGCGGAGGTAAGGCCCTTGCGAGGCTCGTCCACCACGACCACTCCAGGAAAGCTGCGGGCGATCTCGCCGGTGCGGTCGGTGCTGGCGTTGTTCACCACGATCACCTCGCAGCTTCCCTGCGGAAGGCCGCTGGCCGCCGGATCGATCTGCTTCAGGATGGACTCGAGACAAGCCGGCAGATAGGCCTCCTCGTTGAACGCGGGAACCACGAAGCTCAGGCGCATGGAGGAAGACTACGGAGACAATGTTGCAGGAAGAGAAATCTGCGCGAGGGAGGTGTACTGGTTGATACTCGAATCTTCCCGCAAGCCCGCACAGGGCAGGCCTCCCGCGGCGGGAGGGCCAAGGCTCCTCGCCAACCGTCTTCTTCGCTCAGGATGACAGGCGTCCGGAAATGGCAATCAATCCCTGGCGTCAAGCATGGAAACAAACTCCCGTGCCGGCCAGGGTGGATCTCAGTCCACATGATGTGGCGGCGCCACGGCCATCTGAATACCACCAAGCACGCCGGCGGCGTGTTGCGGGAAAGGGCGGGCTGGGAGTTGCCGGGACCGGACGACAGCCAGGCCAAGGCGTCGAAACCGGCGGGGACGCACGATAGATCCTGGAGAGGCCGGCACCGAAGGTCGCCAGGATCCCGAAACCTCTCGAAGCCGTCTTTGCCGGAGCCGCTGGCGGAGGCTGGGACTGGCAGGCAATCATCTCCTGTCCGCCCTGACCCTCTCACCGATTTGGCTCTGATTTGCCGCTGCCCAGCCGGGGCGTTTTCAGCGGCAATCCCAGCGCGCGAACGGAAGATGAACGGAAAAGGATTGACATGGCGGTAGCGGTACCGTATAGTTCTCCGGAGCATTCGGACCGAGCTGTTTGAGTGCCACCAGCGCAGCGAGAAGGCGTAGGTCCTGGCCATACAGGAGAAATGCGTGGAGGGTCTTTCAATTCGCAAGGCCACGTCCATGACCGGACAGTTATGCGGATTGGAAGTAAGCAAGAGCCGGGTATCGGAGCCGGCCTCGAAAGTGGATGCCGAGATTGGACCATGGCGCGGCCGGTTCCTGCGAGGCACTGGGCTGCTGGGTTCTCGACGCGGAGCCGGAGGCTAACTGGGGGGGCGGTCTTCAGTGAGCCGAAAGAACGCGGACTGAGCGCGAGCCGCTGCGGAGTGGAAGACCAGAGCTCCCAAAGCGCTCCCAGTGGAGCGATCCTTGGAAGAGCGCGGCGAAGAGATGCCTGCGGTTTACGCACTGCCGGAGAAGGATCGCCTGCGGACGCGCGCGGCCGACCTGCTGCGGCGCCAGAAGCGGGAGATGAAACGGCGCACGCGCGTGGTGCGAGTTTTTCCCGACGGCCACGTGGGTTTGCGGCTGGCCTCGGCGCTGCTGAATGAGTTCAAATCAGGAGGGGGGACGGAACGCAAATATCTGAACATGGACGCGGCTCGGTTGGATGCCAGGTAGGCCGCCGCCGCCACTTGATGGCCGGCTTCGCCTCGGACTACGCTCTTCGCTCCGCCAGCCATCAGGCAACCTCAACCCAGAACCCTGAGGAAGACGATTCTACAGAACTTTTCGGACTTGACGGTGTGCCCCCGCTCCGCCTCAATGGAGCGCAACTGTTATATGCTGAGCCTGTATACTGTGGCTTGTTTATCACGGAGCTAAGCCGATCCAGCCCAATCAATTTGTGGAGTAATGATGGCGATCCGCTTGAAAGACATTGCACGCGACTTGGATGTTTCAATCATCACAGTATCCAAGGCGATACGCGGCGCGAAGGACATCAGCGAGAAAACTCGCCAGCGTGTCCTTAAGCGCATCGAGGAACTCGATTATCAGCCCAACCTGGCGGCTCGCAGCCTTGCAACAGGACGCTCTTCATTAATTGGGCTGATCGTTCCCAACCTGCTGAATCCTTTTTTTGCGGAGTTGGCGACATCACTGGGCAGATCTTTGCGCAGAGAGTCGTACGACCTGATCATCGCTTCTTCAGGGGGCGACCCCGAGGTTGAGAAGTCCGAAATTCACATGATGCTTGGGCGGAGCGTGGACGCCCTTCTTATTGCATCTTGTCAGTTGCGGCTCGAAAAATTTTTGAGTATCCACAATCAAGAGACTCCTTTCGCGCTTCTGGATCGTCCATTTCCGCATCTGCGCGCGAACTTTATTGGAACCGATGACTGCTTGGGCGGCAAATTGGCCACGGAGCATCTCATTCAATTGGGACGCAGGCAACTGGCTTATATCGGCAGCCCGGACTTAGGGCCTGCCGCGGACCGCTTCCGCGGCTTCCGAATAGCGCTGCGGGATCACGACATCGATCTCCAGGAAGACTTCGTATTGCGCAGCCCCGATAACGAAGAGCCCGGCGACAATATCGGCTATAAACTGATGAAGGCGCTCCTGCGGCGGAAGCGCAGGCCGAATGGAGTCTTCTGCCACAACGATGTAGTAGCCATCGGCGCTATCAAGGCCACCCTGGATGCGGGTCTCTCCATTCCACGCGACATTGCTTTTGTCGGATATGACAACGTGAAGTATTCAAGGTTTCTGCAGATTCCCCTTACTTCAGTCGATCAGGCAACGGATCAGTTGGGTGAAGCTGCCGCTAAATTCGCGCTCAACCTCGCCACGAAGAAAATTGATAAGCCGAAGGAAATCCTCCTGGCGCCTAAGCTCGTGGTGCGCGAGTCTACCGTTGGTGAAGGAAAAGCGCCGTAAGTCGCAGCTCGAGTTTTCGGCTCTACTCGATAAGGCTTAAACAGTGCCGGCTTTGCCGGGTCTCGTCTGGATGGCTATGGAAAGCCGTCCAAATGGCTTGGGGGACAATGACTGGACGAGGAATCTAAGCCGGCCGGACTACAAGGTATCCCGGTGCGAACTTGAGCGGCGGGGCTGTTCGCAGCAAGTAAGATGTCCGGCATTTCATTGCCAATGAAATGGCTAGTTTTGGTTTAGGTACCCGCCGCCGCCCGGGGTTGCACTGCATGCCTCGCCTGCGCTCCCTGGCCGCGGGCGCGACTCTCTTCAGGGCCGGCCGCAGCCATGCGTAACCCAGGGTAATGCCAGGTTGTTCATTCAGCTTCTCGTGAAAATGACGCACGTCCGGGCCGTAGTTCTTCTCCCGCTACAGCCTCAACGCCTGCCTGGCCGGCGCCCAAGACACTCGCTACCGGCCCGGCGCCCTGCGACGGCGCTCCGGCCGGCCGTCGCGCCCGTAGGCCTCCCAGCGCAAACTCAGCCGCCGCATCCGCCGATCGCTGAGAACCTCGATCTCGGCGATCTGAGGCCGGATGACCTTCTTGTCCATCGCTCGCAAAATCACTTGCGGCAGCTTCATCCGCCGCACCACGACCACCCTCGGATCGTTCTCCATGTTGCTTCCCATGGATCCATCCTCGCGGCCCCGTTATGCGGACATTTCACTTCCGACCTCCAGCGGGTAGATCCCGTGCTACCGGTTGCCATGAAACGGAATGAGGATTGACATGACGCTAGCGGTAGCGGTACCGTAGTGTGGCTGGCGCATTGGAATCGCCATGCATGAGAACGTCTTCTCGATGCTTGAAGGAGTCCGGGAGAATGATGAAACGCAGAGATTTTCTAAAATCAGCCGGCGCAGCCACCGCTATGCTCTTCTCCCGTCATCCGCTAGCTGCGCAAGCGGTCGGCAACAGCCTTTCTTTCTCATCGCCAAGCATCGATCTCGAACTTTCCCCTACCGCTCCCGAGTTCTTTCGGCTTAATATCGATGGCCTCGGGAAAGGTCTGCGCGGCTCCAACATCGTTCGAGCGACAACGGACGATGGCGGCTACAACGTCAGCGTGTCCAACTCCAATGGAGTCCGTCGCGTAGAGTACCGCGCCGCCGGCGCGATTGCTGATTCTCCGGCCATGTGGACATTTGTCATCTCTGACAGCCAAATCCTGCTTACATCGCAATGGTCGGAGGAATTCAACCCCGCTCCGATAACCTTTCACTTCGATCTGAATCAAGTTCATAGCACTGTGCTTGGCGTCTTCTCCAAGGCAGGCTTGCTGGCTGTGCCGGTGCTGTTGCACTTTCCGGGCCAGGGATCGATTCGTCTGACATCCAACGTCGCCGATCTCGAGCTGACCTATACGTCTTCGCTCGCCGATCAGAGTGCGGCGCTTGCGCTCCCCGGCGCCGACTTTGTCCACCGGCAGGTCGACTACAGGCTCGAGGTTACGTCAATCTATCCCGATGTTCCAGGCATCTCGGACGATTCACGCTTCGATGCCTTCCGCCGCAACTGGCTCAATGCGTTACAACTCAATCCCTCGGTGCAAGCGCTCGCCAACAACACCGCCAGCGACACCTGCGCATTCTGCTATTACGAGTTTTCCGACATCGCGTCTCTCACGCCGACGCTGGTTACAGGCCTCACAGCGCTCGATGTTGTGCGTCAAACGCTCGATCGCATGCTGGCCGGCGGTTTAGCTGACGGCATACCCGACGTTCCCTATCACCCCACCACCACGTCGGACACCTACCCTTCCATGGTGATTGCCGCAGCGAACTGCGTTCGTGGGGGCGGCAACGACAACTGGCTTGCAGCCAACTATGAGGGCATTCGCGGCTGGGCAGAGTCGATGCTGGCGAGCGACAAGAACGGGGATGGCCTGATCAAATACTGCGTGAGCGGCAACTCCGGCATCTGGCCAGATGGATTTCCCAAAATACGGCCATCGAATTGGTGGGACACGATTGGCTTTGGCTATGAAGATGCCTACGGCAACGCGCTTGCATATCGCGCCTATCGCGAGATGGCCATGATGGCCGGCATGCTCAGGAAGAATGGCGAAGCCAAGCGCTACAGAGACGCAGCCGACAAGCTGCGCTCTGTCTACTATGATCGCTTCTTCGATCCTGCTACCGGCGTTCTGGCGGGCTGGCGCAGCGCCGACGGACAGCTCCACGATTACTACTTCCTCTACGTGAATGGCATCGCGATACACTACGGGCTCGTACAAAAGCCGCAAGCCAACGCCATCATGGACAAATTGCTTGCCAAGATGAAGGCCGTCGGCTACACCAATTTCAGCCTCGGGCTGCCCGGCAACCTGATCACCGTTCCTCTCAAAGATTACGTGCATCGCACGCCTGAAGCCACCTATGGCGGCGGGGTTCTGCCTGACAACTCCGACGGCTTTCAGAACTACGAGAACGGCGGCGCTACGGGAGCGTTTGCATTCTTCACTCTCGCCGCGCTCTACGACCTGGGCCGTACCGCGGATGCCGACAAGATTCTCTTCCCCATGCTCGATGAATACGGCCGTTGCGGTTTTGAAGGCCGCAACGCCAAAGGACATTCCAACGACTGGCGCCGCTGGGATGGAACCCCAAAGGGCTACGAAGGCTTCCTCACCGACGACTATTACACGATGCTTGCTGTGCCGCTACGCCAGACAGAAACGCCTTGGCTGGAAGGCTTCCGCCCGTCAACGCCGTTATCCTGAGCAGTTCAGTGTAGGTGTACCCAATGCCTCGGCTTTATGGGCGCTTTCCCCAATGAAAACGCCACTGTAAGCCGTCTTCGGGATACCCATCCACACTGAAAATGCTATAGGGAAAGCAACGGGGAGCAACCCGCCGCTCCAGACGGGTTTTCGAAAGGGCCGTCGGATCTGTCGCCGCTCTCGTCCTCACCGCCTCCTGCCACATGCTGAATCATACCGCCTGTAATTTACATACCGCTCAAGGCTTTTCTGAGGGTTTCTGCAGATGGCCAGAAGATTTCTCCATCTCTTTTTGAATGGCTTCGGAGTCATCCATATCCAGCAAAGCTGCCGCTGCTTGCTTGGTTTCTGGTTTGGCCAAGCGAGCCCGGGCTGGATCAAAGACGCGCGGGTCGGATGGCTGCGTAACAAATGGCGCCATATGGCGTCGCGTGTCAAAGATACCTGATATCTCACCGGCCAGGGCGTCCTCAAGATTCATCGGCCCCAAATCGAGTAGTTCGTCGATGGTGCGCGTGATGGATCCCATGCTGGCGTGTACATGCGAAACCGCCCCCGGCTTGACCCATGGGCTCGCCACCAACAAGACGCTGCGGTGCGCATCAACATGGTCTACACCACCCTGAGCATCGTCTTCGGTGACGAAGATTGCAGAATCCTTCCATATTTTGGTCCTGGACAGGAAAGCGATGATTTTGCCGGTCGCCAAATCGTTATCGGCCACATACGATGCGAGATATGGGTAGCCGTCGGAAGGCCGGGGATCCCCGGTGTGATCGTTCGGTAGACGAATTACGATTAGTGCGGGCGCCTTGCCCGCCGCCAACCTCGATTGGAAATCGCGCTCGAACTCCTTGACTCGAAACTGATCCGGTATGCCGAGGTTGAAAGTTGGATAATGGCGGTCCGTGGATTCAAACACCGGCTTAGGCGTCGGCGCATTCAAAAACAATCTCTGGCCTTCGGGTTGCGCGCCCGGTAACTCGTTGTCTCCCTCAATTTCCAGTCCCTCGCCATAGTTCAAGATATTCTTTCCGCCGGCCACAACATGCTCCCATAACGAACCGAACTGCGGCTCATCTTCGGGCATTGATCCGTCGTCACCTCCAAAGGGGGCTCGACGGCCTGGCTGAGCGGCTGTAGGATCTCCTTGCCGACGCCCTCCGTAGGAAGATGTCCAGGCCGTATTGAAAAACGGGGTAGGGTTAATGCCAATTACCCAGCGGTGACCATCCGCCGAAACATCCGAATCGACGAAGTAGTTATCACTTATGGCAAAACGAGCCGCCAAGGCATGCAAGTTCGGAGTCACTCTGAGATGCATTGCTGTCCTTTCCTCTTCAGCCCATCCATCCATTCCATAGCGCGCCAGCGATGGATCGCCGTTGGCGTTGGCCACGTCGCCGAGCATTTCGTCGTAGGTTCGATTTTCTCGAATAATCAGGAAGCAATGTTTAATCCTGGGGAGTGAAGGGCGGCCAGCCACGGCCGCCAGGTTGCCGTCGATCACAGCCCGGGTGAGTGTTTCGGCCGAGGGTAGGCCGGCCAGCGGAATTACGCTCAGGCTGCCCAATTCCAGCGAGCCAATGTAACTCGGCGAATTGGGGTCGTGTTCTTTGCCGCCATTTGGGCCGGCGCCCTTCCCTTTGGTATTCACCACATATAGCGTCTTGCCGTTTGGAGAAAAGGCGACAGCCGAAGGGTTCCACCCAACCGGAATTTGCTCCAGCACCTTGAGGGTGGTAGCGTCGAGCACAGCCACGGCATCGATTCCCGACTCCGCCGCATAAACCCGTCCGTCGCTAACTGCGATTCCGCTGGGCATCACGCCACGCAAAGGCCGGCCACGGCTGTCTCTAAAGCGAGGACCGGAAAAGGGCGACAGCGCCGTCTGCGCCAGCACCTTGCTGCCGTCCGCGTTGACTTTCACCACCTCATCGTCATGCGCCAGCGTCACATAGACTGCGTCAGCCAGCGCAGCCACCCCGGTGGGCGCCGCGCCGCCCACAGTTCCACCTTCAGCTTCGGTAATCCTAGCCCCTAGCCGCAATTTCGCGATCACCACCGGATGCGAGGGATGGCTGATGTCATAGGTCCACAGCGAGCTTCCGCGCACCGAATTCTCATCGCCCAAGCCCGGAACCCGCTTGCCCTCGACGGTTGTGCCTTCACGCGCCGCCTTCGACGGATAGCCGAACGGCGGAAAATGCAGCCCCGTCGTCAGCGGGCGGTTCTGCGGATCTGTTCCAGGAATGAGCTTGTACTCAAACAGTCCGGTATTGGTGACGTATAACTTGGTCCCATCCGGCGACAGTGCCAGTCCAAATGGGTATGCGCCGGTAGGAACGCTTGAGATACGATGCAAAGTCGCCGCATCCAGCAGCACCACGCGCCAGTTACCCTGGTCGAGCACATAGAGCGTCTTGCCGTCAGCAGAAACGATCACTGCGGCGGCAAAGCTGCCACTCGTACCGTGCCCTGCGGCGCTTACATCCAGTGAGGCTTCGCCGGCCACTGTCCAGTCGTTCGTATGATAAACCCGAACCTTGCCTGAATCTCCTGTGGCAACGTAAAGCAGAGAACCGTCCTGCGAATAGGCCAGGCCGGCATGGACCTCGATGGCCGGATCATTCGTACTCCCCGCCGGCATCCGCAAGACCTTTGGGTTCTCGCCCGATGGATCGGAGACCACATTGAGTGCAAACGGGAATCCTATCGAAGGAATCGCAATCTGGGCCCCATCCGGCCGTACAGCCAGCGCGAATGGATAGGGCGCCAAAGGAATCCAGTTCCCCTCTGGGTGAATCTGGCGGCCGTTCGGTAGCGTTGCTGTGACGCCGACCTGGGAAAGCAGCGGCGACGGTCCGGCCATTAGACAGAGGAGCAAAGCGGCCACAGCGAATGGCGCGATGGCAACATGGCGGGAGCGTCTATGACGTTTGCGGCAAGTCTGCTGGAGAAAACGCGACGATGGAAGAAGCCCTACGCTGCATTTTCGCGGGCGAGTCATTCGAAAGTAGGTCATTGCGCGTTCCTCGTTTTGCAAATCATAAAATGCCCTAACCATATGGCATTTCCAGTGTTGATGGGTACCCCGAAGACGGCTGGCGCTGACGTTTTCGTTGGGGAAAACTCCCATCGAGGCCGCGGCGTCCCTCTAGAGCGCAAAAGGCGCGCCATCCTATAGAAATGCGCGGTCACTACCGGCTGGAGGGCACTGACACAAATTCGCGGCGCGCTCCATGGGCAGCATGAATCATGCATACCGCTGCGTTCCTTACGCTTTGAGCATCGCGATTTCAACGGAGTGGCTGCCGAACTTCTGATGCTTGGCCGTAAGCTTTACCGTGCCAGGCTCTCCAAGTGACTGGATCCATGCGGCCGCGACGCCGCCAACAAGACTCACGAACGATGGCCCCAGCAACCTCCCCGGTCCCTCCAACTGGAGCAGCACCGGATCGTTCGATAGGGTGCGCGCGTTGCCGTATCGGTCCGTGATGCGCAATACAACACGTGTCGCATCGGAATGATCTGCAATAAGCTCTCGATCATCCGCGCTAAAATGAAACTCCTGGTCCACTCCCTTCCCGGAGAAGCTCTTGCTGATCTTCATGACTCCATCAATATAACCATCCAGCCGCAGATCTCCCCAATCGTCGTTGCCGTTAGGCAGGTTAAGAAAGAAGGGCGGATGCGCCATGTGCGGGAACTGCTTACGGTCCGGTTTCAGTTCGATGATTTCGTGCCAATTCCCATCTCGGCCGATCGAACACTTGATGGTGTCGCAATTGGAACAGATGGGCGCCTGCCGAAGCCCGCCTGTGCCATCATTCATAGCCCAATGAAACCCTGCCTCAAGCACGACCTCTTCGGCGGGATCGCATTGCGACTTGTAAAATCCGGCTGCAGGCTTGGCTTCACGAAAGATATCCATGACCCCGTGATAACAGATATGATCACCCGAGCCAAAGTAATTGTGCGTAGGATAATCAAATGCGCACCAGCCAAGGCCACCGGAATACCGCACGTCCGTTTCTAATTGATCGTAGATCCTGGCATAGCGAAGGATCTGTTCCTTGTGGGTATCGTTGTTATCCCACGAACGCACAGGCCATTCTCCCCCGACAAACTCCGTATTCAGATAGCGTGCGTGGTTGGGCGGCTTGAGCGGTATACCAAAATCGTTCATACAAAACACGTCTTCCAGAAACTCCGATTCCTGGAAATAACGAACGCCGCACGTTTGCCGGGTCGGATCGAGGCTATGAGCTACCGCATTTGTGCGCGTGTAAAAGTCGTGATAATCGCGCGACTCATTGATGCGAATGCTCCACAATATGATTGCTGGCCGATTCCAGTCGCGCTCAATCATGCTGCGAACGTTGTCCACAGCCAAATCCTGCCATGCATGGTCGCCTACATGCTGCCAGCCTGGAATTTCCTCCATCACAAGCAACCCCAGCTCATCGCAAGCGTCGAGAAAATGCCGGGAGGGAGGATAGTGCGATGTGCGCACCATGTTGCACTTCAGCTCGCGCTTGAGAATCTCCGCATCCCGGCGCTGGACACGCCGCGGCATCGCACTGCCAACATAAGGGAATGTCTGATGCCGATTCAAGCCGCGCAACTTCAGGGGCCTTCCGTTGAGTTCAAATCCATGCTCTGTAAACACGGCTGATCGGAACCCCACACGGCGCACGTCATTATCCAGAACCTTGCCGGCTTGCACCAGCCGAACGGATACCTGATAAAGCTTCGGGTCCTCCAGTGTCCATAGGAGAATACCATCGAGATCGCTCAATGCAACGGTGTATTGGGACTTTCCTTGCTTAGGTTGAATATTCCGGCGAACGATGGCGATGGTTCGATCCTCGTCCTGGATAGATACCTCAACATCAATGGGCGCTTGATCCGCCAGGGTGGAGTCAAGAAACACCTCGACATCGAGGCCCGGCCGGCTGGAAGCCACGTCGACAGGCTTGGCGAAGATATTCTCTATATACGTTGCTTGCACGATGCGCAACCACGCCTCGCGATAGATCCCCCCAAAGGTTAGATAATCCACTTGATAGCCGAAGGGAGGGATTCCTGGCTGTTCGTGACTATCCACCCCCACTGCAACCAGATTGTCGCCGCTCAGGCGGACCGCGTCGGTCACTTCAAAGGAAAAGGGTGTGAAGCCGCCCTTGTATGCGCCAATATACTTCCCGTTCACCCAGACTTTCGATGACGTCATCGCCGCTTCGAAGTCGAGGAAGACGCGAGAGGTACGTTCCAGGCCTGAGAGGTGGAAGTGGCGGCGGTAAAGGGATGTGAACTGGTAGCTATCCTGATCAAAGTTATGCCATGAATACTCCGCATTCGAATGGGGCAGGGTAACTTCTTCCATGCCCGCCTCGGAAAATGCTTCTGCCGCGCCTTCATCTGTGAAGGTCTTTGTAAAGCGCCATCTGCGATTCATGGGAACTACAAGGCGTCCAGATTGGAGCTGTTCTTTGACCGGCAGAACCGTGGCCGTCCCCTTGGAGGTTAGGGCCGCATCCGCAAGACATACACTGCCTGTTTTGAGAAAAGTTCTTCTGTCCATGTTCCTCCCTCCTGT
>JAJZVZ010000134.1 GCA_021846945.1 Acidobacteriota bacterium | reverse complement strand
GCGTTTGTGAGGCGCCGCTGGCCTCTCTACACGCCCAGCCGTGCGCTAAACCCCCTCGATTCGCATGGTAGACTCGGATCAAATGGGTGAGTCTCCGTCTTGCAAGGGCCGTAGCTTCTCTGGCCCAGGTCCAAAGATTATCTGCACCGTTCCGCTTCCCCGCGCCGCCAGGTTTTTGGGGGAGTTTCTCCTCATCTCCTCGCTGGGAATGAGTGCCGCCGCTCAGCAGTCAGCGTTGTCTCCCTACTCGGGAAGCGCTCAGCCCACCACCACGGTCGACTGCACCGATCCGATGATGGCGACTACAGCGGCGTGCGCAGCGCAGGCTCAAGGTACGGGTGGCGTGCAGACCTCTCCCCTGCTTGGGAACACGGGCGCGCTGGGGACCATGGGTGTGGGCGCCGCGCAGAACCCGACCCGGAACTATACGGATATCGGAGGGCTGGGCCAGGGCAATTCAGCACCAGCGATGATCGCGCTGCCGCCCCAGCCTCTGACCGAGTTCCAGAAGTTCATCGCATCCACCACGGGCCAGGTGCTGCCCATCTATGGGGCCAACCTCTTCCGCCAGGTGCCCTCCACCTTTGCCCCGCTGGGCATGGCTCCGGTTCCATCGAATTACGTCATCGGGCCAGGAGATGAACTGCGCATCCGCACCTGGGGACAGGTCAACTTCCAGGACAACGTGCAGGTGGATCGCACTGGAGAGATCTACCTTCCCCAGGTAGGGCCGGTCCATGTTGCCGGTCTTCCTTACTCGGATCTGGACAAACATCTACGCCAGGCGATCGGAAGGGTCTACAAGAACTTTGATCTCACCGCCAACGTTGGGCAGATCCGCTCCATCCAGGTCTTCCTGACTGGCCAGGCCCGGCGCCCTGGCGTCTACACGGTCAGCTCACTCAGCACGCTGGTGGATGCGCTCTTTGCCAGCGGCGGCCCCTCCGTCGAAGGCTCCATGCGGCATATCGAACTGCGCCGCGGAGGCCAGACGGTCACGGACTTCGACCTGTACATGTTGCTGGTACACGGAGACAAATCGAAGGACGTTCACCTGTTGCCGGGCGACGTTATCTTCATTCCGCCGGTCGGTCCGCAGGTCGCGATCACGGGTAGCGTCCGGGACCCGGCGATCTATGAACTGCGCGGGGAGCCGCAGGGCGCCCAAGGAAAGAACCCGCAGAAGAACTCCAAGGGAGAGACGGCTACGAGCGAGCCCCCCGAGGATTTGGCCGAGTTGATCACGGATGCGGGCGGAGTGACCACAGTGGCGGCCAAGACACGGATCTCCTTGGAGCGCATAGCGGACCATCAAGACCGATATGCCATGGAGGTAGGCGACGATGCCAATGGGCTCAAGACGCCGCTGGACGACGGTGATATCGTGCGAGTCCTCCCCATCCTGCCGGCCTATCAAAAAACGGTGATGCTGCGCGGCAATGTCGCCAATCCGGGCCGCTTCGCTTGGCGCCCGGGAATGCGGCTGAGCGATCTGATCCCGGATCAGCAGTCGCTGATCACCAGAGACTACTGGTGGAAGCGCGCCCAACTCGGCCTTCCCGCACCGGAGTTTGAACCGGTTCCATCGCTCGGTTCCATGCGGCAGCCCACCGAGAACCAACCCATGAAACTGCAATTTCCGCCGCCGGGCGCCGCCTCCGCTGGAATATCGCAGGGAGCAAACGGAGCCCAACCGGGCGCGTTCGGCATGAACCAAAACGGCCAGCCGATGGGGCAGAACGGCCAACCGCTAACGGCGCAACAACGCGCGGGCAACTCCTCGGTCGCAGAACAGGAGTTGCAGGTTCAAGGAACCGCCCCACTCCCCGCCCAACGCACCCAAGTAAGCCAGCTCGCGCCCGCAATTGACTGGAGCTACGCTGTCATCCAGCGCCAGAATCCACAGACGCTCCAGACGGAGTTGATTCCCTTTGATCTCGGCAAACTGGTCCTGGACCACGATAGCTCCCAGGACTTGGAGCTGGACGCGGGAGATGTCGTCACCATCTTCTCTCAGGCGGACGTCAAGGTGCCCATTACACAGCAGACCATGCTGGTGAAGTTGAGCGGAGAGTTTGCGCACCCCGGAGTGTACTCCGTAACACCGGGCGAGACGCTGCGCCAACTGGCAGAGCACGCCGGCGGCCTGACGCCGGATGCGTATCTCTATGGATCGGACTTCACGCGCGAGTCCACGCGGGCGATGCAGCAGGTGCGTATTGACGAGTACGTGCAGAGCCTGAGCATGCAGATTCAGCGCAGCAACATGGCAGCAGCCGCCTCGCCCGCAGCCGCTCAGAACCTGGCCGGAGGCAATGTAGCGCAGCTCAATGAAGCCAACCTGATCGCTAGCCTCCGCCAGATCCGCGCCACCGGACGCATTGTTTTGAACTTCAAGCCCAACAGCCGCGGCACGGCCAGCATCCCCGACATCGTTTTACGCGACGGCGACCAGTTCCTGGTTCCGTCAGTGCCGGCTACAGTCAACGTGGTGGGAGCTGTAAATGATCAGAACTCCTTCCTGTATATCTCCGGACGCAAGGTGGGCGATTACCTCCAGATGGCCGGAGGCCTCACGGTCAACGCCGATCGCAAGCAGCAGTTCCTCATCCGGGCCGACGGCGAAGTTGTAGGCTATTTGGCCACCAAGGGGCTATGGAGCGACAAGTTCGATGACATCAAGGTCTATCCAGGGGATACGATCATGGCCCCGGAAAAGACCTATAAGCCATCCGCCCTGTATGGCGTGCTCGAATATTCGCAGCTTTTCTCGAATTTCGCCCTGGGAGCCGCAATGCTTGCGTACTTCCCGTAGTTTTGACGTGGCGCCCGCAACCGTTTTGGCTGTCGCCTGAAGCCTTCTCCGTGCAGGTTTAGCCCAGTGTCGCGACCTTTCATGGTCGAAGCGTTGCCGCGACCCCAGCACGCCCACAGGCTTGCCTGCCGGGGGGCAATGAAGAGGCCGAAACAAGCCTGCTTCCGGAGACCCAGCCACACGAAAGGAGCTATCGAGATCCCTTTCGACTGGGAGCGCCTCCAAGAATTCAGAATCCATGAGTTCAGGATCAACGATGAGAATCGACAGTCACCAGCACTATTGGAAGGTCAATCGCGGGGATTATCATTGGATGACTCCCTCTGTGCCCGTCCTCTGCCGCGATTATCTGCCATCCGACCTGCGGCCGCTGCTTCAGCAGCACGGAATCGACCGCACTATCCTGGTTCAGGCCGCGCAGACAGCGGACGAAACGGACTTCTTGCTTGACTTGGCCGCCAGGGAGCCAACCGTAGCGGGTGTGGTCGGCTGGCTGGATCTCGACAGTCCCGGCTTCCCGCAAGAGTTTGAAAACAGAAGAAAGCACCCGTCATTTGTAGGCATCCGCCCCATGCTGCAGGACATCGCTGACGACCGATGGATCCTGCGGCCACAGGTGATGGCGTCTCTTCGTATCCTCGCCGAGGCTGATTTTCCATTCGACTTCTGCATCTACCCCCGCCACCTTCCGTCCGTCATCCAGGTACTGGAGGCTGTTCCCGGTCTGCGCGCAACCATCGATCATCTCTCCAAGCCGGAGATTCGCGCTCACAATCTGCATCCATGGAAGTCTCTCATCGCCGAGGTGGCGCGGCACAGAAATGTCTTCTGCAAGCTTTCCGGCATGATCACTGAAGCGGATCACGAACGCTGGTCCGTGCCTGATCTGCAACCCTATGTCGACCATGCGATGGAATGCTTTGGCCCCGATCGCGTCATGTTTGGCAGTGATTGGCCGGTGTGCCTGAAGGCGGGCAGTTACCACCAGGTGATTCACGCGCTTCGGGAACTTCTCTCTCCCGCATGGATTGAAGCCGCTGAACAGAAGATCTTCGGACTCAATGCTGTGCGGTTCTACAAGCTCGCTTCAGAGAGCCAACAAGCCCAATTGCCATAGGAGTCGACTGCCTCGGCGCCTGCGCTCCAGATCCCGCCAACTCGGCCCCGCCTGCGAAGCGATCTGGAGGACACATCTCTCGCGGCTCGGAAGACCCTCTCTCCGCGCTGAACGTCCATGCGGTTCAGATCCTCACGTCCGTGCGTCCGGCAGCACATCTCCGCCATCCTGGCCTTCATGCAAGAAGGCATGGCGAGACTCTGCCATGCCCTCCTCAAACGCGAGAGCGGAACTGTCTATCACCTGCCCGAAACTGCGCGGGTTTGGCGAAGGAGTCCGCAGATGCCGACCACAGACGACGGCTTCCTGCAACACATCCGCAAAGGTGCAGTTTCAATGCGCCATGAAGCCCGGCTTTTGTCTGGCCTTCCGAGAGAGCACCAGCGCGAGACCGAGGAGTCCGGTGCCGAGCAGCAGTAATGAAGTCGGTTCCGGAGTAACAGTCGACATCTGCAGCACAGCAGGAGCGCCATTCGACTCGACGTAGACCAAGGTGAAGGGATTGCTGCCTGCCGGAAGCATGGCTGATGTGGTCGTCTGACTCTGCGGTCCCGGCATCGAGATCAAGGTCGAACCATTGACGTACAGGCTTGACCCATCGTCAGAGGAGAGCGTCACCGTCTCTCCGGCGATCATGCCGCCCGTAAACTCCATGTAGGTGTTGATCGCGGCGCCTGTTTCACCCCCCGAACTCATGATTGTGGTTGCCAGGGTGTTCGTGCTCATGCTATTAGAGCCGGTCGCTGTGAGATCGCTCAAATAGGTGTTGAAGAAATCGCCGAACGTGTTGTTAGTCCCGCTTGACGTTTGTGGATTGTCGTTGACAAAGTTCAACGGACCATCGTAGGTATAGGTGCCGATCGGGCTTATGGTTGGCATGGATCCCAGGGTCGCGGTATCCGTGACTCCGTTCTGGTACTCTCCGTTCCAGATGGTCACATCCAACGTCCCAAAGCTGTAGCTGTCAGCTTTGGCTTTGGGCGCCGCGACAAGGATGGCTGCTGCTGAAGCAAGGACTGTCAAAAAGCGAATTGACTTCATGAGACACTCTCCGTTTCTATCGCACCTTCAGTGCTGGTGGGTACCCCGGAGAGGCGTGCGGGGGCGTATTCCTTCCACCCCAGCAGGCGAGCCTGCCGGGGACCCGTCCATTGGGGAAAACGCCCACAGAAGCCGAGGCGTCGCCTGACACCTACACTGAAGATGCAATAGCCAAGTGCGGGTCTTGAGATCAGACGCCGCACCTCAGTGGCCAAATCTAAAATATTGTATTTATTGCGGTTACGATCACACTTGGCTGGCGATATGCAAGAAATTGCATTCTCAACTCGAAATGATGTTCCCAAAAGGCGCTACGCCGGCGGCAGCCGGGTGCGAGTGAAGATGGATTCGGGCTGAATCCTGACGGTACTTCCAGCAATGCCTACGAATCTCTTCCCAAACGGCTTCAATCGCCTGCCAAGCAGGGGCCGGGCGGTCAGCCGGCCATCGAAGCGACGCAAGCTCGGGAGCATCCGGGGGGTTCTTGAACGCTCTACCGGGGCGCGAGTTTCCGCGCCTCCGGGATGGTCCGAGTCGTCCTTGGGAGCGAGGGCCTTTTCCACCGAACTCCTCTTTCGGTGTGTTTTACGCTCCTGAAGAGAGGAACTTTTCATGCTCATCGAACAGCAGATTGCCGAACGCCGAGAGAGGGCCACTGCCAAGCCGCCCAAAATCCTGAAACGACCGGCCGCCGGTCCTTATGGGGATTACACCATCAAGTCGGCCAGCGGCCGGACATATCGCGTGGCAATTCGCGGCCTTGGCCTGTTCGAAAATTACTGCTCCTGCCCGGACTTCGCCACCAATACGCTCGGCACCTGCAAGCATGTAGAGGCGCTGCTGTTCCAGTTGCGAAAGCGACACCGGAAGGCACTGGAGTCGGCGAAATTTGAACGCACGCGCGCTTCCATCTCGCTTCAATATGGGGACTCGATCGAGGTGCGGCTGCGGTTGCCGGCATCGCCATCGCGGGAGCTGCGGGCAATTGCGGCGGAGCATTTCGATGCCGACAGCCTGCTGCGGCGCGAGAGTTACCGGCGCTTCGGCGAGGTGTTGGAGTCATTGCGAAACGCCGATGGTGACACGGTCGTCTACAGCGATGCCCTGGAATACATCGACCGGGAAAACGAGCTGGCCGAGGGCCTGGAGTTGGAGCGGAAGTTGCTCGCCAGGCTCAAGCGCGGCCAGGATCCGACGACAGGCCTTTTGAAAACAAGGCTCCTGCCGTACCAGGTGCGAGGCGCCGTATTCGCAGCCTGCCGTGGGCGCGCGGTCCTTGCCGACGACATGGGGTTGGGCAAGACCGTGCAGGCGCTGGCCATGACCGAACTCCTGTGCCGACGACGCGGCATTGAACGCGTGCTGGTGATCGCTCCCGCGTCGGTCAAATATCAATGGAAGACGGAGATCGAGCGGTTCACAGACCGCTCCGCCCAGGTGATCGATGGCTTCTTGCCGCGCCGCAAGACGCTGTATTCCGCTCCGGCATTCTTCAATCTCACCAGTTATGAGCTGGTCCTCAAGGATATCCGCTACATGCAGGATTTGAGGCCGGACCTGATCATTCTCGACGAAGCGCAACGCATCCGCAACTGGACCACGGCGACAGCGCGCACCATTAAACAATTGAAGAGCCGTTATGCCCTGGTGCTCACCGGTACGCCGTTGGAAAACAAGCTGGAGGAGCTCTTTTCAGTTGCCGAGTTTGTCGACGGCCGCAGACTGGGTCCGGCATTCCGCTTCCTCGAAGAGCATCGCGTGGTTAACGAGAAGGGCCGGCTGACCGGTTATCGCGGCCTGGACCGCATTCACGAGCAGCTCTTCCCAATTCTGCTGCGCCGCACACGTCCGGAGGTGCTGAAGGATCTTCCCGAGAGGACGGACAAAGTCTTCCGCGTGCCGCTCACCAGCCGGCAAGCGGAGCCTTACTACGAGCAGAGCGACATTCTCGCCCAAATCATGCGCAAATGGGAACGGCAGGGATGGCTTTCTGAGATCGATCAGAAGCGCATCCTTTGCTGCATTCAGAATATGCGCATGTTGTGTAACTCAACATTCCTCTTCGACAAGAAAACCCATCATTCGCCCAAACTCCAGGAATTTCGCGAGATCATGACCGACTTGGTGCTGGAAGAAGATCGCAAAGCGGTTGTATTCAGCGAATATGAGCGGATGACACACCTTGCCGGCGAGGAGTTGCGCAAGCTGGGAATCGGGTTTGTGTCGCTCCACGGCGGAGTGCCTTCACGGCAGCGCGGCGCCTTGATGGAGAAGTTCCGCAACGACCCCGCGTGCAAGGTTTTCCTTTCCACCGATGCCGGAGGCGTCGGGCTCAACCTGCAATCAGCCTCGGTCGTGGTGAACTTCGAGCCACCATGGAACCCGGCGCGGCTGGAGCAGCGCATCGGGCGTGTGCATCGGTTGGGCCAGACGCGGCCGGTGCATGTGATTCACATGCTGACAGAAAAGAGCATCGAAGAGCGCGTCTGGGAGACACTGCGCCTCAAGAAGTCGCTGTTCGCAGGTGTCTTCGATTCGCCTACGGGCGAGGTAAGCTTTGAGAAACTCGGCCGGAAGACGATGATGCAAGCCGTGAAAGAGATCTTCGCCGAACAGCCCGGCAGACCGAAGCCGGTACTTGACCACGCTCCTTCCATTCCGCTGGCCATCATGCCACCGCAAACCGATGCTCCGTTACAGCCCCCCAGTGTGGCTGGCGCTAAGGTGTTGGAAACCGCGGGCGCTGCTCCAGCAACCACACATGCCCCAGGCGGCAACGGCATTGCACTTGCGGCGGCGTCGTTTATCGAGGCGGGCCTGAAGCTGATCGAATCGTTCGCAGGGGAGACGGCCAAAGGGAAGGCGGACCCACCTTCAAAGCATTTGAGTCACGCTCTCTCCGCATTGTTCACACGGGACGCTCAAACCAACGGAAGGGCCCTGACGATTCCTTTGCCCGACTCGGTAACCCAGGAACGCCTTGCAGGCGCAGTATCCGCGTTGCTCACTTCATTGACAAGAGCAGAAACAGCGGTCGAACAGGACAATCAAAGCTGACGATGTAAGTTGTGAGAAGGCCTCTCACCACGTTTCCGATGTAGAGGTTGCGATATCTCCAGCCTTCGTCTGTCGTCGCTTGGCCTGTTTGCAACTCGCCGGGCTCGATAAGATTGCACGTCCAAGGCGCTGCGTCGCGGAGTATGCTGGCATAGCGGAACCGTGATGCTGGAACCCTAGAAAACTTGTGCCTCCGCCACGCCTTGACGGTATCGCGCCTCGTTGGGAACCGACCGGCGCACGCGGCGCTGCCAGGAGGCGTTAACCTTTGATGAGGCGTTGCTATTCTCAAAGCGGCAAGTGGACGGAATTCCTCACAAGATCGAGAGCAGAAGGGTATAGGGGTTCTGTCGTCACGGGGCCGAGCAAAAAAGCTGCAGGCGGCTCTCATTTAGCCACCACAAAGTCACCAGAAAAATGGAAACCGCGGCAGGATGAGTGCAACTGTCAGATTCTATTGGCGTCCCCGACGGGATTTGAACCCGTGTTACCGCCGTGAAAGCGGGTCAAGGGCCAAATTGCAGCGTTTGGCCGTGTGTGGCAAGATTCGGAAGTCGCCAATGCTGGCGCGGCGTTCCGCCATTTTCTCCAGTTGCAGGGTTTGCGTCCGGGTGCGAGGTTCGGAGGCCAATTTGTCACGATAGCGTCACGCTGTTTTGGGATGTCTGAATTGTCCGGGAGTCCGGTTGCTATCCGCTTGTTATCCGCTCGTCCCTTCCTCGCCCGCGCGTATTGCTGGGCAAACGCTCGCGCGCCCATCCCCGGCAACGCACGCGCACCCACGCGCACTCCTTTCGTACTTCCCTGATCTCCCGTACCGCTGGGCTGCAACTCCGGGCTCTGGCGGGAACCTAAAATTATCAGCATAAATATAACATTGATGGTATAATTAATTCATGGCTTACGAAGTGGAAGCCTCGGACGAGTTCAAAGACTGGTATGAGCCGCTTTCGGAAGCCGAGCAGAACAGCATCGAGCGTGTGGTGCTGATGCTGGCAGAGGCTGGACCGGCACTTGGATTTCCATACAGCACTGGAATTCAAAGCTCGAAATTCAGCCACATGAGAGAGCTGCGTATTCAGCACGACGGGCGGCCTTATCGCGTCCTCTACGCTTTCGACCCCAACCGGGCGGCCTTGCTGCTGCTCGGCGGAGACAAGACGGGAGATAGCCGCTGGTACGAAAAGATGGTTCCGAAGGCTGATGCCATCTACGAAGAGCATCTGAAAGCCCTCGAAGAAGAGCAGCGCAAGACCACCAAGAAACGCTCCCGGTAATGCCGGGACCATAACGCCGGAGTACCGTGCCATGTCTACGAATTGGAATGACCTGAAGCATAAATCTTCGCCGGAAGTTCGCGCCGGGTTGAAGCGCGAGGCCCATGCAGAGCTTGCACGGATCGGCTTTCACAAGCTCCGCCGGGCGCGCCAGCAGACACAGATGGCCGTAGCCGAAAAGCTCAAGATCGCCCAGGGCGCTGTTTCCCGCATGGAGAAACAGTCAGACTTCCTGCTCAGTACGCTGCGCGAGTATGTCGGTGCGCTCGGCGGCCAACTGGAACTGCGGGCCGTATTTCCGGAGGGGGATTTCGTTATTGAGACGCTTGCACAACAGCCTGTCGCGGTAAAGAAGCGGCTGGTTAGTGCCCGCCGCGCAAGCGCAAGATAGCAGCCACGTCCAAGCCTGGCAAAGCAGAGATTCCAGCAGCTTGAGGGAAAACGCCAATGAAGAAGCCGACCAAGTACGCCAGCGTTTGGGATGCGATTGCCGACACTCCCGCCGAAGCCGCCAACCTGAAGGCGCGCGCTGACCTGATGCGCCAGATTACCGCAATCGTGAAGGAGAGCGGCTGCACGCAAGCCGATGCCGCCCGGCGGTGCGGCATTACGCAGCCGCGCATGAACGATCTTCTGCGGGACCGCATCTCCCGTTTCTCGCTGGACGCGCTGGTGAATATTGCCACGTCCATTGGCCGCCGGGTCCAGGTGGACATTGTGGCCGCTTAACCCCGCAGTGGTCTACACTTGACGCACCCATCACAATTCACGGCCCTCCGCGCGTACTGTCCCCGAAGTTGCTCTTCCCGACCCCCGTCGGCTAAATGTCCACAATCACCCGCCTGACGGTCAGATCCGCGCAAACTGCCCCGCTGGCCTCGATAGCCTGCCGCGCTTTTCCATACGCGCGATCAGTGAGATACTTCAGGGTCTCCAGTTGAATCCGTTCATCGTCCGAATTGGCGAGCGTGACCCATTTTGAATTTGCATTGATTTCCGCGAGTAGAACTTCAGCAGATTCCCTCGGTAGCCTCTTGGCTATGCCCTTGATCGTGCTCGGCTTCCTTCCCGCCCCGGGGCGTTTACCACCTTTTCCGGCCATTGATCGGGCCCCTTTCTCTTCGCAATTCAATCCTTCCGCGAATCGGGCGTCACATCACCAGACGAGCAGTGTCCTCATCGATGCACTGCATACCGCACGTCTGACACTCGTAATCGCCAACGTTGTTGTTCCGGTAGAGCGCGTAGCTCGCACAGCACGGGCAGCGACGAAACACCGTCACCCGCTTGCCATGCACAAGCCGGGCCGCCAGACCGTGCGGCTGTATTGGCTGGCGGCAGGCCGAGGCAGTCAAAGGACGATGCGCGGCCTCACGGTGGCAGGCTGCCCGGTCTGGCTCCGGCTCCATAACGCACACGGCGCGAAGCGCGTTCAAGGCTCTCTCGACGACGGCGCTTTGTTCCGCCATGCCCTTTATCTCCCCTTCATCCGAAACATCCGAAACAATGCAGTATTCATGCGGGTTTCAGCGTGTTTTCGCTTCCGAAACAGGCAGGCGGTGTTTCGGATAGGAAAAGCGCGTTTTCCCCAGTGTTCATGCGGGTTGTGTCGGATGTTTCCTTTTCGATGCACTTTGAGGTCAGGTAACGGGAAAATGCCTGTTCAAAGTCCGCCCGCTGATAGCCCTTGCTGGACAGTGACCCGATGCGGACTTGGCGCGGTTCAATCCCAAACGGGCGAAGCATCCCGGCCAGCCTCTTTGGTGACAGCTTATGTTCCAGTTCGCCCCAATCGCCTTCCGGCAATCTCTCCAGCGCATCTTTCAAGGATGCCGTTGTCATGTTCTGGTGTCCGGGCGTCCATACTCTGCGCACATCCGCCAGCAGCGTGAGCGCAAGGGAATCGTCCAGATCATCGGCGGCCTTAGCCCCACAGAGCACAAGTGCGCATTTCCTCAATTCCTCAACCCGCTCCGGCAACGCCACGGCGCAGACGGCAAAGATCGGCATCCACAAGTCCGCTTCCCGGTCTGCGAGAAACCCAAGATCACCCATGCCTGCGTATGTCTCGCGCACTGCATCTATGCTGGATTCCGCCAATGCCGCGATGGAGTCGCGGACGGGCTGCGCTTCGGCAGGCGTCCTTGCGAACAGGAACCGCTCGACAAACTGGGATGCAGTCTTGCGCTGCATACGGATGCAGATGCACCGATCCGCCAGTGTGTCCGGCAATCGCCCGATGGCCGCAAATGCCTTGGGACCATAAACCGGAAAATGCTCCACGCTCCAGTCCGGCGGGACGCAGCGCGGCACAGTTGCGCCCTTCCGGTGTCCGGCATTGAGGATGGAGAGAATTGCCTGCGCGCTCTCCGGCGGCTTGCTGTTTCTCAGTGCCTCCACTTCATCCAGAAGCAGGGTAGGAGAGTCCTTCATCATGCGAAAAATGGATGCCGGACTCGCTGACGTAATCCGCTGCGGATTCGCGCAGAGCAATTCCAGAATCTCCAGCACGCGCGTCTTGCCGCATCCTTTGGCCGGTGAAAGAAGCGCGACATAGGGAAAGGCTCCAAACGCATCAGGAATGTGCGTTGCAACGGCCCACAGCGCCAGCGGAAGATACGCCGATTCGGGCAGGATGCAGAACCGGCGAATGAATCTCTCCGCTGCGCTGAGTGCGTCTTGCTCTCTGCACGGATCGTCAATCATGGCGCGCCTCTGCCAACCTGGGCCGTGTGTTTTCGGCAATGACGCGACGAATCTCGGCAATGGGAATTAGCAGCTTTGCGCCTAGCTTCACGCTGGCAATCTTGCCGCTGTATGCGTCTCGTCTCCAGCTCCATCTTGAGCGCCCGGTCATAATCTCCGCGCCCTGTACGCTCACGTATTCCGTTTCAACCATTGCAACCACCGCCATAAACAGCACCTCCATTCCCAATAAATCGTCCGATATTTTGTGCTTGCAAACCACAGTAAAGTGGTGCAGTATATATATGTAAAATGCATCAGGTTATGGAAAACGCTTCCAAGCATCGGCAATTAAGCAAAGGAGAAACACTGAGCCCCATCTCCGGGCTGGCGCGTAGGACCGTCGAGAGTCCGCTGATACCCGGATTCCGAAAAGAACCACGGCCCCTGCTCTCTTTCATCCTGAGAGTGCTCGATGGCAAGCACGCGCAAATGGTCCGGCAGCATCTGGAAGCTTTTTTGCGTTTCGATTTTCAAATCAGCACGCCGGAGAGAGATGTAATTCAAAGGCGATTGGCCGATGATCCCGCACTTATTTCTAACGCGGTAGACGGCATGATTGCCGGTATGCGGGAAATGGCCGATATGTGGATTGACTCCGGCAAAAGTCTACTGAACCCGGAGGCGGATACCCCGGCGGATCGCAACGTGGAAGATGTTCAGCCGGGGCGCGAATATTCTCTGGCGCTTTTGATTTATCGCGCTCTATCGA
>JAJZVZ010000133.1 GCA_021846945.1 Acidobacteriota bacterium | reverse complement strand
GATGCGATCGAGCAGTGCGCCGGTGAGCCGTTCGGAGCCGAAGATCTCGGTCCACTCGTCGAAGGGGAGATTGCTGGTGATGAGCGTGGAACCTCGCTCGTAGCGCTGGCTGATGGTCTCGAACAGCAGTTCGGCGCCCGTCTTCGAGAGCGGCACGTAGCCGAGCTCGTCGATGATCAGCAACTCATGGGCTGAGAGTTGTTTTTGAAAGCGCCGCAGGTACTTCTCATCGCGAGCCTCGATCAGTTCGCCAACCAGCGCGGCGGCGGTGAGGAAGCGGACGCGTTGTCCGCGCTGGCAAGCTGCCAGACCAAGCGCCAGCGCGATGTGAGTCTTGCCCGTGCCGCTGTTGCCGAGCAGCAGGATGTTTTCCTTGCGAGCCAGGTACTCCGAACGCGCCAGTTCGAGGACCAGGGTCTTGTTCAGTGCCGGGATGGCGAGGAAGTCGAAGCTGTCGAGACTCTTGACGACCGGGAACTTCGCCTGCCGGATGCGGCGTTCGGTGGCGCGTCGGTCGCGATCCAGTAACTCCAGTTCGGTCAGCCGCAGCAGATAGTGCGGGAAGCTGGCCTTTTCCTGAGCGCAGGTGCGGGCCAGCTTATCGTACTCGCGCAACATGGTAGGCAGCCGCAGAGCCTTCAGGTGGTGTTCGAGCAGGACCTGTGGTGTATCGGGCGTGGGTGTGCTCATCGCGTTGCCTCCAGCGTGCTGGGCTCTGGCGATGCGCACAGCAGGCTCATGTAGTCGGCGGCGCGGGTGGTTCGCACCTGGGCCAGCGGCAGGTGCGGCCAGTTAGCCATGTCCAGCTTGGGCGGCCGTCGTTCGATGCGGCACAAGACCAGATGCCGAACGGCATCGAAGCTGATCGCGTTCAACGCAAGCGCCTGCTCGATAGCGGCCGTGACTTCCGTGAGTGGGAAGGTCTCCAGCAGCCGGAGTACCTGGATGTACTCGCGAGCAGCGTATTTGCGCAGCCGCGCTTCCAGCAACCGCCGCAGATGAGCAAAACACTCCGGCAGCTGCCATCCTGACAGCGGGGCGGCCTGATCCAGAGCCCGGCTCTTGTGCTCGAGCAGCGCCAGATAGTGCAGCGGATCGAAGACCGTGGCTTCGCGTTCGTAGCTGCGCTGGTGTTCGGCGATCACGTCACAGCCCGAGACGATTACGATGCGGTGGACGTAGGCCTTGACCAGCACCTGGCGATGGCCGTACTGCGTGGGCACGGAGTAGTCGTTGGTGCGGTAGCGAACCAGCGAGATCGAACTGACGCGCGCGGTTGTCTTGTCGCAAGCCTCGAAGCGAGCCGGCGGCAGGGGCAGAAGTACAGCACGGTCGCGTTCGAAGCGTTCGCCGATGGTCTCCCTATGGCCGCGCAGCCGCTGTGCGCGCCGTTCGATAGCGTCGCGAACCAACTGTTCGTTGAGCGCCTCCCAGCTTGCCGCACGCGGAATCGGCACCATGAAGTTGCGCCGCGCATAACCCACCAGGTTCTCCACCTTGCCCTTATCGTTGCCCCTGGCCGGACGGCCGAACTTGTCCGCGAACAGGTAGTGGCTCTGCAGTTCTGAAAATGCCCGCGTCTTCTGCCGCTCCCCATCGCCGAGGATCCTGGCCACGGCGAGGGTGGTGTTGTCGTAGAGAATCCGCGTCGGCACGCCGCCGAAGTACTCGAAGACGCGCACATGAGCTTCAAGAAACGCCTCGGTCGTCTCGGCCGGAAAAGCCTGCACAAAGCAATCATCCGAGTGCTGCAGATCGAAGGCCATGAAGTGCGCCTTCTGTTCCACGCCGGCGATCACCACCTGAGCCTCGCCGAAATCGGCCTGCGCCTCACCTGGCGCGTGGGTCAGCGGGATGAACATCTCCTGGCCGCCGATCTTCGACGAACGCACGTAGTCCTTCACGATCGTGTAGCCGCCCGTGTAAGCATGCTCGGCCCTCAACCGTTCGAAGATCCGCTTGGCCGTGTGCCGCTGCTTGCGCGGCCGCAGCTTGTCGTCTTCCAGAATCGCGTCGATCGCGCCCTGCCACGGGCCCAGCTTCGGCCGCCGCACCGGCTTCTGACGCTGATAGCCAGGCGGTGCCGAATACGTCAACATCTTGCTCACCGTCTTGCGCGCCAGACCAAACTCACGCGCCGCCGCCCGTCGGCTCATCCCGTCAACCAGCACCGCTCGCCGCACTCTCGCATACAGCTCCACCGTCTTCATCCCTCCGGTATCCCACAGAAAACACGCATCCTAACGGCGCCGAACCTACTTCGGCATCCCCAAGGAAACCTGCTTGTCCGTGAAACTACTGCCTGGCGGGGTGGTCTACTTTTACTCCGCCACGAACCAGCGCTCACGCGCCGCTTCGTGGTCTATTTTTGCGCCGCCGCGTACAAAAGCCGCCGCAAGCGAGCATGACCCTTTCCTGTTGTGATTTGGGAGAGGAGGGCCCGCCGTCGGTACGCTCCGGTGCTCCTCCTCCCCCTGAAATACTCCCTCCTTGCTCACTACTCGCCTCCTTTGTACTCCCCCACAGTAGTTTCCTTTTGTTCTGCCCTTGATAGCCCAACTATCCGGAACCCACAACCAGGGGCTAGAGTGCCCCTCTTCGTGGAATCGAGCATACGTTACTCGGCGGCGCTAGACATGCGGTGGAATTACCCTTGCGCGCAGGTTAGAGGGTAAATCGGCCGAAAACGACGCAATAGGAGCCCCGTAGAGCGATCGCTGAGGGGTCGGACATAGGAAACCATTATCCGTTTCGGGCTCGTTTTCCTACTCGTCGGCCACCCGAGCTGATCTTGATCCATGGCGTCGGGCGCTTAAGAAGGAACGCCATCGCAGCACTGGCCGGGCAAACGGATCGCCGGCGACCAGGAAACTCCCTCCCTTTCCGACTCCCGCGAGGATGCGGCGCCAGTACGAATCAGGGATACCGACGAGCACGAGGGACGTAGCTCCAATGAGACATGTGGAGAAGCGACGATGCGAATCCGCTAGCGCCAGCTTGAGGTTGAAACTGATTTTCAAGCTGCGCCGATTGTACGCGGCGAGTTGCCTGTGAGCAGGGCCCCATTCGCGTCAAGGCCGGCACGGCCGACGGAAGCGCAAAGTGAAGGCAGCCATTTGAAGTCCAATTGCGAGCCAGGCGGAGCGACTTCAACCACCACGACCACGATCAACCGGAGGTGAACTCTGGTCTTGGCGCTCAAGGCGAATAAGTATACATTGAGGTGTTACGGGAATTGGCGGGTGGGTTGTACTTTGAGAGTTTCTGAATACCTACAGTATTCCGGTCGGAAGAATCTCAATCACAAGCCAAGTAGTCCCTGACTTCTCAAAGTATGTGCAGCACCTACGGCGTCGGGCACGCAGTTGAGCATAGCCGTCCCGATCTGCGCGCACCCTCAGTGCTGTACGGGCCTTTGACACCGATTAGGGCGTAGGTGCGCGGGCATGCCATGATCTCTGGCGGTTGCATGGTGCCTTGTTCATGAGCGGGGCACTTTCTATGCAGCGTACTTACGAGATCTGCCGCGTGCGTAGTCGTAGGCTGTTCCTAGTGGGATGCCCAGGTCCCTTGCTATCGCTGGCACACTCTCCCCAGCCGTAGCGCGTTCGCGCACCGCAGTTACGACGGCGTACGAGTGGCGCTTCCCGGCGTGATGGTTCTCGCCATACACCCAGCGACGTTGGGCGTGCATGTCGAGTATGTTTTGCCGCTGCGTGCCTTGGTACAGATGGGCGGGGTTGCAGCATGGCCTGTTGCCGATGCAGGTGTGGTTGACGTTCAGATTGGCGTCGATCCATCCGTGCGCTGCATAATGGGCGAGACGGTGAGCGGAGTAGGTTTTTTGCTTGATCTTGATTTTCCCGTATCCGCCCGGACAGCAGGACGCAGTCCACGGCCAGCACTCGTCCGGACCCCGCTGGTCGATATACGGCGTGATGCGTTCCTTCACGAGTGCAGGATCAGGCAGCATGGCGCGACCTTCCGGTTCGCCATGTGTGTAGTAATTGGCCACAGGAGGCTCTTTCCGTGATGGTCAGACAGGCACCAACACGGCTACATCCTGCTTGCGGACGGCTGACGCGAAACCCAAAGTCTTTAGATCGAAATCCTCCTCAGCAATTTGTGTCTCCAAAAATGGCGGTTCTCTCGTGAGATCCTCTCCGAAAGCGTTCGAATCGAGAACCTTCCCGAGATTTTGTCGCCGTAGGGTGGCTATCTACCGGGCACCGAGGTAGCCTACATCTTACGGGGCTGATCTTTGACCTCGTGGGGGACGCAATGCCCAACCCGGCGGGCTTCAAAAACAACAAATTGCTGGCTCGCTATGCATGTTCCGGGGAAGAGCAACGCCTCCGTGAGCTAGTTGCGTGTAGCAATCCCTTCAGCACCATTGCGACTCGGCTCGTCGTGGGCCTCGCGACCCGGGTGGGGCTCAAGGCCCAGTTTCAGTTATTTCCTGTGTGGCGTCGGGAATTTGTGGCCAAGTTGCTGAGGCCTGCCTTTCACGAGGAACGTCGGAGCTTGATAAAGCTAGCGGACAGCAATGAGATCCGGGCCGCTCTGGCCATCGTGATTCTCTATGCGTTCGGCCAGCATGCCCGGGCACGAGAGCACTCCGATATCCACTGCGGTCAGGACCTAATCGCAATCAAGACTCTGCGGCGCCAAGCCGAGAAGTGTTTGGGAGCGATGGAGCCGATCGTCAAATGCCTTCAAGACGCACCCGGTCTCTGGCCCGACGAGGCGAACGAGCTTCGCCAGATAATGATTCGGGTGCAGCAGATTGTCCATAAGCCCTCCGGCAAGAACTGCCGTAAGTCTGCTCACCGGGATGTTGATTATGCGCTACTTCACTGGATCACCAGCTTTGCTGGATGCAAGGTCGAGTCAGCTCTGCCTGAGACCTCGCGCCGGTCCTGGTTCGGAGCTGCATCGAGCTGGATTCTCAGATTGCTCGCGAGGGGGATCCTCGGCCCACTTTCGCGTATCGAGAGGACCGAGTGTCTCTCGTGGGCGGTCGTTGCCGAGTTGGCCGCCGGGGCTCGGAACCCCCGCAATGTTGATACTCTCATCACTCTCTACTATGAGAGCGGCAAGCGTGAACCGGTGTGGAAGCAGTTGCGTCGCCATGCCGACTATCACCTCGGCAGGAGATCGGCCAACGAAGCGGCCTAAACTCTTTGACCATTGGCGCGCAGCGAATGGCTGCGAAAACCGGGGGTGATAGTGCCTCCAAGGTCGGAGCACGAACATTACCGCAGTGGCTTCACTAACTTATTATTTGTTCGACTAACACCAGTTTGCACCGAAATATCTACTTCCCGCCTCCACTTTGCTGCGACTTTGATCTCACAGTTGCAGTCAACGACGCGGTCCTGCGGGAGACTGGTACCCACGTGAATACTGAGCGATCCCAGTCTCGGTAGACTGAAACGGATGCCAAGGGCGCAAAGAGCATCGGTCTGCCGCAACGCCGAGAATAAGACCGAGTGCGTGTAACGAATCGTGGGTGCTGACAGCTTGCGGTTCAGCAGCTCGCCGTAGAGCCCTTGAATTCCCGCCGCGGAGAGCTCGCCGAACCGACTTTCTCCCAGTCTTGAACGAACGTACCTTGCGAGAAGGGCCGAATAGTCGCGGAAGCTCTTCTCACGCAGGCGCGGACGACCAGAGATGTCTAGCCATTGGTGAAGGTATTGGCTCACAGTTTGGCGAGAGGAGCAGATATTGCGCCCGAGATCTCGCTCTGCGAGCATCCGATTGAGATGGGCCTGGGCGGACTGCAGCCCATCGTGAATGAATTTACCGATGTACCTGCGCTTCCGGGTTTCAGGGTCACGCCCGACGTTGCTTCGGACCAGCCATGTGCTCGATCCGCGACGAACGATTTGGCCAATTTATCGGGCCATATTCCCTCCTAAGACCTGAAATGCGGCGCACGTGTGGCACACGTGGCCGCTGCTTAGGATTGGGCTTGTGGGTAGATCACGGACGGGTGACTGACTCAGGTTCAGCATCCCGTCACCGCTGAAGTCCTGTGTTGCCCCCTGCGTCAGGTTTCAGTCACTGATCAATTCCTTCAGGTCACAACCCCCACCATTCCAGACCCACGACTTCCTCCCGGTCGCCCTGTCGCAGCCGGAAGTATCTTCATTGGTACAAAACAGGCCCGTGCTTTAGACCAAATGCTAATAGGCGGTAGATAGCGCTAACAGAGGTCTTCGCCCGCTGAAAAAAGCAGAAAGGAACGAAATGCATCGTGCAGTAGTGAACCTGATCGCGGCAGTCGAGAGGAGCGACCGCGGCTACGCCGACGTGCCGCCCGGCTCAATCAACGACGAGATCGAAGGTCAGTTGGCAGTCTACGGATACGCAGTCGCCCTCAGCGATAGGCTGTGGATCGGAGGGTATAGGGTCCACTCGCCCGAGTCCGTTCGAGCCGGAAACTATAGGCTTCACGTCCCGCCGTCGAATTTCACTTGCATAGCGTCCCGGTCCGCACATGTCCCCGATGCCCACGACTTCGACCTTGAAGCGGTCCTTGACGAACGCGGGGATATTCCCTCCAGCTGACAATCATTGCGCTTTGGGTTTCGTTTCAATCTCTAACGAGCTGCCAGCGTGCGAAGGCAGCGGCTCATTCTGAGAAGCAGGATCCTTCGTTCCAGAGCAGGCGCCGCACACTTCTTTCGGTCCAACCCAACTGGCCGGGACTTCTACTCATTCCGACAACTTTACCTCGCGCGAATTCAAAGGAAAGCCATGTCTACTCAATTCCTCCCCTCACTCCGTGACACTGAAACCATCACCTGCAGGCGCTGCAACACACGCCAATATCCGCGTAGGGGCGATTGCATCGCGTGCCATTCCCCTCTTCCTCTGCGGTACCTGAAAATTGACATCAACGGGCCAGAGAGCTCTTGTCCGCAAGAGCAGCGCGACCAGCTTGCTCGCAGTATGGGCATGGTGCTCCGTTTGTTACGCAAGCAACGCCGCATGTCACAGTCGCAGGTCGCAAACCTGGCCGCAAAGATGAACCGGAGCTACTTATCCAAGCTCGAATGCGGTCATGTTCTCCTCCCCGTCGGCAAGCTTTTGCCGCTCGCTCGGGCCCTGGGCCTGACGGCTGTAATTCTGCGCTTTGAGGCTGTCGATCCCCGAAATGCTTCGCAATCCCCGGGCAGCGGTTGAGCAATGCGAGCTTTCAATTCAATCGATGTGCCTGGGTGGAACAACCCCAAAGTACTGTTTCGATTTCCGGACGCCAGTTTGCCCCGACAATCAAGATGCGGGTTAGGGCTGCTCAGAAGCCTGCCCGCGGAAGGAGCGACCGGATGGCGAGGACGAACGACAACTCACCCAAAGAAGAACCGAGAGAGGAGGAAGAACCAGCTTCTGATAGGTGGAGCGATGACGGCGCCATGCGCTTCAACGAAGCATTAGATGAGGGAGGTGCCTATGCCCGCACCCACGGTCTCGTCTCTCGCGACCCCGAAGACGAATTCGATGAGCGGGAATGCGAATATCGCGATCCGGAAATCTACGACCCCGACGAGGAGACCCTTCCGCCCGGGGAGATGGAGCTCATCTTCGAGAACAGCTACATCATGTAGCCTGCTCTTGCGCCCGCCGTAACAGCAAGCTCGGCCACGAACGCCAGTCGCCCGGCATAGCGCCGGGCGTTCGGCTTTCCAGACCATTCATCAATCGAGGGCAAGAGTCAACCTGCCCGGAAAGGAGTAATGATGATCGATTCTCTGATCGACTTCCTGGACACGCTTGTCAGGTCAGGCTTCGCTCTCGCAGTCCAATTCGCCATCCTGGGGTCGATTGTTTTCCTCATCATTCGTTTTGTCTATCCGTTCTCGGCAGCCGGGCGCTGGAAGCTGGTCAAGATCGTGCTCACGATTCTGTTCTTGCCCCTCGTTCTTTTCTGGCGATTCGCAACCGCGGGAACCGATTGCGGATGCTATTGCGACGAGGATGACTGACTAGAGCGAGATATTTCAAATTACGCATTCGAATCGTGGCGGCTCGGTTCGGGCCGCCATTTCTGTTTTCACCACTTGGACGTCACGAGCGCCGACAACCGGGTAGACCAAGCGGCGTGGTCTTACGCCGGCGCCGCCATTCGCGCCAGAACACCGTGCACGGTTCCGCCGAAGTCAGGCGTGACGACGCACGCAGGTCCTCACACGCGCACTTGTGCGCGTTTCCTACAAATGGAGGCTTTGTATGAAGTCAGCGATCTTTCGCTTCTTTGCAATCCCACTCTTCAGCGCCGTGTTCCTTTGCGGCTGCAGGTCCACCGGGGCTGAATTCCTTGGCAAGTGGGTTAACAAGGCAAACCCACACGACAGCTTTCAGGTTGTCCGCAACGGCGACGAGTTCCTCATTGCCGGCCCGTCCGGAAAAGCCGGAGCCATCTATAAGGATGGTGCTCTTGAGGTCAAGGGACTGTTCATGTCGGCGGATTTAACCTACGTCAAGCAAACCGACACCCTCATCGGGCCCGGCTTCTTCGGCAACGTCGAGTACAGGCGGCTGAAATAACCCTGGGCCGCTCTCACCTCAGGCCTTCTCGCGAAACTCCTCTGGCCGCAGATTCGCTCACTGAATCTCTCAACATACGGCGCGCGTGCAGCAGCGAAGTACGGCGCCGCACAAGTTCCCACCCAAACCCTCTCTCCAAAACTTTAATTCGACTCACTCGCTTAGACGAGGCGAAAGGAGCCTTCATGTCTTCGTGTTTATACAGGACGTCGCCTGCAAATCCGGATTTGTTGACCGCACTGCGCAAGATGCTGACGAATTCGGTTGTTTCCCAGCACACCGAGCGCGCTTACCTTAGAGCCTTCGATGATCTGTTCGAGTTGGCGGCAGGCCGGCCCATCTCGCGCATGATCCTGATGGAGTACCGCGCAGCGATGGTCGCCGAAGGCCTCAGCGCCGCGACGATCAACCAACGACTCTGCGGGATTCGCAAGCTCGTGAATGAGGCCCGCGAGAATGGCCTCATCGATCCGGCCGAAGCGGTTCGCCTCACCTCAGTGCCTGGGGTGCCGCAGAGCGGCGTTCGGCTTGGAACCTGGCTCACAAAGGAAGAAACCCAGCGGATGCTTCGAACTGTCGACCGCACGGAGCTCATCGGCAAGCGCAACTTCGCGATTCTCTCCGTCCTGTGCCATTGCGCTCTTCGTCGTGAGGAGGAGGCAAGTCTCGACGCCAGTCTGATTCAACGGCGCGAAGGAAGGTGGGTCTTCGCAGACCTCATCGGCAAACGAGGGCGGGTTCGCACCGTACCGATACCGCCGGCAGCGAAGGATGCGCTGGACGACTGGACCCGCGCCGCCGGGATCACTTCGGGGCCGATCTTTCGGCGCATGCGCAAAGGCGGAGCAGTCACAGGCTTCGCGCTCAGCGCATGGGCGATCTGGGATGTCGTGGTCACTGCCGGCAAGGCCGCGGGCATCGATCATCTCGGCCCTCATGACCTGCGCCGTACGTCCGCCAAACTCTGTCGCAAGGCCGGCGGCGAGTTGGAGCAGATTCAGGCCTTGCTCGGTCACGAGGACTTGTCCACTACCGCTCGCTACCTCAACAGCATGCAGGAAATTCGGAACGCTGTGAACGACCGCATCGCGCTTTGATGACTCTGCCCTGGCACAAGCCTCCATCTTCTTTCAGAACCCTTCGCTCAACATCCACACGCTAACCATGGCCGCTCCAGCTTCGGGGCAGGCGCTGCCTGCCTCAGGCTTGGCTGCGGCAATCAAGGAGGACAGATGTCCAACGACCGCAACCAACGACGACGAACCACCCCAGGCGCAGCCGGAGAGCCCAATCACTACGAAGCGCCCGGTTGGCTCACGACGAGCGACCTGGAGCAGGAACTCTTTTGGGCTGTAGTGACCGACTCAAGAAGCCATCAGCCAGAAGACAGGTTTCGGCGGCTCGACGCCTATTTCGCGGCGGACCGGGACGAGACCGAGCGTCAGTATCGACGTTCCCTGTTGCGGCTTCTCGCCGACTTCCGGCCACAACTCGCGGAGTTGCTCGGCGGCCCGCGCGAACTCTGAACATCCACCACCCGCGCAGCTCAATACTGTCTCGTCACAAAAGAAAGGATTTGAAATGCCCAAAGACATCAATCTCCTCGTCTGGTCTGCCATGTTCGAAGATACATACGCGATCAAGGTGACCAGGACTGCACCCCACCGCGGTGAACTCACCGTTTCCGAGGGCGAGAATGTGCTCTACCGCAAGCCCGTCGATCTCAGCTTCGACGACCTGTCTGGTCCTGACATTCCTGAGGTGGTCGCGTGGCATGAGATTGCCATCAGGTTCATCCAGAATCTTGAGCGACCCTGAACCAGATGGCGCCCGCACGCGGGGCCGGCAGGCTCAACCTCCTGCCGGCCCTGGAGGTGAAACATGAATACAAACGACTACCTGCTGAGGTTCTTTGCCGAACTCGAGCGCCTGGCCGACGGCCAGGCACGCACCACGCGATCTCGACTACCCCAAACCGGAGCACTCGAAATCCGGCTCGGCTCGGCGCGTGCGACTGGTACCGCACCGTGCAAATGAATCTCGACGCGGACCTGGTCAAGGCGGCCGAGGACGTTGCCAACTCGGAGACCAACTGGCCCAACCAGATCTGATCCCGAAGTCGCAGGCCCGGCGAATGCCCGCGGTCGCGCGTCGAAGCACCCACTCACCACAAACTCAATCGCTCTCCCCGCTCTGGGGTCCCTGAACCGCAAGCGGCGCGGTAATCGGCCCGGAGAGCGCCTCGCCCTACAGGAGAAGAGAACCATGAACGAAAAACTAATTTTGCGCCTCCACAATCCTCTAATGATGTTTTTCTGGAGCTCTGCCATGCTCCTGGCCGGAATCGTCGTCGGTGAACACTGGCATCCGTCGCACGCGTTCACAGCCGCGATTGCGCTCGCTGCCGGTGCGTTCACTTGGTTGCACGAACTCGTTTGTTGTTTCGTGTGGTGCTCATTGTCTTCGTGGTGGATCGGCCGGCGCATGGGCGAGCTCAAAGGCGGGCGCTGACGATGAACGCCACTCCGGTCGGCACCGGCGCGCTTGCCGGCCACAAGCTCCGATGCTGCCCCGGCTGTCCCAAAGTTGTGCAAAATAGCCAGCGCTAACTGACATTAGCGTGGCTTAAACGCACGTTTTGTTCAATTCAGGGCTTATCTCGGCCTCCATCACAGTCATATTGAGGTCAATACTGTTTGTTTCTATAAAGTTCGGGACGGCGAGTGTGAGCTCACCGTCTTGTGGGAGGAAGACGAGGAGGAAATGGGACCTGTCAATGGAAATCTGGCTCTGCGCGTATTTCCTCTCGATTTGCACCAGGCTTGATCCCAAGCATTTTGTACGGGTCGAACGAACCGGAACTCGCTGCGCTCGATTTGCGCTTGTGTGCCCTTTCCCATGAAGAATTTCGTCAGAACCCAGAGCAGAATAGGCGTCGTCCATCATGGGCTTGCATTCGGTAAAGCTACGCGCACTTGAACTGAAAGGTGCAGTTGTGATGATGAAGCCGTGACGGGCGTTGGAGCGCATCACAGCTCCGTAAAATTCAGGAACGGGAGACGAACCAACATCAGTCTTCCATCTCGGGCATTGAACAAGATCGCTTCTTGAATAATATAAGCTTCGTGGTTATATTCACTCTGTGCACGGAGCCGAATTTAGAGCCTGGCGCAAGAAGGCCGGGAAGACACAAGTCGATGCGGCCAGAGCTGTTGGAGTCACGCAGCCGTTCGTGTGCGCGGTTGAGAATGGCCAGCGGCCGGTGACTCCGGTTCTGAAGAACTGGCTCTACTCTGTGTGTCCCGAAGCTCTCCGGCACGAGCTGCTTCCAGCGAGCAGGACGCCTCCATCGAGCGAGCGTATGAAGGAACTTCTGGGGCATCTTGGCTACCCCGGATTTCGGTAACTGGCGCTTGGACCCGGTAACGTGGACCCGCTAGAGTTTGTTCTGGATGCGTTGAGAACGGAAAATCTGGACCAGAGAGTGACAGATGCGTTGCCCTGGGTGCTGGTGCACAGAGCCGACCTGGATTATCGCCGGTTGACAGACGAGGCGCGCCTCTTGAACGTCCAGAACCGGCTGGGTTTCCTGCTCGAAGTGACGGTTGAAGCGGCGCGGAAACTGCACTCCGATGGGACTGCGGCCAGGCTGGAACCGTGGCTTGTCCGCCTCCGCGAGGCGAGACTCTACAAGGAGGACACGCTTTGCAAACGCTCTCTGACACAGGTTGAACGGAAACGGCTTCGCAGAAGCAGACCCAAAGCGGCTCGGTTCTGGCGACTGTTCACCGATGTCAATGCACGGCAGGTGGCAGATGTGGTCCGACTTGCCGCATGGCCGGCAAAATCCCCGTTCTGAGCAGATGGTCGGCTATCGTGCCCCTTGGTGACTCACGTCACCCCGGCTGCGTAATACTGGCGCGATGCCGACTTTTCGTTCTCGATCCGTCGGCGACAGTTCTCAATGTAGCCGACTCTACGCCAGGGTGAATCGCGGCACCGCCTGGAGGAGTGGTTGGCCCGTTGGCGTTAACCAGGGCTCGTACCGGGAAAGGCGTCAGGTGAGCAGCAGCTCTCTTCGGCGGACCAGCACGCAGGCTCCAACCAGGGCGGCGGTGAAGCACGCTCCGGCACCCACTGCGAGCGACCAGCGCGGGCCGAAGCGGTTGGCGATCCAGCCAAGGAGCGGCGCGCCCAGGGTCATGCCGCCGAGAGCGACGCCGACGCGGAGCGCCATGACCCGGCCGCGCATGGCTGGGTCGGTGGAAAGTTGCATGATGCTGTTGGTCCCGTTGGTGAGGGTGAGAGAGGCCGCGCCAGCCAGCGCGAGGGCCCCCGCG
>JAJZVZ010000011.1 GCA_021846945.1 Acidobacteriota bacterium | reverse complement strand
AATCTTCTCAAAATTCACTTTTGAGAATCTAAAAGTCCGAATATACTGGATTCGCCCTTGAGAACCCGGAAAGATTGGCTTATTCGGAGGGGAGAGCGCTTAATACATTATCTACTCTGGCAAGGGAGATCTGGCTTGGATGCCAATCGCTAAAGCTTTGCTTTTGCGGAGGTTGCGTGAAAAGACGATCGCGATTCAGGTATGAGCTCCGGAAGGCGCAACACTCCATTTATCCCCATCTCTAAGAGGTTCCAACCGTTTAGTCAGTTGCTTCCACGGGTCACGTGGATCAAATGCCGGTAAGCACGCTTGGTGGTGTAGTCCGGATTGTACACGGCACAATTTCCGGCACCGCCAGCGGGTGGTCCTCCATCATGGGCACCCAGCAGAAGCGCCGGACTTAGTCAGGTGAAGTGGAACATGCTTTATACCTTTGACGATTACACCCTCGATGCCCAGGAACGCACGCTCAAGAGAAGTGACGATACGATTGCGCTGACGCCCAAGGTTTTCGAGACGCTGCTTGTTCTGGTTCAGAATCGCGACCATATCATGAGCAAGGACGAACTGCTCAACACAATCTGGCCGGGTCACGTTGTCGAAGAATCCAACATCACCCAGAACATTTCGGTATTGCGCAAGGCGCTCGGCGAAACCGTCAGCGGGAAGAAGTACATCGCCACATTCCCGGGCCGTGGTTACAAATTTCTGGAGCCGGTGGTGGTGAACGATAGAGCGCCGGCGCTGCTCCCTAAAGGAAGTTCCACGCTCTCCGCTTCTCTCCCTGATCAGAAACAGGAGAGCTTTCCGGTCGCGATGCGGATAGATCCAGGACGTTCGCGGAATTCCACGCTGCGGCGATTGTTGGGCTATGGAGCGGCCTCCGGTGTCCTGCTTCTGCTGGGCGTGCTGCTCATCTATTTCGCCCACTTCAGGAACCATCGGACGGGAAATGCCGGCGGAATTAACGGCGTGGCATTTATCCGGACTGGGGCAACCCACACGTTAGTCAGGATGGAAGGTGCTCAGTACCAGCCTACCTGGTCACGGGACGGGAAGCAGCTCGCATTTGTATATTCCAACCCGAGCGAATCGCGATCGGGCATTTACGTTCTGGCCGCGGGAGGGCTTGAGCCTCGCCGCATCGTTTTTGGCCCGGGAGGGTATAGCAGCCCGGTCTTTTCGCCCGACGGCAAGTTGCTCGCCTACCTTCATCGCCTGCCAAATCTGACAGAAATTCTTATCTATGATTTTGCCACCTCAAGAACCAGGAGGTTAACGACTCTACTCCCGGATCACTATGGGCTGAGTAGCCGGCAGATGGACTGGTCGCCGTCCGGGGATTTTCTGGTGGTCGGGGAGAAAGAGGCAGAGAGCGATCCGCTGAGCCTTTACCGCATCTACATCAGCAATGGACGCAAGATCCGCCTCACCTATCCCGACATGGACATATTGGGTGATACGTCGCCGCGTTTTTCGCCGGACGGGACTGAGGTCGCCTTTATCCGGATGAAATATCAATTCGAGTTCGACGTCTTTGTCGTGCCAGTGACTGGCGGGGAGGCCCGGAAGCTGACAAGTCACTCCAATGAACTTGGAGACGTTGACTGGGATGCAGACCGCCGCATCGTTTACAGCGCGGATGAGAATGGGGAATTCAAGCTATGGGAGCTTGATTGGGAGTCGCATGCGCCGCAAGCCATACCCGTACCGTCGATTGCAACCGACATGCCGCTGCAGTTTTCAATCTCGCGCGCGGCGCACCAGATTGCCTTCTCTGGCTATCGGCCGGATCTGAATATCTGGTCGCTTGATCTGACCAGGAAATTACCTTCGCCTGCGGATTGGAATCCGGTGATTCACACCCCGGGCCAGGATATCGTTCCCTCCTTTTCTCCGGATGGCAAGAAGATCGCTTTCCGGTCTGATGTTACTGGGAGGCTCCAGATATGGGTCAGCGGCGCCGATGGTTCCCATGCCGCGCCGATCGATACGGGATCGCTGCTTCCCAGCGTGATCGGATGGACGCCGGATAGCCAATCCATCGTCTTTTGCGCAGCTTCAGTTCCGGGTATTTATGAGGTTTCTCTTTCTCATAAATTCCCGCTTCGCAAGATCAGCGATGTCCACATGTCCCACCCTTTCTATTCCGTTGATTCGAAATGGATCTTCGTTCAGGAGGATAGTTTCATCTATCGTTTTCCAGTGTCGGGCGGACCGGGGCAAATGCTCACCGATCAAGGCGGCACGCCAATTATGGAGTCAAAGGATGGCCGTTATCTTTATTTTGGGCACGGGCGTATGGATACCACAATTTCCCGTCTCGATTTAACGACCCGGCAACAGCAAGTTGTCATCAACTCCCTGATTCCGGGCTATCGTGACGCCTGGACGTTAGCTCCACATGGTATCGTCTTTCTGACCTATAACGCAGGAAAGCCGGTTATTGCATTTCATGATTTTGCGACCGGAAAGGATCGTGAAATCGCGGATTTTCCCAGTGCGCTACCGTTGATAGCCGCCTCGGGCTTCTCCGTTTCGCCTGACGGGCGCAGGTTGCTTGTTGTTCGTGCCGATCCCGCTTCCGCGAATATCCAGGCAGCCGCATTCTCTCGCGCCCAAAAGCCAATAGCCCAGTTAGAGAGTGCCTTTCGTGGCCAGTGATTCGTCTTTTCCCGTTGCGTCAGCATGCCCATTCAGGGAAGGTGTAGCTCGGAGCCGAATGACCGAGCCAGCGTGACCATCAGGTGGTAGCGGCCTCGCGCCGTGCCAGAAATACCACTGTATCTCTGGAAAATGCCTTAGCGATAGCGCCGGATAGCCTTGATGACGATGGAAAAGACGCCGGCCTCGTCGCGGGTCACGAGCAGCGAAACATGGCGGTTGATGGCATAATCGGCTTGCAGCAACTGTTGTCCGGTGGTGTTCACGTTGGTGGCATAGGTAAGGGTGAGATTGCGGCCCAACTGCTCGTTGACAATGATGCGCGAGGTGGTGTTGCCAAAGGCGCCGAGGTAGTTGGGATCGATCTTGACCGAGCCGGCGCCGAAGAGCTTCTGAACCCGGCTGCTGACCGTGGCGCTGAGAGCGCCGCCGAGCAGGGCATCTGTGGAGGGATTGGCGAAGGTCTGGTGCTGTTGCTGCGTATAAAGACTCTGCTCATTCTGCGTGCGGCCAAGGGCAAGCAGAGAGACGACATCAGCCTCGGGAAGCGGTGGGTCGCTGCGGTATGAGACCGACAGCTTCGCGGGAGTTCCATGGACGCTGAGAGTCACGTCGTAATCCTCGACGTGCGCGGTAGCGTTCAGGTCGATGGTTGGCTCGATGCGGACGGGGTTGGTGAAAGCAATTTCGCCGCGCTGGAGATCGTAGCGGGTACCGGCGATCATGGCGCTGCCTTCAGTGATTGAAACGCGGCCCAGCAGCGAGGGCGAGGCCACCGTGCCGCGCAGGCGCAGGTCCACATCGCCGGCCAGCTTGGCAAAGGCATTCTGAAAATTCAACTGCGGCGCGGAACTGATATGCACGTCCAGGCGAATGTGATTGGATGGGGCGTCAGGCGGTGTGACGGCTTCGACTGCGTTGGTCTGCGCTGCCAGAGCGGCGATGTCCAGATCAGGGCTGATCATAAAGCGCGTGATCAGAATGTTGCCGCTCAACAGCAGGTTCTGCTGCGGGCCCTGCAAGCGCAGTTCGGCATTGGCCAGGGAGCTGACACCTTGCGGATAGCGAATGCGAATCCCGTTGCCTGTGACTTTGAGGTCGGCGTAGAGACCATGCAGAAAAGCCAGCGAGCCGGAAACCTGTAGCAAGCCGCCACCGCTCATCGCCGTCAGGGTCTGCACCTCAAGCCGGTTCTGATTGAAGACAAGAGTGCCGTGCACCTGGCTCAAGCTGTTCGGCAGATCTTCCAGAGCCAGGGAGCCATTCTGGAAATCGATCCTGCCCTGCAACCTCGGATTCTCCAGGGGGCCGTGAGCTTCGATCTGGAAGGTCGTCACTCCGCTGGCGGTAAGGTCCGGATCAAGCGTCTCCGCCAGCTTCATGTTGACGGTTCCGCTGGCGGCAAGGTCGAGCCGCCGCGCGCCGGCAAGCATCACGGAGCCATGCGCGCGCAGATCGGTGTCTTCGCCGGTGACGTGCAGCGGATCTAGGCTCACGCGCTCGTCAGCTAAGATGGCATGGACACCGCCCTCGCTTTTCAGGTGTACGCCTGCAACCGTTACATCCATCTCCCGTAACCGGGCTTCGCCGCGAAATAGCCGAGGATGCGCCAGCGGGCCGCTCAGGTTGACTGTCCCGTCCAGCGAAGATTCGCCGGTGAGGCCCTGAACATTGGCCCGTTTGAACAGTGCGCCAATATTGAAGTGGGAAAACACAATTCGAGCCTGGGTCTCATACTCGCCGGTCAGAGCCGTTTGCGCGTGGAGGTCAAATGCTGTGCCCTCCACCTGCGTAGTGGCGCCGACTTCGGCCGTGTGGTTGACGGCATGCGCCGTAACTTTCAACGTTCCCAGCATCTCGCTGTTCAGCTTCAGCGCGCTGAATGTCGCGCGCCCGTCCAGTTGCGGATTGTCCAGCGTACCGGAGCCGGCGAGAGAAAATCCCAATTTGCCGGATGCCGTCATTCCCTGCCCGGAAAGCCATTTGATCCGGGAGACATCAATCCCTGTGCCTTTGGCCTGCAATTGGTAGCGCCGGGATTTGACGTCGTAGCTGCCGGAAGCCGCAATGCTGCCCGATGCCTCGTTCGCGGTCAAAGAGGTCAGCTTCAGGGTCTGGCCGGCAAATACGCCTTGAGCGCGAATGCGCGCCACATGCTCGCCATAGATACTGCCGTTGTCCAGTGCAACCCACCCGGATCCGCCGGGCGAGCCCAAAGGACCGTCGGCCTGAATCTGCGCATTCATCGTGCCGGTGAAAGGCAGGCGCCGGTTGAAGAAGGGCTGCAGATCGTCGGCGCCAATCTTGCTGGCCTGGAGGCTCATATGCAGAACCGAGCCGGCATTGAGCGCGTGCTTTTTGCCCGGCATTCCATCCAGTGTGCCGTGAAGCTGGATCCGTGCCGGTCCGCGCGCAAGTTGCGCGTGAGTGATGGCGATCCGCTGTGCTGAATAACTGCCTTCGGCATCGGCAGAGTCCAGGTGAAAGTAGCGTGTCTGGGCGGCTTGCAGGGGACCAGAACCACCTTTCGTCGCAGCCGGAATCTCAACGGCTATTTGCGTAGCTTTCAAATTTCCCGCGATGTGCGGATCGGTCAGCGAGCCGGTCCACGATCCATGAAAGTCAGCTTCCCCATGCAGAGACACCGGCAAGGCCGCAACACCGGCGGTGCCGTTGCCTTTCAAGCCAAGGCTGCGCAAGACGGTATCGAACTCGCCCAGATTCCACGAATGAAAATCGACTGCAAGCGACGATGGGCTGGTGATTGGGTAAACGCCCAACCCTCCTGAAACCGACAGGGTGCTGCCGGGGGTATGGAGTTCAAGGCTGCGCAATGCGACGGAACCGTTACGCTGCGTGTAGGTACCGTCGATGTCGCCGCTGGCCGGAACTTCACCGGCAGCGGCGTGACCGGATGGGCCCAAGGTCAAGGCCGCGCTGACGGCCAATGTCCGCACATTGCCGTCTGACCAGGTTGCCGTGGCCGGGCCATTCAGGAACGCGTCGAAGCCAAGGCGTTGAAAGGGCGGCTTACTGACGAGATCTAGAACTGTGTCGAGCGCAACGTCCTTTAGCTGCGCCGTCACTTGGCCATTTATGGGGAGGGTTACGGTTGCTTTCCGCACTGAGGTTGCAGGGTCTTTGGCGGCATGCGCGGTTGCCGGGTCGCCTGCGCGGAGAACCGGGGCGCCTGGAATCGGGCGCAGCCAATGATCCAGCGAGACAGAGCCGTCGATTTCGCCGCCCTGCCGGAACTGCGCCGCGATCGACGAGATGAGCAGACGGTCCGGGTCAGCATGGACATGCGCGTTCAGCCGGATATCTCTTGCCGTGACTCCGGTTCCGACGTATGCCCCACCGTCTACGTGAATATTGCCATCCATGCGAAAGACCCCGTCCCGTCCGGCACCGCTCAGGTCCAGCCGCGCAATCCCCTCCGGCGCGGCGGTGTAGCCGGTGACCGGATCCAGCAACCTCATATCGAGGTCGCCTGTCATCTTGGCTTGCCAGCGGGGGCTCGCGAAATTGATGAGCGTCCCGGAGATTTCCAAAGAACGATCCTGGCTGCCGCGGCTTTCAGATGTGAGCCGCAAAGAGCGCAGGTAGGCCGCAGTACGCGTCAGATCCAGCGTGGCTTGCAGGTAGCCATGCACGGACTGCGGCTCTTTGTGCGGCACGCTCCTGGTAAGGTGCAAGTCGGCCGCTCCGGCCTCGATCCTGAAGCTCTCGGGTTTACCCGCCGAGGCCGGGACGTAGCGCAGGCGCAGAGAAGCGTCGTGGGCGCTGAAATCGAGAGGCGCATTGCGATTCTGAAAGTCGAAGGATGAGGCGCGGCTCTCGTAGTCCAGAACTCCCTGTTCGACCGAGATGCGGCCGGCACGCAGATCGAAGAGAGTATCAAGCACGGGCTTGCCCGGTTTTGCGGGCCTGCGCGGCCGCGGCTGATTGGTGGAACCGTCCATGTAAACGATCAGGTGCAGGCTGGGTTGGGAGACATCAAGATCGCTTAACAGAATCCTGGGACTCAGGAAGCCCAGCACGCTCAGCCGCACGCGCAGGTTTCCGATACTCGCATACGGCGCTTCGCCGGGAGCTTCAAGACCATGAATCGTCACCCCGCGCGCATCAGCCTCCAGATGGAGCAGATGCCACTGGAACGAAGCAATCTCAACGCGCCCGCCGGTCATCGTCTCCACTTTGGCGATCAGCCATCGGCGGACGAGCCGCTCGCACTGTGCCGAGTTGGCCCAGAAAAAGAAGGCGGTCAACGCCATCGCGAGCAGAAGCGCCCCGCCGGCCAGACTCAGAGGAAGATGCCGCAAAAAGAAGCGCCGCAGGCGGCTGCGTCGATGCGGGCCAGCCGCGGGAGCCGGGTTGGATCCGGATTCGCTCATGCGCCCCCCTTTCCCTGGCGTTGCGGCGAGGCATTTTGGGAACTGCCATCGGCTGCCGGAGTCTCCAGCGAGGGGTCGAGCACCTCGATGTCGCCCTGTTGCCGCAGGTTTTGGAGCCAATTCGAAAAGAGTGTGTTGACGCGCTGCTGGAGGAGAATCTCCTGAATCCGCGAAGAGACAGTTTCAAGAGGCGGAGCTTTTTCGCCGGGTGGATACTGAGGGAGAAGAGTGTTGCGATAATAGGCGTCAATCTCCTGCCGGGAGATCTGAACGCCCTCACGAAAGCGCAGCTCGATGAAGTGCAAAATCTCAAGCCGATTACGCAGGTAAGTTTCCACGTCTCGCGGCCTCAGGTCCCGCGACGCCAGAAATGCCTGCCAACCGGAATCTGAGGCGCAATCCCGGCGGGCACAGTCGGGGAGCTGCTTGCGGATCTCGGCGATGCGGGCTTGCACCTCGGCCGGTGAGGGTTGGGCTGCCCGCGCTTCTTCCCGGCGAATCTGCTGCTGAATGAGCGTGCGGCTGATGAGCAGTTGAAGAGCGCGCTGGCGGGTCACGACACCGCGTACGCCGCGAATGGGCTCGAGAGCTGAGAGCTGCATCTCGCGGTCGAGATCACTGGCGAGGATGACATGGTTATTGACCACCGCTTCCGCGCGGTCAAGGACCGCCGGAGACGCGGAAGGTGGAACCTGGGAAACTCCCGGCGCCGATCCGCAGACGAGCAGACCCATTGCCAGCCCCAACAGGCAGGGATATCTCACTTCGGCCTTGAGGCGGATTGGAGGGCGGAAGCTCATCAGAATGTCTGCCCGAAGCTGAAGAAAAAGTTGAAGTGCTGCGCCTCTCCCACATACGGCTGCGAATAAGGCGTGAGGGGCGCTGAGAGCGAGTAGTTGATATTTACCGGGTAAATGGGCGGATTCAGGTTATAGCTGAAGTCCAGCCGGATAGGCCCGACGGGCGTATGATAGCGCACCCCAATCCCTGGCGCGTGCGAGAAGTAGTTGAAGCTGCATTGCCCCTGCTGGCCGATCGAGTTCGTAGGTCCGGTGGGAATGTAGCTGCTCGGGTCATCCGGATTCGCAAGCACCTTGCAGGTATCGCGATGCGGCTGATGAATGCGCAGAGCGCTGGGCCAGATATCCCCCGGGGTGTCAAAGACATTGCCCATATCGTGAAAGAGCACAAAGCTGAGGTCATCGCCCAGCCCGGGCAGCGGCGTCGGGGGCAAGCGCAATTCGGTACTGTTGACGAAGACTCCGGCGCCGCCGATCGGGAAACCGGTCTCGGGGTCACGCGGGCCGGCCGCGTTGATGGAGAAACCACGGAGAGAAATGGCGCCGCCGGCGTAGAGCCGTTCAGGCAGCGGGATCAGCCCTTCCGACCCGGTACCGAAAGTGCGCACCTGGCCGTACCGCGTGTTGCGCGCCAGCACAAAGCGCCCCTTGTCAAACGGGTAGTAGCTTGCGTTCGATGCGTCGATGCGGTTGAACTCCGCCTCGGCGCCCATCTTTGCATCGGAGAGGAAATCCTGGAAGGTGGTGTAGGTGCCGCGGCGGGAATCGAGAGCGGAGTCGCGGGTATCGCGAATCCAGGTAATGGATGGGCCGGCAACGCGCACCGCGGCTGCCAGTTCTGGAATCTCCTGCGGAAAGACCTGCAAGCTGCTGGCCGCTACTTTGACTCTGCGAAAGTCGTATTCATAGATGAATGTGTTGCCTTTGGAGAGAACAGAGCCCGGATTCAGAAAGCTTTCGGTAAGGCGCGTGCTGGCTTGCAGTCGCGAGGCCACATATGTCGTTACATCCTGGCTGTTGGCGTAACCTCCGGTGAAGGTAAAGCCGAAATTCTGGTTTCCCTCGATGTGCGGAATCTGATAGATGAAGTTGATACTCTGTTCCAGCAGTCCGTACTGGCTCTGCAGAGATGCCGACATTTCGCGGCCGAAGAGGTTGTTGCGAGTAATGTCGGCGAGCACGCGCGGGCTGACGCCGGTTTTGCCGTTGGGATTGCAGGCTACGCCCCCGGCGAAGGCGCCGGCGCAGTTGTTCTGGGGTTGGCCGGTCTGCGTCTCGAAGCCCAGACCGTAAGTGAGGGCCCAGCGGCGCGCTTCGCTTGCCTGTAGCAGGATGGTCTTGTGCGTGTCGCCGCCATTGGGATTCTGGATGGCCGCATTGACTTCGTTGAAGAGCGCAAGATCATAGAGATTACGCTGGGTTTGTGTCAGAGCCGTGGCATCGAGCGGGTCTCCCGGATGCAGCGTAATCAGGCGTTTCACGGTTTGCGGGCGCGTGTAGTGCAAGCCGGTGAGGAGCACTTTGCGCACAAAGATCTGCGGTCCCTCGATGACGTTGAATGTCACGTCGACTTTATGCGGATCGCCAGATTGCGTCTGCTGGTGAACGTCCACGCGTACCTGGTCGAATCCGTGGCTCAAATAGTCAGTGAGCAGCGTGTCACGGTCTCCGGCCAGATTCTGGGGTGAGAGCAACTGGCCTGCGATGGTGTTCAGCAGCGGCGTAAGCTGGTTTGCCGGTATGTGATCGTTTCCTTGAATGGTCACCGTACCGACACGCGTTTGCTGGCCTTCGTCGATCCGGTAGACCACATCGAGCGGGGCTGTCTTACCGAATTTTCCAGATGGCTCCCCACGTTCAGGAGCACTGATCTCGGGCGTGACCTTCACGTCTGCGAAGCCGTTGTTCTGGTAGACGGCCTGCAGCGCATTGACGTCCGCGGCAACAAGGGCCTGGCTGTAGTCGCCGTGGCGGTTGAGGGTACTGGCAGGGTGAACGTTCAACAGCTCTTTGAGGGTGGCCGAGTCAAAGTAACGGTTTCCCGTAACCGAAACCTTTTCCACGCGGCGCCGTGGCCCCAGCCGCACCACAAAAATGATGATCACATGGTTGGGGTCAGGGGATAGCCGCCTGTGGTCCACCTTCACGTCGAAGTAACCTTCGCGCTGGTAAAAATCGCGAAGATGACGATTGCCTTCATTCAGAAGGTCCTCATCGACAGTTCCTTCCTCATAGACAGGGATCAGCCGCTTGAGTTCGTCCTTCCCGATGCTGGCGCCTTCCACCTCGATGGTGACGGTAGGTCCGCGGTTGGCGGAGAAGTTGTATTGGATCCGCCTGTTGCTGGTGGCGTACTGATGGGATGCCAGCTTGACATCGGCTTCGAGCCGCTTCTGCTTCTGATAATGCTTGAGAACGCCGCTCAGTGCGCGGTTTACCGTATCGTGGTCGACCTGGGCCCCGGTCTTCAAATGGGCATGATGCTGAAATTCCTTCACGCTCAAGCCCGACTCTCCCGTGACATCCACCTTGCCGACGCGGGCGCGCGGTCCGGAGGTGATTTGAAACGCAATATTCATAAGCTGCTCATCGCGATGCGGTGACAGCTTGTAGTCGATCTTCGGCTCAAAGTAGCCGTTTTCGGCCAGCGTGGCGCGCATCTGCTGGAGGGCGCGGTCCACCTTCGCCTGCGTGAAGCGCGTCCCCGCCGCAAGCTGGCTTGCCGTCTTCAGTTGGGAATTCATGGTAGAGCCTTTCGCGCCATCGACGTCCACTGTGCCGATGAACATGCGCGGCTCACCGCGAAAGATCAGGCGCACACCACCGGGTTCGCGCGTGCCCTCCACTGCCAGAGTTTCGTAAAGGCCGGTGGCAAAGAGCTGGCGCAAACTCCTTCTGACGTTTGCCGCCGTCAAAGGTTTGCCGACTGCCTGCGCCAGGGGGGCTCGAAGCGGCTCAAACAGGCTGGCTGATACTCCTTCAAAGGAGATGCTAAGCACCGGCAAGCCCTGCCATTGATAGAGAGGAGTCTCGGGTAGCGCTGGGGGCAGGGGCGTCTTCTGCATTTTTGCCGCGCTGGTCATCGCGGGAGCGCTTAAGATGGCGGCGGAATTCATTCCCGGATTTTGGCCCCAGCAAACATCCGCGATGATAAGGGCACACGCTAGCAAGATCCCGTTCCGAATCACCTCAGCAACGAAGATCTGCTGTTGGAGGTTCCGGCGTCCGCCGCGCGTCCCTCCGGGCTTAAACCGCAATACCGTTCTCCCAAGAAAATACGGGGATTACACCCCATTTGTCTGACGAAGACCGCATTGAGTCGGAAGCCCACAACTCGCTGGCTTCGGTTCTTTTCCGCCGAATCTCCGACAATTTGACCGCTTACCCTTATACTAACGAGGTTGGAAGCCTGGTGCAGCACCCAGTTTTAAATGCTAGAGTGAAGGACGCGCATGCCTAATTCCCGGTTCCCCACCCAACTACCGGACTCGACTCCAGCAGGTGGCGAAGAAGAGATGATTTCCCCAGCCCCAACCGCGCCGGTCACGCCTCCCGCGCCGGTGGGATCTTCCAATTCCGCTGACGGCGATATTCTTGCCCGTGCTCAGGCAGGCGATCACCACGCCTTCGCACAACTTTACTCCCTCCACAAAAGACGCATCTACTCTCTTTGTCTTCGCATGGTGGGGAATGTTGCGGAAGCCGAAGACCTGACCCAGGAGGCCTTCCTTCAATTGCACCGCAAGATCGCCACCTTCCGTGGCGACTCGGCTTTTTCCACATGGCTGCACCGGCTGGCGGTCAATGTTGTGCTGATGCAGCTGCGCAAGAAGGGACTCTCCCTGATTTCGCTGGATGAAGCCATGGATCCCACGCCCGATGAGGGGCCCGGACGCAGCTTCGGCGCTCCTGATCTCACCCTTACCGGTGCTATTGACCGGCTGGCGCTGGAGCGCGCTGTCAATGACCTGCCCACGGGATACCGGCTCATCTTCATTCTCCACGACGTGGAAGGTTATGAGCATAATGAGATAGCTTCCATGCTCGATTGTTCCATCGGAAACAGCAAGTCGCAGTTGCACAAAGCGCGGCTGAAATTGCGCGATGCGCTGCGCGCGCAAGCCTCGGAGGAGACGCGGCCATGACCGAAGATCCCAAAAGCCTGAGCTGCGCCGATTTCCAGGCCCAGTTACCCGACCTGATCGGCGCCGGCGAGAACGTCGCGATCCATCCGCATGTGCTGAGCTGCGAGCTTTGCCGTGCCTTGCTGGCTGACCTGGAAACTATCGCCGAGGCTGCCCGCCAGTTGTTTCCCAGCGTGGAACCGCCCGAGGATCTCTGGGAGCATATCGAATCGGCCCTCCAGCATGAGGAAGATCGTTCCGATCTCAAATAGATATACCACTGTCAGAAGCTCGCACAGAAGGCGAGCTTCTGGTTGCCCGCCGGGTTACCGTCTTCCGTGCTCGCGCAACTCACGGTCTGAAGCTCTCTTTGCACCAGCCCGCACGTCTCACCTTCCGGCAGCTTTGGCCGATAGTCCTCTGGAGCAGCACTGCTTTCGGCCAATCAGACAATTGCTGAGGCCGTGCGCCGGGGGCAGGTACTTCATGTTTCTTGCTGTTGCCAGACCGAAATTGAGCCTTGCCGTTCAGGCCAGCGGGGGGAACAAGGCCCGGGATGAATGAAGGACCGTAGGAACGGGCGGGCCTGGAAGAGTCAATGCGGGCAAAGGAGACATACTGCTTCCTGAAACTTTTGCATGACCTGCGTTGTCTAATGAAGGAAACTTGATAAAAGGACACTCAATGCAAAATCGGTCATCCTCATCTCGGCATTCCCAGAATTCGTCCGGCAGGGGCGGTCCCCTGCGCCGGGTTCCCGTCCTGCCGGTCCGGGACACCGTACTGTTTCCCCATGCTGTACTACCACTTACAGTAGGCCGCGAGAGCTCTATCCAGTTAATTGAATCGCTGGGTGAAGAGCGCACCATTGTGGTTGCGGCGCAACTCGATCCCCGCCTGGATTCTCCCCAACCCGCTGATCTGCATACAGTTGGCACGCTGGCCACGGTGCACAAGGTGGTGCGCATGCCCAATCAGAGCCGCTTCGTCTTCACCGAAGGAACGGAGCGGGTGCGGCTGGTGCGTTACGACCAGACCGAGCCATTCATGGTGGCCGAAGTCGAGACGCTGGAGGAGATTGAGCCGGCGCCGAGCTCGGGCATTGAAGCCCTGGTGCGCAATGTTGTCGAGCAATTCCAGCAGATTGTGGCTGAGTCCCCGACGCTCTCCGATGAACTGCGGACGATCGCCGCGAATATCGAGGAACCTGCCAGGTTGGTTGACTTCATCGCCTCCTCGCTACCTTTCCTGACCACCGACGACAAGCAGAACCTGCTGGAAGCGCCGTCCGTTCAGGAGCGGCTGGAGCAGTTGAACAAGCACCTCGCCAAGGAGATTGAGGTGCAGCAGCTGCGCTCGAAGATCCAGAGCGAGGTGCAGGACCAGGTGCAACAGTCGCAGCGCGACTACTATCTGCGCGAGCAATTGAAGGCCATTCAGAAGGAGCTGGGTGAGCAGGACGAGGGGCAGCGCGAGATCGAGGACCTGCGCCAGAAGATTGAAGCCGCCGGCATGCCCGAGGACGTGAAGAAAGAGGCGATGAAGGAGCTTTCCCGGCTTTCGCGCATGTCCCCGATGGCCGCCGATTATTCACTCACCCGCAACTACATCGAGTGGCTGGCGATCCTGCCCTGGGCCAAGAGTTCGGGCACAAAGATCGACATTGGCAAAGCAAGGGAGATTCTGGACGAGGACCACTATGAGCTGCGGAAGGTGAAGGACCGCATCCTGGATTATCTGAGCGTGCTCGAGCTGAAGCCCGACATGAAGGGGCCGATTCTGTGCTTTGTGGGGCCTCCGGGGGTGGGCAAGACCAGCCTCGGCCGTTCGATCGCGCGTGCCCTGGGGCGCAAATTCCAGCGCATCTCGCTGGGCGGCATGCATGACGAGGCGGAGATCCGCGGCCATCGGCGCACCTACATTGGTGCGCTGCCGGGCCAGATCATCCAGAGCATCCGACGGGCCGAGACCAACGACCCGGTGATGATGCTCGACGAGGTCGACAAGCTGGGCCGCGACTTCCGCGGCGACCCGGCCTCGGCGCTGCTGGAAACGCTCGACCCCGAGCAGAACTGCACCTTCCGCGACAACTATCTGGACGTGCCTTTTGACCTCTCGAAAGTGCTCTTTATCTGCACGGCCAACATGCTCGACACCGTGCCGCCGCCGCTGCAGGACCGCATGGAGATTATTCCGCTGCAGGGCTATAGCGAGGAGGAGAAGCTGCATATTGCCAACCGCTATCTGATTCCGCGGCAGATCAGGGAGAACGGCATCACGCCGGAGCAGATCGAGTTTCCTGAGGATGCGGTCCGCTACATCACGCGCCACTACACGCGCGAGGCCGGTGTGCGCAAGCTGGAGCAGACGATCGGCACCATCTGCCGCAAGGAAGCCCGGCGGGTCGTCGAGGGGCATACCGAGAAGCTCATCGTCACGCACGAAGTGATCAAGGAGTTCCTGGGCGGAATCCAGGTACGCGTGGAAACCGAGGTGGCCGAGCGGGTCAAGCGTCCCGGCGTGGCCGTGGGTCTGGCCTGGACGCCGGCCGGCGGCGACATCCTCTTCATCGAGGCCAACAAGATGAAGGGCAAGGGCGGTTTTACCATGACCGGCCAGATCGGCGAGGTGATGCAGGAGTCGATGCAGGCCGCGCTGACCTGGGTACGTTCCAACGCCACGAGCCTTGGTCTATCCGAGGACTTCACAAAGGAGATAGACCTGCACATCCACATACCGGCGGGCGCCATCCCCAAAGATGGACCTTCGGCCGGCGTCACCATGGCTACGGTGCTGGTTTCGCTCCTGACTGACACGCCGGTGCGCCAGTTGACGGCCATGACTGGCGAGATCACGCTCAGCGGCAACGTGCTGCCGGTGGGCGGCATCAAGGAAAAGTTTCTGGCGGCTCGGCGGGCCGGAGTGAAAACCATCATTCTCCCCGCCGAAAACCGCCAGAACGTGGAAGAGGACCTGACTCCAGCCATGATTGAGGGCGTGGATGTGCACTACGCCAGCCGCATCGAAGATGTGCTGGCCGTGGCTTTGCCGAACCTGAAAACGCGGCCGGAGACGGAGCCGGCCGCGGCCGAACTTGCCGTCAGTACTGTGGCGTAAGCGCAACCGCGAAGAGACACAAAGCGCTGTGCCTCTGAAGGCTGTGTCCACGTGATTCCGCCCCGCCCGGTAGCTTGGGATGAAGCCGGGAGGCGCGTTTATTTGCGTTGGGATCCGCAGGCCTGCCGACCAGATCGCAGTCATGCCGAACCAGATCATGGTTTTCTATCCGCATTCGTCATTTAAATCTCGCCCCCGCGTCTAACTTGCAGGCAGTATCCTTTTACCAGTGATGCAGGTGCGAGTTCTTCCCTTTGGGATCTTGAAGGATTGGCTGGGCTCGTCGGCCGTTACAGTGGAGCTGGCGGAGGGCGACTCTGTCGCGCACCTGCTTGAGCAGGTGGCTAAAGGTCTGCCTGAACGCGGCGCCTTTTTGCGTGCGATTGCGGTCAGTGTGAATGCCGAATATGCCACGGCAGAGCATGCCCTGCATGATGGCGACGAAGTGGGACTGCTGCCGCCGGTCTCAGGGGGAAGCTCGCACCCAACCGAATCGAGCAATGAAGACTCCGATCTTGTCGTTGCGCTGACACGTGAAGTCATCGAATCTGATCGCCTGGTAGCCGCTGCCAAGCAAGGTGAGGACGGCGCGGTTGTTGTTTTTGACGGCATCGTCCGCAACCATTCGCGCGGCCGCCAGACGCTCTATCTTGACTACGAAGCCTACGAAGAGATGGCAGTGCGGCAGATGCGTGATCTTGCGCGGCAGGCGCGCCAGAAATTCGGCGTGCGCCACGTAACCCTGGTTCACCGCCTGGGACGTCTGGATATCGGCGAAACCAGCGTACTGATCGTAGTGGCCTCGGCGCACCGTGCACAGGCCTTTGATGCCTCCCGCTGGCTGATCGACACCCTGAAGAAGACCGTCCCGATCTGGAAGAAGGAGACCTTTGCGGATGGAGCCGTGTGGGCGCCCGGTGAGCCATTTCCCGCTAGCCTGACGGTGGATGCGCCGGAGGTTCCGGATGGCGCGTAATCGCCGTGGAATTGCGGGCTTCTGCTGCCGCGCAGGCTGCGGTGCGCTCTTTGTTCTGGCGCCCCTCGTGCTGGCGGCGCAGGATACAACTTTGCGTCTGAACGTGAAGCTGGTCAATGTCTTTGTCAGCGTGACCGACCCGAATGGCGCCGTCGTGGGCGGCCTTACGCGCCAGGATTTCGCGTTGTTCGAGGATGGCAGGCCGCAGACTATCGCGATCTTCGAACGCCACTCTGAGATGCCGCTGAATCTGGCGTTGGCGATCGACACCAGCCTTAGCGTGCGCAAGGACATGAGCGAGGAGGCCAACGCCGCGCGCCGCTTTGCGAAGGTCATCCTGCGCCCGCAGGATCAGATGAGCCTGCTTCAGTTTGCCACCGATGTGCGTCCGCTAACGCCGTTCACCAATAAGGTCGCTCAGATTGATCGCGGCCTGAAGCAGTTGCGCGGAGGTTGGGCGACAGCTCTCTACGACGCTGTCGTGTACGGATCACAACAGCTTGGCAAAAGAGACGGCCGCAAGGTACTGGTGCTGGTCTCAGATGGCGGCGACACCGGGATGGGCGCCACCTATGAGAAAGCCCTGGAGGAGGCCCTCCGCAATGAGGTCATCATTTACAGCATTATCGATGTGCCGATTGAGGCGAGCGCCGGGCGCGACATCGGCGGTGAGCACGCGCTCATTACCCTGGCCGAGCAGACCGGCGGCAAGCATTTCTATGTGAGCGAGGTCGGGCTCGACAAGGCCTTTGAGATGGTCAGCGAGGATCTGCGCACACAGTATCTGCTGGGCTACTATCCGAAGCACCAGAAGCCGGGAGTCGACTTCCACCGCGTGGTGGTGACCGTTCCAAGGGCCGCCCCGGGATCTTTCATCATTCGCAATCGCCCGGGATACTACAGCGATTCAACGGGATCGGAGCCGTGAGACCTGTGGTCCCGCCCAAAGCGGCCTATCCTCTGCCAACATCAGCGTGGGTGAATGCTCCTGAATGGGTACTGCTGCAAAAATGAAAGACCGCCAAGAGCTTATCCCGGGGGTTGACTCTACAGAGCGGCAAGCCCAAAATGCTGTCAGATTAGTGGAGCAAGGCCCTTGGCGTGGGGCCGCGTTCGCGAAGACGAGTGTTTCTTATGCCAGCCCTCAAGGAGATTCTCGACCGGCAAGCCAGCGAGGCAGCAGGGGATTTATACGAAAAGCTGGATCGTAACCGGGTCCGCTGCTATGCCTGCGGACATTGCTGCCGTATCGCCGACGGACAAGCGGGCGTTTGTAAAGTCCGCTTCAATCGTGGCGGAACGCTCTATGCTCCGTGGGGATACGTGAGCGGGGTGCAGTGCGACCCGATTGAAAAGAAGCCCTTCTTTCACGCGTATAGCGGCGCTCTTGCATACAGCTTCGGTATGCTGGGATGCGATCTGCATTGTCCCTACTGCCAGAATTGGGTCACCTCGCAGGCGCTGCGTGATTCCCACGCCGGAGTGCGGCCGCTGGCCATCACTCCCGAGCAGATGGTTCAGCAGGCGCAAAAGCAGGGCGCCCGCGTACTGGTAAGCACTTACAATGAGCCGCTGATTACCGCAGAGTGGGCCGTGGCTATCTTCAAGGAGGCTAAGGCTGCCGGGTTGGCGACCGGATTCGTATCGAATGGTAATGGCACTCCCCAAGTACTCGAATACCTGCGTCCCTGGGTTGATCTGTACAAGGTTGATCTGAAGAGCTTTGACGAGCAGCATTATCATCAGCTCGGCGGCCGCCTGCAGCCGATTCTCGACACGATTCGACGCCTCCACGCGATGGGCTTCTGGGTGGAAGTTGTCACATTGATCGTCCCGGGATTCAACGACTCCGACCAGGAACTCACCAGCATGGCGGAGTTTCTGGCGGGCGTCTCGCCCGATATTCCGTGGCACGTCACCGCGTTCCACAAGGATTACCGGATGACCGATCCGGAGGATACCGATGCGGAGACGCTGGAGCGAGCGGCGCGCATTGGCAGTCGGGCTGGCCTGCATTATGTCTATGCCGGTAATCTCCCCGGCCAAACCGGCGACCTCGAAAATACCCACTGCCACGGTTGCGGAGCGCTGCTCATAGAACGCCGCGGTTTTCGCGTTTGCGGGTACCATCTGACCGCCGACGGTAACTGCCCGCGCTGCGGCACCGCCATCCCCGGCCGCTGGGAGCCCGCATTCCGCGGTCAGATTACCGCGTTCCCCTACGTGCCGCAGTTTGGATAGCACGGCAGGCGTGACGGCCGCGATTTGCGGCCTGCGACGTTCTGAGCGGGTGTTTTTTGATGCGCGGGTCACACGAAAAGCGGCAGCAGGCCAGCACATTGGCAAAAAAGCGCATCTACAATGAAAGTATGAATCCCCCGTTTTCATCCCGACGCCGATCCAAGACGCCCCCGCCCGGCGAAACCGGTCAGGAAGCACTTTATCTCCGCTCCTTGAGCGACCGCCAGGTTAATGTTGCCATCAAGCTTCGCGATGGAGAGACCGTGCGCGGCTGGATCGAGTACTTTGACGATGGTATGTTGCGGCTGACGCGCGAAGGCCAGCCCAACCTCTTCATCTACAAGCACCAGATCCGGACAATTACCGAGATGGGCCGCCGGCCAATTTCGCGTCCTAGTATGCATGCTGAATCGTCCAGGGTCGAGGCAGGGTTGTGAGCGAGATTGCGAACCCTGCTTCTGCTGTGGAACTGGTTTGGGTGCCCGGAGCCTCAGAGGTCGCTCACGAAGCGGGTGCGAGGCTGCGCGAGTTTTTCGCGCAGGGTGTCGAGACCGAATACAAGGGCGACGTCGATCTGGTTACAGTGGCTGACCGGACCGTGGAAAAGCTGATCCGCAGCCGCCTGAGCGAGGTCTTTCCTGACCACGGCATTTACGGCGAAGAGGGCACACGGGAGCGGTTGGAACACGAGTACCGCTGGTATGTCGATCCGCTCGATGGCACCACCAACTTTGCCCACGGCTTTCCACAGTTCTGCGTTTCGCTTGGCCTGGAGCACCGCCCACAGGGAGTCGCGCCCGGCGAGGACGGAACGCTTGTGGCTGCTGTCATCTTCGATCCGCTTCGGAACGAGCTCTTCACCGCCGAGCGCGGCCGCGGCGCATGGCTCAACGGCAAGCCGATCCATGTTTCGCGGAACCGGCAGCTTGCCGAGTCACTCCTGGCCACCGGCTTTCCCAGCCACAAGCGGCATACGAATCCCAATATTCACTTCTACCAGGAGTTCACCCTGCGCTCCCACGGCGTGCGCCGCGCGGGTTCAGCGGCGCTTGACCTGGCCTACACCGCCTGCGGCCGCGTGGATGCATTTTGGGAGTTCAACCTGAATCCCTGGGATACGGCGGCTGGCATTTTGCTGGTCGAGGAAGCCGGGGGGCGCGTCACCGGCTTTTCCGGGGACTACGTCCGGCTCGACAGCCGCGAGGTTCTCGCGTCGAACGGGCTGATTCACGACGAACTGCTGGGATTCTTCAGCGATATGTTTGCCGGGCGCGGCCTTTCGCCCATTCCCACGCCGGCGGAATTCGCCCAGGCCCGCGCCGCAAATCGCAAAAGGAATCCATAGAAACCATACGCCCTTCGCGACCCACTGAAACCCGGCGCTTCGAAAAGCCCGAACCAGATCGATCCCTGATCCCTGATCCCTGCCCCCTGAATCCTGACGCCTGTTTTACTACTTCCCGCATCGCAAAACACACTTGCGGGAATTTGGCCCGTCAGTGGGGGCCCGTGTGCTACTATCAGCGTCGAGAAGTCTAGACTCCCCGGAGAGATTCCAGATGGCTTATGTGATTGCAGAACCCTGTATCGGCACCAAGGACACCGCCTGTGTGGACGCCTGTCCAGTCGATTGCATCCACCCCAAGAAGGACGAAGACGGCTTCGCCGAGACCGACCAGTTGTTCATCGACCCGGTTGAGTGTATCGACTGCGGTGCGTGTGTGCCGGCCTGTCCGGTATCGGCCATCTTCGCGCTCGATGACCTGCCAGAGAAGTGGGCCCACTTTGCGCAGAAGAACGCTGCGCACTACGGGCGCTAACCGCTCCTCCGCTCCTCGTCAGCCGAGGCCCTTTTTGAAGCGCGCATCCTGCTCAGGCGGGATGCGCGTTTTGCGTCTGGGGCCGGTTGCGCGTATCGATTGCGCGTATGGATCTCTTTCTCCAGTGCGATGATAGAACCGCATGGGCGTACTCACCTCAGAAGCCGTGGTCTTGCGTACCTGGCCCTTCCAGGAGGCCGATCTGGTCGTGAGCCTGTTTACGCGCGATTACGGTCGGCTGCGCGCCGTGGCAAAGTCGGCGCTGAAGAGCCGCAAGCGCTTTGGCGGCGCGCTGGAGCCGATGACCGTGGCCCGCGCCTGGTTTGCCGAGCGGCCCGGCCAGGAGTTGGGGCGCCTCGACCAGTTGGAGATCATCCGCTCGCCGCTGGCCGCGCCCGTCGATCAGGCGCGCATGACCGTGCTCAGCTTCTTCGCCGAGGTGCTCGATGAAGCCCTGCCCGAGCGCGACCCGCAGGAGACGGTCTTCCGGCTGGCGGTCTCGGTGCTGGAGCAGACCAGGGCCGCCGAATCGGATTTTGTCCAGCCGTGGATGGCGCTCACCTATTTCCAGCTCTGGATGACGCGGCTGATGGGCCTGCTGCCCGACGTCGCCCGCTGCACTACCTGTGGCGAGCCGCTCAAGGCCGGTGAAGCCAGCTTCAACAACTTCAGTGACGGCCTCTTCTGCGAGCTTCATTACAATGGCGTTTCCAGCGTGCTGTCGGCCGACTCGTGGAACCTTGCACAACGGATGCTGCGCGCGCCGGTCTCGGCCTTTGCCGCCGAACCCTGGCCCCGCCGCCGCGCGCAGGACCTGCGCCGCTTCACGCTGCAATCGCTGGAGCGCCACCTGGAGCGCAAGCTGCGCTCAGCCGAAGCGCTGGCCCGCCTGAGCGGGTAGGTTTTCCGAAGGAACGCCGAACACACCGCACGATCACGGATGGCGTAGAATCCGAATATGCCCAGCCCGCAGCGGATGACGGCCATTATCGAGCGCGAAGACGACGGCTTTGTCGCCTTGTGCCCGGAACTCGATATCGCAAGCCAGGGTTCAACCATTGAGGAGGCGCGCGCCAATCTTGTCGAAGCCCTGACGCTCTTTTTCGAGACTGCCTCTCCATCTGAGGTTGCGCGCCGGCTGCACGGCGAGGTTTTCGTCACCCAGGTCGAGGTGCCCGTTGGGTAGATTGCGGGTTCTCTCCGGCGCTGAAGTCTGTAAGATTCTCGAACAGCACGGATTCGTCGCGGTACGCCAGCGGGGCAGTCATCGCATCATGCAGTTGCAAACAGAGGGGAGCACGGTCACCGTCCCTGTGCCGCTCCACGACGCACTCCGGCGCGGCACTCTCCAGAGCATCATCCGCCAGTCAGGCCTCGCCAAATCGCTCTTTGAAGCTGAATAATTTCAGTCAGCCGCGCGTGTTAGCGTTCGCCGGGGTGCACATGGCTACTGCAAGAGTTGCAAGCCCCACTTAAACAAGCAGGGGCGTGGCTAGTAGGGGGATGACGGTGAGATATCTGACGAAAACGCAAACCGAAGCGATAAAGTAGATTCGTGCGATATCAGGTTCTGGATTCCGACGGTAAGTTACAAACGTTCTTGAAGCTCGTCGAGGAAGTTCGCAAACATTGGATTAACGACGATGCCAAGTGTGTTGGCGACGAGGCACCTCCTTGGTTCCGCGGACAAGGCGATTCATCGTGGGGGCTAATTCCAAAGATTTATAGATCTGAATTTTTCACCACGGCAGATGAGAAGGAGCTTCGGCATGAGTTCCAGAGCGCAGCGATTCAAATCATTGGCCCAACCGCTCCAAAAAACAAATGGGATTGGTATTTCTTAATGCAACACTACGGCGTACCGACTCGCCTTCTGGATTGGACAATCAATCCCCTCGTTGCGCTATTCTTCGCATTGGAACACCATCTTGAGAAAGGGCTGACTTGTGACTTCGCCGTCTGGATCCTTGACCCGTGGTGGCTCAACAAGAGCCAGTTTAGAGGTCTCGAAGGTCCAATGCTGCCCGATTGGCAAGAAGCCGAAAAGTTCCTTCCTGATCTCGAAGATGCTTTCGCTGGAACACGCGTGCGGCATCGACTCCCGATGGCAATCGAACCCCCGCACGTCGATGCTAGATTGAGTTCTCAGGGAGCCCGTTTTGTAGTATTCGGTGCGACCAAGGATCTTGCGAGAACCTCCCTCGCCCGAGGTGTTAGGGCCGGACGCAAGATAAAAGATGTAAGGCTTTGCAGGATTGATATCCCATCTCGCGCGGCCGCAGGGTTGATCCAAAAATTGGATCAATTGGGAATAAACCGCGCTGTTCTGTTTCCAGATCTAGGCGGCCTAGTGTAGTGCGTCATAAATAGAATCTATTATGTGTCGGGTTTCATCTTATGATGAGGAGACCCGACAATGCGTGTTGCCCGTCCTATCATGCTCGACGAAACAACCAGGAAGGAACTTCAGCGGCTGGCTCGCCGACGTTCGGTTCCGGTACGCGTTGCTTTACGTAGCCGCATCATTCTGCTCGCCGCGGAAGGGCTGCAGAATCTCCAGATTGCCGTCGAACTCAAGATCAGCGTGCGCATGGCGGCCTTGTGGCGCAAGCGGTTTCTCTCGCTGGGCATCAAGGGCTTGCTGAAAGATGCGCCCCGGCCCGGTCGCACACCATCGATTCCCGCTTCCACCGTCGAGGAAGTGATCCGCAAGACCACGCAGACGACTCCGCCCCATGCCACGCACTGGTCGACGCGCACCATGGCGCACGAAGCGGGCATCTCGGAGGCCAGCGTGCGGCGCATTTGGCGCGCGCATGGGCTCAAGCCGCATCGGGTGGAGAGCTTCAAGATCAGCAATGATCCGAATTTTGCCGAAAAGCTGGAGGACATCGTCGGCCTTTACTTGAATCCACCTGAACATGCGCTGGTCTTGTCGGTCGATGAGAAGAGTCAGATCCAGGCGCTTGACCGTACACAACCGGGCCTCCCGATGAAGAAAGGCCGCGGACAGACCATGACGCACGACTACAAACGCAACGGAACCACGACGCTTTTTGCCGCGCTCAACACGGCTACCGGTGAAGTCTATGGTCTGTGCCAACAGCGACATCGCCATCAGGAGTGGCTGAAGTTTCTGCGCCTTATCGATGAAACGGTCGACGCGGAGAAGCAGATTCACGTCATCTGCGACAACTATGCCACCCACAAACATCCGCGCGTACAGCGTTGGATAGCAAAGCGCCAGCGCTTCCATGTGCACTTCACGCCGACCTCGGCATCGTGGCTGAACATGATCGAGCGGTTTTTCCGCGATCTGACGGACAAGAGAATCCGACGCGGGGTCTTCCAGGACCTGGAGCAGTTGATCATGGCCATCGGCGACTACATCGATAAATACAACGCGAATCCGAAGCCGTTTATCTGGACCGCCAAGGCCAACGACATCCTGGAAAAAGTCACCCGCGCTCAGGCGGCCCTCAATAATCGCCTATCCGTGTGACGCACTACACTAGCAGCGCATATGTGCTACCGGTGGCGGAAGTGAACAAAAGCAGTTCAAATTTTTATAAGCGAAGAGCTGCGGCGATGGACGGGCGCTAAACCCGTGGCGAGGGTTCTTATGAACTAAGGACTGATCGGATCTCACCTGCATATCCGAACTCCGCGGTTTTCTTCTCCTGGCTGATAAACTAATAGGCGAGTTCCGTTTAGAGAGAGTTTTCTGTGCCGACAACCCAATCAACCCCTATGTTGACTCCCTCCGCACTTACGTTTCAGGATTTGCTCTTCCGCTTGCAGGGCTTTTGGGCGGCGCGCGGATGCGTACTGCAGCAGCCCTATGACGTCGAAGTCGGCGCGGGCACCATGGCGCCGGAGACCTTCCTTCGCGTGCTTGGTCCCAAGCCCTACAAAGTCGGCTATGCGCAGCCTTCGCGCCGCCCTGCCGACGGCCGCTATGGCGAAAATCCCAACCGCCTTTACAAGCACACCCAGTTCCAGCTCATCCTCAAGCCCCCGCCGGAAAACGTCCAGGAACTCTACCTTCAGTCGCTCGAAGCCATGGGTATCAACCTGAGTCAGCACGACCTGAAGTTTGAAGAGGACAACTGGGAGTGGCCTGCGGGCGGCGCCTGGGGCGTGGGCTGGCAGGTGATGCTGGACGGCCTCGAAATCACGCAGTTCACCTACTTCCAGCAGTGCGGCGGACAGGACCTGGATCCCATCTGCGCCGAACTGACCTATGGCATGGAGCGCATCGCGGCCTTCCTGCAGGACGTCGATTCGATTTACGACATCGTGTGGGCGCGCGATCCCGAAACCGGCACGGCGGTCACTTATGGCGATGTACGCCTGGCCGAGGAGTTGCAGTTCTCGGTCTACAACTTCGAGCGCGCCGACGTGCCCCGGCTCTGGGATCACTTCAACAGCTACGAGGCCGAGGCGCACGCACTGCTCGGCGAGGCCGGCGTCCTGTTCGCGCGGGAAGACGCGAACGCCGCGGAGAAGCGCCGCTTCCCGCTCCTGGCCACCTATGAGCTGGCGCTCAAATGTTCGCATCTGTTCAACCTGCTCGACGCGCGCGGAGCGATTAGCGTTACCGAGCGCGTAGGCGTTATCGGCCGCATCCGTGCCCTTGCCGTCGGCGTGGCCAGGGCGTATGCGCAACAGCAGGAGGCAGCTTCTGGCTGCTAGCCTTCAGCTCTCAGCCTTCAGCTTTCAGTTTTTGGATTAGGAGTTGATGCGCTGCGAGTTACCGGGGATAGCTGAAAGCACCTGCCACCAACGATTGGTTTTGCACGCAGAAAGAACTAAACACTATGGCTGACTTTTTATTGGAGATTGGGCTGGAAGAAGTCCCGGCCCGCATGATTGCCGGTGCTGAGGCCGAGCTGGGCCAGCGGGTAAAGGATCTGCTGACGCGCGAGCGGTTGCTCGCGAACGGCGCCAGGGTAACGACTTACTCCACGCCGCGGCGGCTGGCCGTGCTGGCTGAAGGTGTGCTGGCTGCGCAGGCCGACACTGAAGAGCAGATGACCGGTCCCTCGTGGAAGGTGGCCTTCAAGGATGATGCTCCGACGGCGGCGGCCCAGGCCTTTGCTAAAAAAGCCGGCGTATCTGTGGAGGCTCTCGAAAAAGTCGCCACGCCGAAGGGCGAGTATGTCGGTGCAAGGATCAAGCGGCAGGGCCGTGCCGCGGCGGAGCTGCTTGCGGCGGAGTTGCCGAAAGAAGCGCTCGCGATTTATTGGGCCAAGAATATGTACTGGCGCGCCGGTAAGCCGGAGCGTTTTGTGCGGCCGGTGCGCTGGGTGGTGGCGCTGTTGGATTCGGCCAACGTCCCGCTGGAGATCGCGGGAATCGCCGCAGGCAACATCAGCCGCGGCCACCGCGTTCTCAACGGCGACCGTCCTGTCGTGATTGATGCGGCTGGCAACTACTCCAAAGCCCTGCACGCGGCCAAGGTTGTCGTGGATGTGGCCGAGCGCCGGCAGAGTATTCGCAAGGCGCTGGATGCAGCTACCCGCACAGTAGCCGGAGCGCGATGGCGCGAGGACGCGGCGCTGATCGAAACGGTCGTTCACCTCACCGAGTGGCCCACGGTCGTGCTCGGTGACTTTGAGCCGGAGTACCTGGCGCTGCCGGAAGAGGTGCTGGTCACGGTGATGCGCGACCATCAGAAGTACTTTGCCGTGGAGGATGCCAACGGCAAGCTCGCGCCGCACTTCCTGGCCGTGCTCAACACTCAGGTGGACGATGAGGGCCGCGCGATTATCCGCCACGGTAATGCCCGCGTGCTGCGGGCGCGTTTTAAGGACGCGCGCTTCTTCTGGGACTTCGACCAGAAGGCGCCGCTCGCGGAGCGCGTGGCGAGCCTCGAACATGTCACCTTCCAGAAGGAGCTGGGCAGCTACCTTTGGAAGACTGAGGCGAACCTTGCCGTGGCGCGGGCACTCTCCGCGGCGGTGAAATCGGCGGGTGTCAGCTTCGACGAGGCGGCGCTGCGCAAGGCCGTTGAGCTGGCCAAGACGGACCTGACCACAGAGCTGGTGAAAGAGTTCACCGAGTTGCAGGGAATCATCGGCGGTCTCTATGCGCGGGCGCAGGCAGTGGGCGAGCGGGCGGCGCTCGCCATCTATGAGCAATACATTCCGGCCTCGACTGAGGACAACATTCCTGTCTCCGTCGAGGGCCAGTTGCTGGGCCTTGCCGATCGCATTCAAACCATCACCGCCATGTTCGGCATCGGCAATGCGCCCACCGGCTCCAAGGATCCCTTCGCTCTGCGCCGCGCGGCCAATGCCATCGTGAAGATTCTGGCTGAGTCGGAGCTGCCGCTGACGCTGGCGGACGTAGTGGATGCCAGCGGCGCTGCCGACTCCAATCGGGAGCAGGTTGCGGCCTTCCTGCGCGAGCGGCTGAATTTTTATTTGAAGGACGTTCGTGGCTTTGCCTATGACGTCGTGAACGCCGTGCTGGCCGCCGGCGCCGATGACGTCCATGATGCGATTGCGCGCGCTGAAGCGTTGACCGCCGTGCGCGGCTCCGATGATTTTGCTGCGATTTCAGCAGCTTTCAAGCGCATCAAGAACATTCTTCGCCAAGCCGATGAAAAGGGCTTCGAGCTTGGTTCGCCCACGAGTGCAAAGCTTGCCCCTGAAGCGCAGCGGCTTCTGGATGCTGCCGCCGCATTGGCGCCGGAGGTGGCGACGCTGCGCGAAGATCGCTCGTATCGTGAGGCTCTGGCTCTGATCGCCACGCTGCGCCCCGCGGTCGATCTCTTCTTCGACAAGGTGATGGTGCTCGATTCCGATCCGGCGCTGCGAGGTGCGCATCTTGGGCTGATTCACAGCGTGCTCAGCGGTTTTTCCGGCATCGCCGACTTCAGCGAGATCGTGACGGCATAAATTCAGAGGGCGTCGCACCCCTGCCGTCTCTTCTCAGCCGCGTGTGGTGATTCTCATGACTGCTATCAGGAAAGCGCCTGCCACGATCAGCAGCAGTTGCTCCCATGCGGAGGCTGGCCGTGTGTCGCGATGAAGGTTCGGAATCAGGTCAGCCATCCCGATATAGAGAAAGCTGGATGCGGAGACGGCCAGCACGAAGGGGACAATCTGCCGTACTTGACCGACAGCAACATAAGCCAGCCCGGCGCCCAGCAGCGTGGTGCTGGCTGACAGCGAGTTGTAGACAAACGCCTGGGAGCGGCTGTACCCGCTGTTCAGGAGGATTCCGAAATCCCCCACTTCCTGTGGTACCTCATGGGCAACCACGGCCAGCGTGGTCGAGATTCCGAGTGCCGTTGACTGCAGAAATGCAGAAGCAATCACGACGCCGTCGACAAAATTGTGAAACGCATCGCCTGCCAGGATCAGCGTGCATGAAACCGCGTGAATCTCGCAGCCGGCCTGGTGGCAATGACGCCAGATGAGTAGTTTCTCCAGGGAAAAGAAAGCCAGAATCCCGATGAACGTGGTGAGGAGAATCGAAGATGCGTCCGCGCCTGCAAGAGCGCCGGGGAGCAGTCCGAGAAAGGCGCTGGCCAGAAGAGTGCCGACGGCGAAGCTGACCAGGCGGGGCGTCAGCGTCCTGGAGAGTTGAGCGCCTGCCAGAAGCAGCAAACCCGAAGCGGCAACAACACCCACGCTGGCGATAAGCGCAGCAACGGCAATTAACCAACAATCGAGCATGGCAACCGCCCCTTGAGGGAATTGTTAGCTTTGGTTATACAACGATTCCATCTGAAAGCGGTAGATGAGTTGTCACGCAGCGCCCGTCTCGATTTGTACCCGGCTGCTAATCTCCATCAAGAAATGCACGGACCACCGGGTCCAGCTTTGCCGCTTCGCAACTTGTAGCCTCATGTCCGCAGTCGCCCTCCAGCACCAATGTCTTCGCACCGATCAGCCGCGCGAACTCAAGCGGCGGCTGGGGATTCACCATGTGGTCCTGCGCGGAAGAGACGACCAGCACCCTGGCCTTCACGCGCCTGGCTGCATCTGCCAGGCTGCCTCCATGCGCCACGTCGAGATGCACGATGGCCCCAAGCTGGGCGAGCCAGTCGTTGGCGTCTGAAGGAAGGATGCCGGTGGACTCCCATTTTGCGTAATCGCGGGCAAAGTCGGCCGGCGAATGCGTGCGCGCAAAATTCTCCGGCGTGGTCAGGTTCAGTTGCCAGATCAGCTCGGCTTCGGGTTCCGCCGGAGGCTGCGTGTAGTTGCCATGCTGCCAAGCGGGATCCATCCTGATGGCATCAATCGCGGCGCGGTGCAGCAGAAGATCGCGGCTGTTCGGGCGCGGAGAGCCGACGATGGGAATCGCTTCGTCCATGAAATCGGGATAATCGACCATCCATTCGAATGTCTGCTGCCCGCCCATGGAGATACCCATGACGGCGTGGACGTGACTTAAATGAAGGGTCTCCGTCGCCAGCCGATACTCGGCGTTGACCATATCCTGCATCGTAATGGCAGGGAAAGCCGGTCCGTGCTGGGTGGCGGAATTCGAAGGCGACGAGGAAATGCCGTCGCTCAGCGCGTCTATCGCCACCACAAAATATTTTGCCGGATCGACAAGCTTACCCGCGCCAACCTGACCGGCAAGCTGTGCGCTGGTCCCCGAGAACCAGGTGGGAAACAGCACCGCATTGGAGCGGTCCGCACTCAAACTGCCCCAGGTGCGGTATCCCAGGCGGCACTGGTCGATCTGCTTTCCGCTGACCAGCTTGCATGCGCCAAGGTCGGCAAACTTCAGTTGTCCGTCGGTGTTTGGCTGCTGCGTCCAGCCCAGAACCGGCGCGGCGGCGATGCAGGCGAACAGGAACAGGAAGGATTGAAGACCTGATTTTTGCATGAGAATGAGTGTATATCCCGAGCCCGGAGCAATTTCCGGTTACATCGTTGAGGAAAGCCGCGACGTCTAATATTTATATAGAGATGTCGGACACACTTTATCTGAGTCTGTGGTACCCGAACCTGCGTCTTGAGGCGCTCGCCGAAAAGTTGACCACGGTGCTGGGGGCATTTGCCGCGAACGGCGGCGACGCCAAGGTCTATTCCGCCACCGTGTGGCCCGTCAACTGGAGCGAGACGCCTGTCTTTGAGCGCGTCTGGGGACGCATGGCAGTCGGCGCTGAACCCGCCCCGGCTCGGGGCCAGGCGAGCGGCTCAATCCGCGGTGCCGTTCGCGGCGTTGACCCACGCCAGGCGGTCGAAGAGGCGCTGGAGTTGCTCCACGACGACTATGCCTTTGAGTTCCAGATCGGCTGGAACCTTTGGGAGCTGGAAGCCGCGCCGGGCCTCGATCCCCGCTGGATGCGGCAGCCGCGTCTGGTGCGCGTCACTGGTTACGGGCCGTTGTTCGACGAAGGAACCTACGAGCAGGACGGACACATCAAGATCGACTTCGGATCGGATGCGCCTTTTCTTGAGGAGGATCTGGAACTGGACCAGGCAGCGGCTCGCCACGTGGAAGAAAACGTGCGCCAGTTGGTGGAATTGACGGCAGCTGTCCAGAAGGAATCAGGGGCGACGGCGCGGCTTTTGTGGAGCGAACTGGGCGAGAGTCTCGCCCAGCGTCTGGCGGCGCGGTTGGGAATGGGAAACTGAACGTGCGATTCACCATCGAGCGGATGCGGGCTCTGGTGCTGGCGGCAGCGGTGCTGCTGGTGGTGGCGTTGGTGATATTTCTGGCCATCGCCAAGTGGAAGAGCCCCTTGAGCGGTCGCGACATTCCCAAGCGGCTCGGAATCGACATCCAGCAGGAAGCCAACGGCTTTACCTTTGCCCATGCCCTCGGAGCGCACTCTCAGTTCAAGATTCACGCCAGCAGGGTCGTCCAGTTAAAGGAAGGCAACGCTCTGTTGCACGACGTGAAGATTGAAATGTATGGGGCAGACGGAAGCCGCGTTGATCACATTGAGGGCTCCGAGTTCGAATATGACCAGAAGAGCGGGCTGGCCAAAGCGGTGGGGCCGGTAGTCATCACATTGACGCGTGCGGCGGTCGAGCTTGGCGCTTCCCAAAGCGCGCACAAGGCAGGGAACGGTCCGGCGCAGGGCGGCAAAGCCGGGAGCACGCCGCTGGTGGCGGCTGCCCGCTCCGCCGCATCGGGTGATATTCATATCCAAACCAGCGGGCTGACCTTCAATCAAAACAGCGGGGTGGCGACGACCAGCCAAAAAGTGAATTTCTCCATGACCCAGGGAACAGGCAGTGCCGTGGGAGCGGTGTACGACTCGCAGCAGGGCTCGCTCGTGCTCGACCGGCAGGTGGATCTGACGACCCGGCGAGGCGGCGAGGTGGTCGAGATTCACGCTCAACATGCGGAGTTTGAACGCCAAACCCAAATTTGCCGGCTGCACGCGGCGACCGCCGATTACCGGGATGGCGCGGCGACGTCGGGAGACGCGACCATCTTATTTCGGGATGACGGGTCGGTGGTACGCCTGGATGCGAGCAACGGATTTACGCTGACCACCACGACCGGCGGACGTCTGGCCGCCCCGGCAGGCTGGTTGAAGTTCGACGAGCACAACCAGCCCCGGAATGGCTTTTTGACCGGCGGCGTCAAGATGGACTCCGTCAGTGCCGACGGCCAGATGCAGGGAACCGCACCAAGTGCGAACCTGGAATTTGCGTCGCAAGGCGAGTTGCGCCGGGCTCACCTGGAGCGCGGCGTGGAGTTTCGTAGCGAAGGATGGAGCCGGAGCGGCAGTTCCCACGGCGCTCTGCAGCATGTAAGCCGGACCTGGCGTTCGCCGGTTGCCGATCTGACGTTTCGCTCGTCCAGCCCGGGCGGGCATGCGCAGGAGAACGGGCTGGGACAACTGGAACCGGCGTCGATTTACGGCACGGGCGGCGTAGTCATTACCAGTGAAAGCCGCGCAGCCAACGCGCAGCCTGCGCGCGCGCGGCTGGCGGCAGACGAGGTAACTGGCGCCTTCGGTCCGAACTCGATGCTGAGCGCGATGAGCGGCGTGGGCCATGCCAGCGTGGAACAGACTGCGGCAGATGGGTCCAGAACGACCGCGACCGGCGACACACTGGATGCGCGGTTCGCTTCTTCCGGCGCGACTGTTGCGGGGGCAAGAATGGAATCCGGCCCGTCTGCCCAGGTCGAGTCCGCAGTGGTAGATGGTCATGTGGTGCTCACCGATCAGCCGGCTGCCCGCTCTGCCTCCGCGAACGGCGGCGGAGCCAGATGTAGCCGAGCGAACGCGCAGGAACAAACGCCGATACGGGCCAAGGCCGGCAGGGCCGTTTACCAGGGCGAGGGCGGATGGCTGCACCTCACGCTGAATCCGCGGGTGGAGAATGGGGGAATTCAACTTGCCGCCGACAAGATCGACATTTCTCAGCAATCGGGCGATGCGTATGCCCACGGAGATGTAAAGGGAACCTGGATTGATACCAATGCGGCTCCCGGCGGGCGGCCTGTGAATGGGGCCGGGAACCTGGGCATTGTGGCCGGGGGCGGACAGGAACCAGCGCACGTTATTGCGCAGACGGCGCATCTGCACAAGGCCACGGAGGTTGCCACTTTCAGGGGCCACGTGCGGTTATGGCAGCAGGCCGACTCGATTAGCGGGCCGGTGATTATTCTCGATCGCCGGAATCAGACGCTTGTCGCGCACACCTCGGACCCGGCGGAGCCGGTTTGGGTGGTGTTGTTGAGCGCGGCCGGCGCCGAGCCGGGCAAGGCGGAAATGGAGACAAAAACTGCGGGGGGTAAAAGCTCGCAATCGCAAAAGAAACCAGCCCAGCCTTCAGTGATCCGGGTTCGCGGCGGCGACTTGAAGTACTCCGCTGCCAGCCGCGAGGCAGTAATGACCGGCGGCCTGCTGGAGAGGGTAGAGGCCGAAACAAACTCGGCGCAGATTGTTTCCGACCAAGTTCGCATGCTGCTCACCCCATCCGGTCAACAGGCCGCCAGGGCAGGACGGCAGGGAGAGGTGCAACGCATCATCGCCACGGGACACGTCGTGCTCAGGTCGCAGGGACGGCACGGTACAGGCCAAAAGTTGACGTATGCCAGCAAGACCGGGGAGTATGTTCTGACGGGGACCCCCGCCGCGCTGCCCAGGCTGACCGATCCGTCCCGGGGAACTTTGACCGGCAAGGCTTTGATTTTCAATAGCGGCGATGATAGCGTCAGAATCGAGGGCGGAGGTCGGCCAACCCGCTTGGATACCACGGCGCCAAAGTGACGGCCGGGGCAGAACCGCATTGGCGTTCGTCTTCCGGGGTCAGATCGTACCGCCCTGGAGGCCATTTTCGGCAGGAGGTCGCCGCTTTGCATCATGCGGCGGGGCCGCAGAGTTTGAAGGAGAAGCACCGTTAGACCTAAATGGAGACATTGATCGCCGAAGGAATTGGCAAGAGCTACAAGGGCCGGCAGGTTGTCCGTGGAGTCAACTTGAAGATCTCCCGGGGCGAAGTTGTGGGGCTGTTGGGCCCGAACGGCGCCGGCAAAACGACCAGCTTTTACATGATCGTGGGACTGGTGGCGCCCGAGTCCGGCCGCGTGATGGTCGACGATACGGACATTACCCGCGTGCCCATGTATTTGCGCGCCCGCAACTATGGCATCAGTTATCTTCCCCAGGAACCTTCGGTTTTTCGCAAGCTCACCGTCGAGGAAAACATTCTGGCGGTGCTGGAGGCGCAGCCGCTGGGAAACCGCGAGCGGCGCACCAAGGCGGAACGCCTGATCAACCAGCTGAATCTGGGCCACATCCGCACCACGCGCGGCTACGCGCTTTCAGGTGGCGAGCGCCGGCGCGTTGAGATCGCGCGCGCGCTGTGCATCCAGCCGAACTTCATTCTGCTTGACGAGCCGTTCAGTGGCATCGATCCCATCGCGGTGCTCGAACTGCAAAAGATCATCTTTGACCTGAAGGCCAGTGGCATCGGGATTCTGATCACGGACCACAATGTCCGCGAGACGCTGAGCGTGACGGACCGGGCCTACATTATCGCCGAGGGCCGCATCTTCCGCTCAGGAACGCCCCACGAGTTGGGGAACGACGTCGAAGTGAGGCGCGTCTATCTTGGTGAAGGCTTTTCGCTGGCTTGACGCAGCTTCCCTGGATCGCGGGAAACAAAAGGGTTCCGCGGCTCTTGGTTGGTCGATGTTCCTGATGGGGCGCGATCTGAGCAGGGTTCAGGCAGCAGAGGGACCGAGGAATGCATCAGTGCCCGATCAGGAACAATCGATTGTACACAGGACGATTGTTCTGACAGCCTCTTTCCAGCAAGGGTAAACTCAACATAGGTCCAAACTGAGAAAGTTCGATATGGCGCTGCTGCAACCAAAATTGAAACTGAAAGTCGCACAACGCCAGGTCCTCACGCCGGGCCTGATGCAGATGGTCAGCGTCCTCGCGCTGAACAAGCTTGAACTGAAAGAGATGATCGACACCGAGATGGTGGAGAACCCCGTCCTGGAGGAGATCAACGAATCGGTTCCAATGCTGGATCAGGTCGCGGGACGCGAAGAGAAATTGGAACGGAGCGCGGAAGAAGCGACGGTTACCCCGAAAGACGTTTTCAATGAGATCGATTTCGGCTCGTACTTCCGGGAATATCTGGACCCCGGTTATCGCACGCAGCCGGAGTTTGAAGAGAGCGAAAAGCCCTCGTTTGAAAATTTTCTCTCCCAGCCCACAACTCTGTCGGATCACTTGGCCTGGCAGTTGGGAACGCTGAGCCTGGATGCCGGGCTTGCCGAGGCGGCGGAGTTCGTCATCGGTAATTTGGACGAGGACGGCTATCTGGCGGCGAGCGACGAGGAACTTGCGTCGGCCTTCCAGCAGACGCCTGAAAACGGGGTAGCAGAGGAAATTCAACCCGAAGAGAACTCCGCGAGCCTTGAGATGATCAGGCGCGCCATCGATCTGGTGCAGCAACTTGATCCGGCCGGAGTGAGCGCCCGGGACCTGCGCGAGTGCCTGTTGATTCAAATCCGGGCCCAGCAGCGCGAGTTCAGCCACCTCTATGCGAAGCCGGCGGATGCTCCGGATGAGGATTCCCAGCGCAGCCTTCACGCCGAGGCGCAGGCGCACCTGGATGAACGGCGGCGCAGCATGGAGGTTGCGGCGATGATTGTGGATCGCCACTTGCACCTGCTGCAAAAGCGCGATATGAAGGCACTGGCGCGCGCTATCCAGGTCTCGCCCGAGGAGGCTCACAACGGCGCCGAGTTTATTCGCACATTGGATCCTCGGCCGGGGCGCATTTACAACCGCGAGCAGACGCGGCTGATTGAACCCGACGTGGTGTTCACCAAGCGCGGCGACGAGTGGGTGGTTTCAATGAACGAAGAAGACCTGCCCAGTCTGCGGCTCAGCCAGCGCTACCGGCGCATGCTTGTTGCGGAGAATACCGACAAGGAAGTCAAGGAATACGTGAAGGAGCGCTTCCGCTCCGCGCTGCAACTGATGCGCAACATCGCGCAGCGCAAGAGCACGATCCTGCGTACCTGTGAAGTCATTGTCCGCCGCCAGCGCGACTTCCTGGAAAAAGGTATTGAAGCTTTGCACCCCATGATGATCAAGGAAGTTGCCGAGGAAATCGGGGTTCACCCCTCCACGGTGAGCCGCGCCGTGGCCAACAAGTACGCGCATACACCGCAAGGGGTCTTCGAGCTGCGCTTCTTTTTCTCAGAGGGCGCAAATGGCCCCGAGGGCGCGGATACGCCTCTACTGGTGCTCAAACGCAAGGTGCGGAAGCTGATTGAGGAGGAAGATGCGCGCCACCCCTGGACTGACGATCAGCTTGCCGCCATGCTCCAGGCGCAGGGCATTCAAATTACCCGCCGCACCGTCGCCAAGTACCGCGAGGACATGAATATCCCCTCTACCCATCAGCGCCGCCGCCGCGAGGTCTGACGCAGGCTTGCGCTTCCGCCGAATCCGCGGCCATTGAGATGCCCGGCAACAGAAGGGCCGCCCTGGGGCGCTACTGCACTTCAGCCGAAACACTCGAGCCGGCGAAATTCCCATCGGGAAGCTGAATCGTGGCCAGTTTTCCTTTCACCGTCACATGTAGCGCCAATGGTTCGTTTTCCGGGTTGGATGCAGTAATCTTCAACCCAGTGCCGGTTTGCCTGACCAGCAACAGGCAGGAGTGGTCGGCCTTGACCTTGCCCAGGGGAGTCGCCAGCGAACCCGGCGCACGGAACGCGATCTCGGCCAGCTTCAGATTCCTGTTATAAACTGCCTGAATCTCACTCGTGTTCGAGAGTACTTTGAGCGTCGAACTGGTGGCGATCCTGGCAACCTCGCTCTCCCTCACGTTGGGAAAGACGGTGTACTCATACGACGCATTCTGCGGCGCGCGGCCATGATCAATCCAGAGATTGAAGACGTTCTTTGTCAGCAGTTCGTTGCTGCCCGTGCCGATATCCGACCAGCGTCCCGACTGCGGCCCGGCCGAGAGTGTGATCTTCGTGTGCGGAGCAAATGCGTAGCCCACGTGATCGTGATAGACCCAGACGCGCTTTGCCGAGTCGTAATGCTCGGCGCCTTCCGGAACCGGCCCATGCGCCTCGCTGGTGAAAACATCGCCTTTGAGCAAAGGCTGATTCACGTCAGTGGCAACGTCGTGTTCGGTGTCGCTGGCAAGAGTGATCCCCGCGCCCAGCGCGACATAGCTGTGGTCAAAGAAGAACCAGGCCTTCTTCGCGGTAAGATTGCCGCGCGCCAGATCCATCGCGGCTATTCCATAGGTTCCGTCGGAAACACCGCCATCAAATGTCGTTGTTCCCCGCACGGAGATAGGATTGTGTTCTCCCGTGTCGAGCGTTCCCTGGATCGCTGTCGTCCCTGGGATCTTCGTCCAATCCCAAACGGGGAATATGTTGATGTACTCATTACCGGTAAGGTAGAGATAATTCGCGCCGTCGGATAAGTGGACAGACTTTTTCCCTTCTGAATTTACCAGTTCGGCATTCCTCATCCGCGTCGAGAGCATCTTTATCGACGTGAAGTAGCCCTTCCTCCGCTGCGTCATGTAATCGGAGCACCAGAACTGCCTGTTGCCGGTAAAGGGCGGCGCATCGGTCCTTCCTTCCGTCCGCTCGGCAAACGCCTGCAGTTCTTTCTGGTGCGGAGTAGGTTCGGCCGCAAGCATCTCAAGCATGTGAGCCATTCCGTAGGCAGGTCCCTGCGGAGAAATCGGTCCCTTCGACTGGTCCTGCACCGTCACCGGCGTCTCGACCCGTGTAATCTCGCGCCCAATGGTGCTGTAGTCGAATTCGTTGTTGCGCATCATCCACTGTTCACCGTTCAGCAGATAGGCGCTGAAGATCGCCATGCGGTCGGCTGGAATCTGAAAGCGCGTGCCCCACGAATACGAGATGAATCTCCCCACATACTCGGCAAAATCTCGCCCGTACCCTCCGTTGTAGAGCTGGGTGCCGTGCTGGTGAAACGAGTCGTCCTGCTGCATGCCCTCCTGCGGCTGGCTCTCAATTCGAATTTCCTGGTACATCCGGGTAAAGCCCTCGGTCAACGCCGCGGCATCGTTCTGCATGCACCCGCGCGCTATCTGGATGGCAACACCCCAGGTGAGATTCGCGCCGGTCCATTTCTGCCAGTTGCTGCGCCTCATGATGGTAACCATCTTTGCCAGTTCGGCAGAGGGGATCTGCGGCAGCATCAGATTGCCGACTTCACCCATAAGTTGCGGAATGCCGATCTCGTTCCACCACCAGTTCGGATTCCGGTAGTCATGATCAGTCCACCACTGCAACGCGAGAAGGGTCTTGCTCTCGAGCGCCGTGTCCGGCCGGCCGGCATTCCGGTATACGCGCGCGGATTTGGCCATCACCAGGACCCGCTCCATGTGCTCTGAGGTCACCCAGTCCGAGCGTTGCGCGGCGGTGTAGTCAATATCCGGCCAGCTCCCGTCGGCTTTCAGCGTCGCCGCGTCTTTTGCGGCCTGTTCGTGCAGGTCCGTAATAGCCTCGGGTCCCGCTGGAAGCACGGAGGCAACATAGCGGTCGCGAACGACAGCGATATCCGCGCTGGCCGAGGAAGCGGTGGAGGTAGTCTCTGCTGCGTGAGCGATGGCCGGCTTTAAAGCAAGTGAGCGGAAAGGAACACTGGCGAGCGCAAGTGTAAACAAGAATGTTCTTTTCATGCGGGTCCCCCGGAGTACGGCGAATGATCGGTTATAAATCGTGGCGAGAACAGCCTGAGCGCATCCTCCGCTCCGGTCAAACGCGATGATTGTCGTTGGTTCTTTAGCTACGGAAGTGTAGAGTCGGCGCAAAAGGCTTGTCAACCTGTCTCGCCGTGCGTCGAAGAGCGGGTATTGTCAAAAGCAGCGTCAAGGATTCCGCGACCGGGGCTCCCGCTCCCGCCGGTTCGACTTCGATCCAGCGATGATTCACCAAAGTCTGCGCTGATGCAGTTGATCCATCTCTGACCCGGCCAGCAGGAAGGCGCCTACGCCGAAGACATAGCTCGAAGAAGCGCGGTAATCCGCCGGCGCGGCGCCAACCGGCTGAATGCAGCCGAGGCGGCCATCTTCATAGATGTGAGCAATCATGCCACGCCATGCCTTGTCCACGACCGGCCGGTATATCTTCGCATCGAGAAGATGATGGTTGATGCCCCACGCGATGGCATACGTGAAAAATGCCGACCCCGAAATCTCCGGAAGAGGATAGCTCCCGGCATCCAGAAGGCCCGGGCGCCACAGCCCATCGCTGCTTTGGATCGACGCCACTTCCGTCGCCATCTGCTGCAACAGTTCGACATAGTGCGCGCGCATCGGATCATTCGGCGGAAGGCTCGCCAGCACGCGCACGATGCCGCCCATCACCCAGCCGTTGCCTCGTGACCAGAAGACCTTCCCCCCGTTCTTTTCATGCTTGTCCAGGTAGGTCGCATCGCGTGAGAATAAGTGCTTTTGAGTATCATAGAGAAGCTTCTCAGTGATCGCCCACTCGCGATGGACATACTGCGCGTATCTGGGATCTTGGGTAACTTCCGAAAGCATGGTTCCCGCCGCCGGCTGCATAAAGAGCGCGTCGCACCACCACCAGACCGGCCTGGACGGATTGTCCGGTACGCCAAGGCTCTCGTCAAAGCGCCGTCGTAGCGGCGCAATCTCTTCCTCCTGGTGCGAGGAACGGTATAACTCCAGAAAGGCCTGCGCAATCGCATAATCATTTCCCGGAGCATAGGGGCGGAACGGGGCGAGTTCCCAGTGATAGTGTTCTCCAACCGACACGACGTATTGGCGGTAGCGTGGATCGTGGAGAGTGCGGGAAGCGGCCAGCAGGCCAATATCAAGGGCGCCGAACTCCCAGCCGCGACTGGGTGGCTGCGCCTCAACGCGCCGCAGTTGCCAGTCAGCAACCTTGTGCATCGCGGCGCGAATCGCGCGCGAATGCAATGCCGGAGAGATATCGGTGGCAAACGGCCCAGGGTTTTCCGGCTGGTCGCCGGAGGAGGGAACCGGTTCTCTTTGCTCAGCCTGCTGTGAGAAGAGCGCTGTGCTGAAAGCTCCGAGCAAAACGAGAAGAGCGACAGCGAAGAAAGCCTTGCCGAGCTTCCACGAGCGATCGACTTGCATAAGATCCTTTCAACTCCTGAACTCTTCCGGCCGTTTCCATCTCTTACCCGCCTGCGCCTCTGGGCCAATCCAGGCGCATTGCGCTTCGCTCTCGCGAGGGTGGATAACAGCACAAGAGAATGGAATCACGATATGTTTTCAGTTATGAGCGGCAACGTCCGCCGCGCAGGATGTTTCTTCCTGGCGAAGAATACACTTATCCTCTGCGCTTATGCAAAGCCGCCGATCGGTGCTTATTCGCCGTCGCCCGCCTGCATCGACAGGTACCGTTCGTATCCCATCTCATCTATCTGATGCAGTTGTGCTTCAAGCCAATCGACATGCTCCTCTTCATCCTTGAGCAACTGGACGAAAAGGTCGCGTGAGCCGTTGTCCTGATTCTCAACAGCGATCTTCACGGCTTCGTTATACATGGCGACGGCGGCGATCTCCAGCTTCAGGTCGGCTTTGATCGCGTCCTTGACCGTGCTGCCGATTGAGAGTGACAGCGGCTCCATGTTTGGCGTGCCGTCAAGAAACAGGATGCGTTCCATCAGCGCCTCGGCATGTTTCATCTCGCCGATGGACTGTTTCTTGACGTATTTGGAGAGCCGCTCATAGCCCCAGTTCTCGCACATTTCAGCATGGACGAAATACTGGTTAATGGCAGTCAACTCCTCGCGGAGAGCACGATTCAATTGTTCAAGAACCTTCGCGTTGCCTTTCATGACGCACATTGTGGCACAGGCTTCAGTGGCAGACAAGAGAGAAATGAGGCGGCCAGCTTATAGATAGAGCTGTATCATGCGCTGCCAGGTTGGCCAGTCATGAGAGTTCGATGAATCCCAGATATAAAGCTGATGCGGAATCTCTTTCGCGGCCAGCACGCGATCCAGGCTACGGTTCTGCTCCAGACAATGATCGTCCCATCCCGTGGCCAGGATGCAGGTGTTGCGCCGGTAGCGGTCCAGATACCAGGAGTCATTCAAATTGGGCAAATAGTGCGTAGGGAAGTTGAAATAGCAGTTGAGGTCATAGTAGCCACCGAGAAAGCTGGAGAGATCGAAGGCGCCGGAGAGTGACAGCGATCCGCTAAAGATGTCCGGATGACGCAATGCGATGTTTACCGCGTGGTAGCCGCCGAAGCTGCAGCCCAGGGCCATCAGCCGCTCATCGCTATTCTTGAAGCGCACAAGTGGAACGACCTCGTTCAGCAGATACTCCTCATACTGCATGTGCCGCGAGATGCGGCGGCGCGGCGAGATGCGCCGGTTGTACCAGCTCTCATGGTTGATGGCATCCACGCAGTAGAGCTGTAGCTGGCCGCCTTCGATTTTGTCACCGAGTGCAGCGATCATGCCGCGGTCTTCCAGCTCATAAAACCGCCCCCGGGAAGTGGGAAAGGCCAGCGCAGGCAGCCCGCCATGGCCGAAGACCAGGAGCTCCATCTCCCGCTCAAGCCGGGGCGAAAACCATTTGTGATACTCACGGACCATACATTGCACACTCCGCGTTGGCGCGTTCTGGGCCCAATTAGTGCGGCGGCGAAGGCTGGAACGCGAAGATATCTCGCTTCCGGTGTGGTGAAGCGGGCCTGGTTATGCAGCCACGAGACGCAATTTTCTTCGCCGTGCCGGCCTCTCGGTGCGTTCAGTCTCTCATTTCCGCGGAGCCCCGAACAAGATCGAAGCGAGAGGTGCGGCCGGCCGGGTGTCCCGGTTCCGTTCGCCGCGTCCGTTTTATTGCCTCTCTACACCGATAAGCTGCTCGAAGCGCGCCATCGCGATCTGCGCTCTGCGGGTATGGGAGTGGATACTGCCGGTGCCGCATCAGGCCTGGCTGCTTACTGATCTATCGAAAGCCCAGTGAAGAAACCCTATGTATGGCGAGGCTCAATCCGCACGGCGGGTTCCTCCGATGAACGGATTCTCCTCCATTCAGCACAGGATGGTTGTGACTTGCGTTTTCCCGGGTTTCAAATTCGTGACCTGAGATTCCCCACCCAAATGAGTAGGGCTGCCGCGGATTGAATCCCGGGCCGCCCCGCGGTTGTTCCATGACCGGTCCATGAACCAGATCATCGTCCTCCTAGCCCGTTATTAGGCAGGATGACATCTTGTTAGATTTGCGTCTCAGCCTTGCGGCCGGTTCTTCCCCATCCTTTCGTGGGCCGGGATGAACTCGTGCGCGCAGTGAGCAGCGGCACACCCAATTTCACCGGCAAGAATAACTGCGGCCATAATCTCGGCGAGCTTTCTTGCCTTGCCAGACCCGCGGCAGTCGATCATGCCAAGAGTTGCTTGAAAGGCCGGCAGCCCCGTGCCGCCGCCTACCGTGCCGATAATCAGCGTCGGCAAAGTCACCGATACCTCCAGGCTGTCAGGCTCAGCGAAATTACACTCCAGTATGGCTTGCGAGCATTCCCCGACGTAGGCCATGTCCTGTCCGAATGCCTGGAACATGGCGGCCATTCCATTGGCCGCGTGGACGTTGAGGGAGCATCCGCCATGCAGAGCGAGCATGTTCTTGAAATTGGTGATGAATCGCGCCAGTTTCTCAAGGGTCGTGCGGGTAATGCTGGTAAACGGTTCGCGCTTTAGAACCGTTCGTGCGATGACCATCTTTCCTTTTCGGCGCATGGGAATATATTTCTTGTCTTCCGGATAGGGCACCACGACGTCTTCGACCAGCCCGCTGTGCTCCGTCACGTAATCACAGAGCGCGCCAACGGACTTACTCCCGATATTGCTGCCCATGGCATCGCCCGTTCCAAGTCGGATAGTGACAATGACGGAATCGCCCAGACATTCGTACGATGTGTCGAGCAGAGAAACGACGGAGCTGCAGCGTTGAATCACTTCGCGGATCTCCGCCGCGTGGTTTCTGCACCACTCGATCAGTTTGGCCGATTGGGCCAGCGAGCGGGTCGTGAACTGTACAGCGCGCAGGAACGAGTCGCCATAAACCAGCGTTTCACAGCCCCCGCATTGGCTGATGATCTTGGCCCCGCGTGAATAGGAGGCGACCAGCGCGCCTTCCAGGGTTGCCATCGGCACGACGAAGCAGCCTTCGGCATATTGGCCGTGAATTTCAATAGGACCGCAGAGCCCCAAGGGCACTGGGATCGCTCCCACGAAGTTTTCAATCTTGCCTTTGGCCTGCTCCTCCGTGAGGTAAGTCGCCAGGGTTTCGTACTGCCCAGGCGTTCCTTCGAGCAGGCGTTTTACAAGCGCCACACGCCCCTGGAAGTCGTCGCGCGGAATAGTAAGCGGAATGGAAAGAACCGGCATAACCTCCTCCTTTGATCGTCCGCAATGGATTCAGGCTGGCGCCGGCATTCCTACGCTGAACTCGGGTACCGAAAGGCATACGACGAAGAAAAGATCCCCAAACGCGCCTTATCCCCCGTGCGACGCGATGCGGCGGCAGCCCCAGCAACCAGAACATCCGGATTGGCATTGCTACCCGCAGCGATCCCATCCGCAGACTGCGCCCCAGCATGAGCAGAACCAGAGTGAACAGATAGGGAGCGGGTCCTGAGACCAGCGGAATATCGGTGACCTTGTGACGCCACGCTCTAAGCGCAGCAGTTAAAGCAGCGCATTCCAGATGGGCGTCAGGCAGTTCGGTGCGGAGCGTCTCCGGACCTTTGCGGTGTGCCGGCCCGGTCGTTGCATTTTGATCCCAATAGCACTCCACTACCGATCGCGGTCCCATGACGTGCCTCCCGCGAAAAGGGCGCAGATGCCCGGAAGGTCTTTATTTTACCCCTATTCGGCTTGCCCGGACATGGCGATTGTGCGGCACGTAGCTGCAGTCTGAGGACAAGGGGATGGCGCGAATCTGTTTCTACGCTCCCGCCTTCTTTTCGATCTTGGCCCACGTGTCCTTGAGTGGCAGCGTGCGGTTGAAGACCAGCTCCCCCGGCTTCGAATCTGGATCCGGACAGAAGTAACCCACGCGCTCGAACTGGAAGTGCTCTCCGGGCTGGGCGTTGGCGAGCGAAGGCTCAAGTCTGGCCTCGGTGAGAATCTCCAGTGAGTTGGGGTTGAGGTTCACGAGGAAGCTCTCGCCTTCTTCAAAATCGCCAGGATCGGTCTTCGTGAAGAGCTTCTCGTAGAGGCGAATTTCAGCGGAGATCGCGTGCGCTGCCGAGACCCAGTGCATAGTGGACTTCACCTTGCGGCCATCCGGCGAGTTGCCGCCACGGCTGGCCGGATCGTAAGTGCAGTGCACCTCGACAAGGTTGCCCCTCTCGTCCTTCACCACGCGCTGCGCGGTGACGAAGTAAGCGTTGCGCAGGCGAACCTCCTTGCCCGGCGAGAGGCGGAAGTACTTGGGCGGAGGAACCTCGCGAAAATCATCCTGCTCGATATAGAGCTCGCGCGAAAACGGCACCTGGCGCGTTCCAGCGGAGGGGTCTTCAGGGTTATTCGCCACCTCGACAAACTCCTCCTGGCCCTCCGGGTAGTTGTCGATGACCAGCTTGAGCGGGCGCAGCACGGCCAGGACCCGGCGGGCGCGGCGGTTCAGATCGTCGCGCTGGAAGTGCTCCAGCATCTCGATGTCGACGATGCCGTTGGTTCGCGTAACGCCCACGGAGGCGACGAAGGCGCGGATGGCTTCCGGGGTAAAACCGCGGCGCCGGATGCCGGAGAGCGTGGGCATGCGCGGATCGTCCCAGCCGCGGACATGCCCTTCCTGCACGAGCTGGAGCAGCTTGCGCTTGCTGAGCAGCGTATAGGTAAGGTTGAGCCGGTCAAATTCAATCTGCTGCGAAGGGAAGATGCCGAGCTGCTCGATATACCAGCGGTAAAGCGGCTGGTGGTCGGCAAACTCCAGGGTGCACATCGAGTGCGTGATGTTCTCAATCGAGTCTGACTGGCCGTGAGCGTAGTCGTACATGGGATAGATGCACCACTCGTCGCCGGTGCGGTGGTGCGTGGCGTGGAGGATGCGGTACATGACCGGGTCGCGCATGTTCAGGTTGGGTGAGGCCATGTCGATTTTGGCACGCAGCACACACGAGCCGTCGGGGAACTCGCCGTTTTTCATGCGCACGAAGAGATCAAGATTCTCCTCGACGGAGCGGTTGCGGTAAGGGCTGTCCTTGCCGGGCTCGGTCAGCGTGCCGCGATACTGCCGGATCTCTTCGGCCGTCAGGTCATCCACATAAGCCTTGCCCGCCTTGATGAGCTGCAAAGCCCACTCGTAGAGCTGGACGAAGTAGTCGGAGGCGTAGCAGAGGCGCTCCCACTCGAAGCCCAGCCAGCGCACGTCCTTCTGGATCGAATCGACGTACTCCTGTTCTTCTTTCTCGGGATTGGTGTCGTCGAAGCGCAGATTGGTTTTGCCGACAAACTCGTCGGCGAGGCCGAAGTCGAGGCAGATTGCCTTGGCGTGGCCGATGTGCAGATAGCCGTTGGGCTCCGGAGGAAAGCGCGTCTGGATTTGGGCGTCGCCGTATTTCTTGGTGCGCACATCCTCTGCGATGAGGTCGCGGAGGAAGTTGGAGGGCGTGCGAACTTCAGGGCTTTCTGTTTCTGAGGTAGTCATAGCTGCCATTTCTTATTTTTCCACGAACGGGCGTACTCAACCGAGCGATTGGAGACGTTCTTCGGCCTGGCGGATGCGCTCAAGGCATACTTCGCGGCCCAGTACGGCCATGGTTTCGAAAAGCGGCGGCGCATTTTTGCGTCCGCAAACGGCGACCCGAATAGGCTGGAACATGGGTCCGGCCTTCAGGCCCAGTTGAGCGGCTGCAGCTCGAAGCGCCTGGTCGAGCGAATCGTGATCGAAAGCCGTGGTGGTCAGAACTTCCTGCGCATGCTTGAGGACGCGGCGAGCGAGCGAGGCATCGCCCTTCTGCGGGATCAGTTCGGCCGGATCGTAGGGTGCAAGCTGCGGCAGGAAGAAGAAGTCGGCGGCCGATGCGCCATCGCGCAGCAGCTTGATGCGCTCGCGAATCAGCGGCGTGACGGCGAGGAGCTTGTCGGGCGAAGCCTGCAAACCGGTCTGCTCCAGGAAAGGCTGAAGCAAGGGGCTGAGTTGCTCAACGGGCAGAGCGCGGATATGCTCGGCGTTGAGCCAGACGGCTTTCGCATCGAAAGGATCATCTTCCGTAAAGTTGACGACCGCATTGGCCCGGTTCACGCCCTCCAGCGTAAAAGCGGCGGTGAGTTCATCGAGCGTGAGGAACTCGCGGTCGTTCTTGGGCGACCAGCCGAGCAGGCAGAGAAAGTTAACGAAGGCCTGTGGCAAAAAGCCGGCATCGCGGTAGGTGGTTACGCTGACGACCGGCCCGTGGCGGCGCTTGGAGAGCTTGGTGCCGTCGGGCGCGACGAGCAGCGGAAGATGCGCGAATTGGGGTGCTTCGGCGCCGAGAGCGTCGAAGATGAGCAGGTGCTTGAAGGTGTTTGTCAGGTGATCCTGGCCGCGGATGATGTGGCTGATGCGCAGATCGGCGTCATCGACACACGAGGCGAGATGATAAGTTGGCATCCCGTCTGACCGCAGCAGGGCGAAGTCTTCAACCTCGTCGGCAAGCTTCGTTTGGGCGCCATAAACGCCATCCACAAAGCGCAGGATGCGGTCCTCGCCGCGGGGCACGCGATAGCGCAGCGCAAAAGGCTCACCCGCGGCAGCGCGGCGGTCGCTCTCCTCGCGGGAAAGCTCGCGCATGCCGGGATTCGAGAGCCAGGCGCCCTGGGCGGAAGACTGGTCACTGTCGGCCGAATGGGCGGGCGTAAAGTCGCGATAGGCATGGCCCTTGGCAAAGATTGCTTCGGCCTGCTGGCGGTGCAGGGCAAGGCGCTCGGATTGCTTGTACTCTTCGTCCCAGTTCAGGCCCAGCCAGCGCAGCCCACCAAAGATGGACCGGACGCTGGCGTCGGTGTTGCGCTCGACATCCGTATCGTCCAGCCGCAGCACCATGGTTCCGTGGTTGTGGCGGGCATAAAGCCAATTGAAGATGAATGTGCGCGCACTGCCTACATGCAGATAGCCAGTGGGCGACGGCGCAAAACGGACACGCGGAGTCTTCGCTTCAGAGGAGTTCGATTCAGGCATCGTAGAGAATATTCCTCTTCGATGCTACCAGTTCAGCCGCTAGGGCTGCGGCGGAGGAGGCGGAGGAGCCCAGCGATAGGCGGGCGGCGGTGTCGTCTTCCACTCGGCAAAAGCAAGCACGTAAATCAGGGCCAGGTTGCCCAGCGGGATGATATTCAGTAGCGAAAGCCAGGGCGAGAAGCCGGCCTTCTTGCAGATAAACCAGAACGGCACGATCACGATCACAAGCCCCACAAGGATCAGCAGGGGCACAAGCGTCAGGAGAGGCATCAGGAGCCTCTGCATATCCCTTTGATCGAGCGTGCCTTGCATGAGAATCAGCGCAAATTGCATAAGAACTCTCCCCATACTGCATCAATAAGTTCGAGTCAACATAAGGTGAACGGGGAAAATAAGCAAGCTAAAAGATACAAAGCGTGAAGAGGATAGCGATGCTACCGGAAGCCGGGAGCGTTACTCCCTGCACAGAGCAGCTCTCGGGATCACCGGAGAACAGCAACTCACCCACCGATTCCTGACCCCCAGCCCCTGACCACTGATCCCTGCTTCTACGTAATGTCCTCAGTGTCGTAGACCGGCGAAATCGTGCGTTTTTTGGGAACGCCGTGAACGGAGGCGAGCAGGTCATCGACAACGTCTTCAAGCTGGCGCTGGCTTTCGATGACGGCGCTCATGCTTTTCAGCTCATCGGGCTCTTGCACGCGTTCGACCAGGACGACGGCATGGCATTGTGCCACGTGGTCCAGTCCCAGCCCTTCAGGGGTTTTGGCCTTGATGCTCACCTGGTCAATCTCAATGCCGAGCAACTCGGAGACACGCGCACGCATTTCGCCGGCAATCGGCGCGATCTTGGGAGCGGCCAGAATGAGCGTGGTGTCCACATTGGCGATGCGGTAGCCGGCATGCTGCAGTTCCTCCATGGCCAGATTGAGGAAGATGGCGGAATCGGCATCTTTCCAGCGTGGATCGCCGGGCGGAAAGAAGCTGCCTATGTCGCCTGCAGAGACGGCGCCCAACATCGCGTCAGTGATCGCGTGCAGCAATACATCGCCGTCCGAGTGGCCGGCCAGACCTTCGGGATGGTCCAGGGTCATGCCCCCGATCCGCAGCGGCACGCCCGCTTTGAATGCGTGCGAATCCCATCCGAACCCGATACGAGTATCCATGCTCTTGCTGTCTATCCTATAGAAAACTGGTGCGGAAGTGAAACTGAATCTTTGGCTTAGCCATTCTTCAGTGGCTGCGCTTGCGCAGGTAATACTCGGCCAGTTCCAGGTCGCCCGGCTGGGTAATCTTCAAATTCGTCGCGGAACCATGTACAACGGCAACCGGATGACCGGCCCGTTCCACCAGAGAAGCCTCGTCGGTGCCGACAAAGCCGTCATTGGCGGCCTCGGCAAAGGCGCTCTGCAACAGGCTGAAGCGGAAGCCCTGCGGCGTCTGCGCCAGCACCACAAACTCGCGGGGAATGGTCGCGGTGATCAGCGCGCCATGAGCCGTCCGTTCCACCTGCTTGATGGTGTCCACGGCGGGCAGCCCGACGATCGCCGCGCCGTGCTCGGCAACCGCGTCGATGGTCCGCTCGATGGTGGCCGCGTCGATCAGCGGTCGCACGGCATCGTGCACCAGGACGATGTCGTCCGGCTGGGCGGGCAGGGCCGCCAGCGCGTGGGCAACCGACTCCTGGCGCTTGTCTCCGCCCTCGACTACGTGGACGCGGTGGGTGAAGCCGTATTCCGCAATCTGTGCCTGAACGCGCTGCATTTCAGTGCCGCGCACAGCGACGTAGATAGCCGTCACACGAGGCACCGCGGCAAAGGCGCGCAGCGAGTGAATCAGAATGGGCACTCCATCGAGCGTAAGAAACTGCTTGGGCTGGGGGCCTGCCATGCGGGTGCCCAATCCCGCGGCGGGCAAAATCGCGAATACCTGCATAACTCGTGGAGTATACAACGGCGGGCGTTGAGCGGCCAGTGCCGCGTCTCCAGACCGGCTGTAGGAGCGACGGTCGCTCAGCCAGACAACTCGCCGACGGCACATCTTCGAATGCGCGAGGAGTTGTGGGTTCGATGTCGCCGGAACGAAGCAAATTGACCTTGCGATGCAGAGCCGAGCGCTGACGCCTTATCATCCTCTCGTGCGCTCCCGCTCCCCCATCACGCTTGCGATGGACACCACCCACCTCCGGCCCGGCCTGCGGCTGGCTGTCGGCCTCTCCGGCGGCGCGGACTCCGTAGCCCTGTTGCGCGTCCTGGCGGCGCGCAGTGGAGAACTGGGCCTGGTGCTCCATGCCGCCCACTTGCACCACGGCTTACGCGGCGCCGAGGCCGATGCCGACGCGGCCTTTGCCCGTGAGCTGGCAGCCAGGCTGGGCCTGCCCTTTCATGAGGCCCGCGTGGACGCAGCCGCCGAGGCCAGGGAAAAGAATGAGACGCTGGAGGAAGCGGCGCGACGTTTGCGTTATGGGTGGTTCCGGCAACTGCTGGCCGCGGGCGAGGTGGAAGCAGTGGCCACGGCGCACACCCTCGACGATCAGGCGGAGACGGTGCTGGCCAAAATTCTGCGCGGCGCCTGGACCGAGGGCCTGGCGGGCATTCATCCCGTCATCGAGTTCCCCGAGGGCCGCATCCTGCGCCCGCTGCTCCACACCACGCGTGCCGAAGTCGAGGCGTATCTCCACGCGCTGGGCCAAAGCTGGTGTGAGGACTCTTCGAACCGCCACCTGACCTTTACGCGCAACCGCATTCGCCATGAACTGCTGCCGCTGCTGGAAACCTGGAATCCACAGCTCCGCGAGCATCTGGCGCAGATGGCCGAGCTGGCCCGCGACGAAGAGGCATGGTGGCGGGACGAACTGGCAAAGCTGGCTCCGCAATTGATCCTCACCGGGCGTCCCGTGCGCGGCGGCGGCCGTGCGGCAGGCGAGGGGCTGGCAATCGACGTGACCCGGCTGGCCGCCCTGGCCCCGGCTTTGCAGCGCCGCCTTCTGCGGCATGCCGCTGGGCAAATGGGTGCGGCGCTAGACTTCGATTCGACTGAGGCATTGCGTTCTCTGGCACTTACCGGCCGCGCCGGACAGAGGCGCGAACTGGCCGCGGGGGTGCGCGCCGAACGCACGCCACGAGAACTGCGCCTTTCAGCTGGTCCGGTATCAGAAGCAGATGGGACGACTCCGGAGTACACTGTGGCGATTCCCGGCGAGGTGGATGCCCCCGCATTTGGCATCCGTCTTCGCATCGGCCTCTCCGGACCGTCCGGAGCGCCCAATGGTCAGCTGCCTGGCGCCTCGTGTTCAGCCACGCTGCGGAACTGGAAGCCCGGCGACCGGGTTCGGCTACGCTACTCCGGCGGCCCGCGGAAGGTGAAGGAAGTGTTGGAGCGTCTGCGGGTGACCGGAACCCGCCGGGCGCTCTGGCCGGTGCTTGAAGTGGATGGCCGCATCGCCTGGATGCAGGGCGTCGAGTTAGAGCCGGAGCAGGGAATCACCGTGCAAGCGGAGTTTCTGGATGAGAATCTGACGCCGTCTTCCCAGAGGCCAAACGATTAGCGCGCCAGGAAAAGGGCTCAACAGGAACAGAGTCCTGCAAAATGGCACGGCTTCAAGTGCGTCGTAAGTTCAACGGAATAAAGAACCAAGTTCAGTCCCTGTCCGATCGCTGCGGCCGAATCCGCTGGCCCTTTTCACTTTTCTGCAGACCCTCAACTTGTTGCCCCCGCAAGACCGCATTTGCCGCAATTTCTTCATTCATGCGACGCCTCCCGGTGCATTCCTTCGGTAAGTTACATTTTCGGCTTTGCTCGGAGTACAATCTGTTCTACTGCCTATGAGGGCGGCGGGCCGTAGGTTTGCCGTGTGCGCGTGCGTATTTTCTGTGACTTTGGGGGAGTCGCAGGCGTCTAAAAGGGTGGTGCGAGGGGTCGACCGGGGGGTAGTTAGGCATATCGCCCTCGCCGGGAGAGAGGAGTCCTGGTGAATTCGAGCGTTAAAACCATTATGTTCTGGGTCTTTATCCTCATCTGCCTTATGCTGCTTTGGGGTGTGGTGCAGCGCGGCGCGAGCATGGGGAAGGATACGGAGATTCCCTACTCCGATCTTTACAACAAGGTTCAGAACAACGAAGTGCTGGACGCCACGATCCAGGGGAACGAACTGCACGGCCACCTGAAGGCGTCGCCCAAGGATCAGTTCCACACCACGATTCCGCCCAATTACGAGGATCTTGAGAAAGCGCTGTTGACCGCCAAGGTCAACTTCTCCATCAAGGAGCCGCAGAACAACATTCTGCTGCCGCTGCTCTTCAACGTCGGCCCGTTCGTTCTGCTTGGCGCCATCTGGTTCTTCATGCTCAGGCAGATGCAGTCGGGCGGCAACAAGGCGCTCTCGTTCGGCAAGAGCCGCGCGCGCCTGCTCTCCATGCAGCAAAAGAAGGTCACCTTCAAGGACGTGGCCGGGGTGGACGAGGCCAAGGAGGAGCTGAAGGAGATCATCGAATATCTGCGCGAACCGCAGAAGTTCCAGAAGCTGGGCGGGCGCATTCCCAAGGGCGTGCTGCTAGTCGGCCCTCCCGGAACCGGCAAGACGCTGCTGGCGCGGGCCGTGGCCGGCGAGGCCAATGTGCCGTTCTTCTCCATTTCCGGCTCTGACTTTGTGGAAATGTTTGTGGGCGTCGGCGCCAGCCGCGTGCGCGATCTCTTCGAGCAGGGCAAGAAGAATGCTCCCTGCATCATCTTCATCGACGAAATCGATGCCGTCGGCCGCCATCGCGGCGCCGGACTGGGCGGCGGGCACGACGAGCGCGAGCAGACGCTGAACCAGCTGCTCGTTGAAATGGACGGATTCGAGTCCAACGACGGTGTCATCCTGGTGGCTGCCACCAACCGGCCCGATGTGCTCGATCCCGCGCTGCTGCGCCCGGGGCGCTTCGACCGCCGCGTAGTCGTGGGTCTGCCTGACGTGCGCGGCCGCGAGGAAGTCCTCCGCGTACACGTGAAGAAGGTGCCCATCTCCGACGACGTCAACCTGAATGTTCTGGCCCGCGGCACGCCGGGCTTCAGCGGAGCTGACCTGGCCAACATGGTCAATGAGGCTGCCCTGAATGCGGCGCGCGCCAACCGCAAGCAGGTCACGATGTACGACTGTGAGCTGGCCAAGGACAAGGTGCTGATGGGCGCGGAGCGCAAGTCGATGTTGCTGACCGACGAGGAGAAGCGGGTGACGGCCTACCACGAGGCAGGCCACGCGCTGGTGTCCTTCCTGCGCGATCACTCGGACCCCATCCACAAGGTGACCATCATTCCGCGCGGCATGGCGCTGGGCGTCACGGTCTATCTACCCGACGACCGTCACAACTACACGCGCGAATACCTGGAGACTCGGCTGGCGACGGCCTACGGCGGGCGCGTGGCTGAGGAGATCTTCCTCAACCAGATGTCCACCGGCGCGGGCAGCGATATTGAAAGCGCCACCGATCTGGCCCGGCGCATGGTCTGCGAGTACGGCATGAGCCGCCTGGGTCCGCTCACCTTTGGCAAGAAGGAGGAGCAGATCTTCCTGGGCCGTGAGATCGCCCAGCACCGTGACTTCAGCGAGGAGACGGCCCGGCAGATTGACCTCGAAGTTCGCCGCCTGATCGACGAAGCCTACCAGTCTGCGCGCAACATCATCGACGCCCACCAAGACGCGATGCATCGCATTGCAGCGGCGCTGCTGGAGCGTGAGACGATTGACGCCGATGAGGTCAAGTTGCTGATCGAAGGCAAGGAACTGCCTCCGTTGCGTTCTTCGCTGGCCTCACCCAGCGATACGGGCGGCACTCCGCAGCAGGTGCTCAAACCGGAGAGCCGTGGTGGCCCCGGATTCCCGGAGGGCTCGCCGTCACCGGCGTAAGCCGCAGGGATCAGGCATTCAGCGCTGAGAAAGGGCTGTTCTTCGGAGCAGCCCTTTTTGTATTCGGACCGCACTCCCGCGCAGAGCCGCAGGCGAGTTTTGTTCAACCGTTGCAATGAATGCGCGGCAAGAACGAAGCTCAAACACATCGCGCGTGGATCGTTTCGATGCAACTTCAGCCGTCGCGCCGAAGTTCAATTCAGCAGGGTTTGCGCCTGATCGACCCTTCCTGCCGCGGGCTCAGATCAATGAGCTCCAAAGATCGTATATCCAATCCCCGCGCTGTACCCGTAGGGATGTAGCGACGTGTTGAGCCAGTCCGGCCACTGCTGATATTCGAAGTCGATGGCGCGTATGCTGAGTCTCTTGCTCACCTGGATGTCCATGCCGCCGCCGTATGCAATGTCGGTGAACCGGCCCCAGGCGAAGTTGTCCTCGAAGTTCATCGACGCCCAGCCGACCAGCACCTTCCCATATGGCGTTACCTTCCAGAAACGCAGTGGATAGATGGGGATTCTGGGACCAATGAGATAGTTGTTCTGCGAGATATTGCGGTACTCATTGAAGTCCAGCCAGCGCCCCTCGGCTTCGAGTTGAACCCAATGCGTAAATCCGACGTCGATGTATACGCCCATGCCGTCGAGGTGATCGGGGCTGGCCTGCGGCACGCCACCGCCGGCGTAATCAGGTTGAAAGAAGGAGCCCACGGCGCCGGCAGTGAGGGAAATCTGCCGGGCGGTGGCAGCAGGCTTTACTTGTGCGCCGGCCATTGCGGTTCCGGCGGCAAGCACAACGCAGAGCAGAATATGATTCTTCTTTTTTGTCATGAGCATGAAGTTGATCCGGTTCCGATCAATCGGAGCCCGTTCCTGGGCGGTGAGACAGCCACGCTCCAACGGCTGCCGGCAGGCCGGAACCCGGCTTGCCGGCAGCCTCCCCTATGCCTGTACTATTGCATGTTGGCGGTGGCGGCTCCCGCCTGTCCCTGTGGCGGGGGTGCAGCCGCGCCCGACTGCGCCGCCGGTTGAGCTCCGTTCGCAGGAGCCGCCGCTCCCGCCGGCGCCGTAGCGCTGGCGGTCTCATAGCGGTGCAAATTGTAGAAGATGGGCGTCACCTCGAACGGCATCTTGTCACGGGCATTCAACGGCGCAAAGCGCTTGGCGTCCAGCATCCGCACCGTATCATTCCACGGGTCGAGTTTGAGCCAGCTTCCCAACGGCAGGGCGGCAATCTGGTTCAGATCATTCCAATCCAGCTTGGGCGCCATTTTAGCCAGGGCGTCCATCCAGGGAACCCCATCGGGCTGGAGTAGCGAATCACCCAGCTTGGGAGTGTTGAGAGCCTTCAAAACCTTGGCCGAATCCTCCAGCTGCGCATAGTAAAGCCCCGCGTTGGCCAGCTTGTCCTTGTACATGGAGTTTTCCATGTACTTCATCGCCAAGGTGGCGGCCTGTTGGTTGTCGTGGTCCGTGTGGTTCATGTCGATGCGCTGGAAGACCGCTTGATCAGGAAAGAGGAGGCGGTCATTGAAGGCATAGCGCGTATCGATATGATGCCCCAGCGCAATGTGCGCCAGTTCCATGGCGATGACCGAGGCGATGGACTCCTCGTTGGGCAGGCTGTCGAGCAGCCCCCTACTCAAAATGATCGAGTTCCCAACCGTGGTGGCTTCAATCGTATCGGTGAGCAGAACTCGGCAATGCACCTGGTCAGTGAGCGGAATGTTATTGGGCACTACCAAGTTAATGACGATCTGATCCAGAATCTTTTGTTCGTAGCCGCCGGGAATAAGCGGCGCGACAAGACCGGCCTGCTCAAGTCTGTCGAGCACATTGTTTTCTGCCTGGGTAACCCACATGCGCGAGGCCTGCAGTGGCCCGACATCCTGCGACTGGCCGCTCTGATCAACGGCATTGTCGACCGTCACACTTACATTTTCATCGTTCTGCGTGGGCAGTTTCAGATCATAGCCCCAGAAGTGCGTCTGCGCCTTGATGCCGACTGAATTTGTATCCGAGACGCGGTGCGACTCCTCCACGTAAACAGCAACCGGCAGCCAGGTTCCGGGTTGCAGGTTCATCCGCCAGCTGTCGAAGTGGAAGAAGTACTTCAGCGTGTCCTTGGACTTCGGTCCGGTATAAGTGCCGTTAAAGCGCACGATGTTCCCGCCCTGATCCTCAATCCAGATGCGGCCATAGAACCTGCCCATCCCCTTTGCCCGGGGATGCACATCGAAAACCCAGGTTCGCACCGACCCCAGAAACTCACGGCGCACATAGCTGAACTGATAATGCTTCTGGTCGAATCCCGTGGGATCGACAAACATCATCTCCATAAAGCCGTTGGGATTGTAGGTGAACCGTTCGAGCCCCAGCAGTTTGCTCAATCCGGACATGGCGGCGAACGAGCCCTTGAAAAAGCCGTGGCTTCCGGTTGCCCGCGGTTCATAGACTTTGTCGAAGAAGGCCCTGCCGAAATCCACGCGGCTCAGCATGTAGTCATCGCCGACCGGAACTTCATAGAGGTTCACATCCGGTTTCATATTCTGGATGTAGGTTTCAACCAGCGGTGTGCGCTGCTGAATATTGGCAATGATCACTTTTTCCTGCGCGATGGCTTTGCGAACCAGGGCAAGCTGGGCGGGTGTGAGAGGCCGCATCAACTGGTACTTCGGCGCCCTCGCGTATGAGCAAGAGGCGCCCAGGCAAAGAATCAGCAGGAAGATGAGGTAGGGCTTGCGAAACTTCATAATGTCAGGCTCCTAAATGGTGCTTCAGGGTCGTTTTCTCTTGCTGTAACCACCGCGTTGGGATGATTCGGCCCAGTCGGGTTAATCGTGTGGAACGTGGCGCAAACGCTATTTCTATGCCAATTGGAACGCGATAACGACATTGGTCGTCAAGTCGATGGGCCGGCCATTGCGCGTAGCCGGCCGGAAACGGATCTCACGGGCGACCCGGAGGGCCTCTTGATCCAGGCCGTGACCCAAGCCGCGGACCACGCCATGGACGACCACCTGGCCAGTGGCCAGAAATGTGACGCGCACGATGACATCACCCTGGATCCTTAACTGCCTGGCTTCAGCGGTATAGTGCACCGGCGGCTTGGATAGAACTTCGAGGCTGGTTTCGGTGGGCTTCTCCTCGACCATCTTTGGAGCGGCGGCCACGGGTTTCATTGCGGGAATGCCCGCCGAGGCCACCCGGCCATAACTGACTTGCCTGGCTTGCCCGGTACCGCCAGGAATGCCCGCCGAGGCTACCTTGCCCACCATCCCCGCATTTGAGCCGGAGCGAATGCCATCGCCAATGCCCGCCGAGCCGACCACCCCGCGCGGCACTTCCGCACGGCCTTCCATGCCGCCGTAGGGATTGCCGATAGCCGCCACAGTAGCTGGCCGCGTGGCCCTGGGATTCGGAGTCACGCCGAACAGTTGCCCCAGATGCACCGGCTGGGTTGACGGCCTAGCCTGCGGCACCTGCGCCGGCATTGCCGCCGTCAACGCCGCCTTGGGCTGAGGCGCCAGGATAATCGCCGGCCGGCTCTCCCTGACTTTGGGCAGCGCTACCTTGGCTTGCATCTGGATCTGCCTGGGCGCCGGTTTGGGCTGCTCCCTGGGCACCTGAATCTTCGGAGCTTCCATCTTGACCTCGGGCAGTTTGGGAGCCTCGGGCAGCTTCGGAGGCGGCGGAGGTGGCTTGATCTTGACCTTTGGAGGTGGCGGCGGGGTATTGGGCATAATCAGATCCGTCATCTCAAACTTATGCTGCGTCACAATACGCTTGGCAGTCATTCCGATATAGATGGCCGCAACCAGAATGCATGAGTTGACGACAGCGCTGGTAATGAATGACGCCGACCTTCCTTCAGGCTCGGGAAGTAATCCGAAATTCTTAAATCCAGGGGAATTAGTCATCGGCATGTTTTTTGACCCTCGGTTCGGGCGGTCGAGGCCGCGCGCTGCCGCATCACTGGGGCAACCGAACTGGATGCAATCCCACGCGGTAGCCAAACGCTCTCAGCATGATTCGCGATCCCGCGGGGAATCATTGCAAGTCCCGCAAAATGCTGCCCGTATACGCACAGCCGCCGTCCACTACGCAGATACCAGGACTCGGCTTGGAAACCACCTTCCGCCATATCGCATCGTGCCGCGCTGCGCGGCAAACCTCCAAATATGTCTTGCCTCCAAGGCAAGAGACATGGATGAAGCTGTCTGAATGCAGGACTGGAGGAAAAAAAATCGTGCTGCGCATTTGCGGCCGTAGCGCGTGGCGAACGTATGCCTGCGCAACTTCCGTTGAAGCCCGGTCTGTAAGGTCTTGTGCGAATTAGACGATCCACCCTATGGTCCTCGGACATTCAGAATCTCCACTTCCCATCCAAGGCAACCGGCAAATGAATCCGCACACCCTTGCTTTTCAGCAATCTATCTCCTATTGTGCTTTCTGTGGAGCGTCAAAACCCATCCGCTGACTGCATCGAAACCTGGGTCAGAATTCGTGCGGGGTGTCAGCATCAGGGCCCGAAAAGCATTTACTTACATCCGGCCCCATCATATCCCACTCTCGTAATAGACTCAAAGTAACCTAAACTGTTGCGGAAAGGACAGTCTTTTTTGTGAAGATCTTGGTCACTGGCGGCGCCGGGTACATCGGTGGTACCGTTGCGGAACTTCTTACCAGAATGGGGCATCAGGCGGTGGTTCTGGACAACCTGAGCCACGGCAGGCGGGATTTAGTGCCGCGGGATGTGGAGTTTATGGAGGCAGAGGTGGCTGATCGCGCCACACTTGAAAGCGTTTTCAGATCCGCCCAAGAACAAAATCAGCCCTTTGATGGCGTGCTCCACTTCGCCGCGCTGATTGAGGCGGGCGAATCCATGCAGCGGCCGGAGATTTATTTCCGCAACAACACCGCTTCCACCCTCAGCCTGCTAGAGGCAATGCTTGTCTGCGGTCCCCGCCGCCTCGTCTTCTCATCGACCGCCGCTGTCTACGGCGAGCCGGAATCGGTGCCCATCAAGGAGGATGCGCGCCTTTTGCCCACCAACGCCTATGGCGAATCCAAGCTGCTGGTCGAGCACATGCTTGGCTGGTTCAACCGTATCCACGGCCTGCGCTACGCCTCGCTGCGCTACTTCAACGTGGCGGGAGCGCCCGAAGGCCCCTGCGGCGTAACGCGTGGCGAAGCCCACGAGCCTGAGTCCCACCTGATCCCACTGGTGCTTGATGTTGCCCTCGGCCGCCGCCAATCCATCCGCATCTACGGCGATGATTACCCCACCCCCGACGGCACCTGCATCCGCGACTACATTCACGTCTCCGATCTCGCCGATGCGCACCTGCTGGCCCTGGATGCGCTTGCCGCGCACGACCGGCTGATCTTCAATCTGGGCAACGGGCAGGGCTTCAGTGTGCGCGAGGTGATTGAATCGGCGCGC
>JAJZVZ010000132.1 GCA_021846945.1 Acidobacteriota bacterium | reverse complement strand
CCTTACCGCTTCCCTGGCCGTTCGGCACCAGACCACAAACGAGGCTCAACTTCGGAATTCAGCATCCATTCTGCCGCACACTCCGCCCCTTCGGAAGGATGAGGTGTGTGCCCCATGTATCGCAGCTTTATCGCGATGAGTGGGTCTCGAAGCCTCGCCATTCACTCCAACTCGATTTCAACTGTTCCGAGGATGGCGGGGGCTTCCATGAACCGAACGGTGTAGCCTTCCCGGACTCAAAAGCGAGACCCGGGGCACCCAGATTTATCGGTGGGACATCCATAGCAAGAAACGTGAGCCCGCCGCACGGTAGAAGGAAAAGTGCTATGGAGTTTACGCGGCTCGTTCCAGTCGCTCGCGGCGGAACAAACGCATGAATGCGTAGACCAGCAACTGCAGCAGGATGGCTCCACAGCAGTCCAGCAACACATCCCACGGGCTTCCGGTGCGGTCGGGCAAGAATGTCTGGTGGAACTCGTCGCCGGCAGAGATGAGCGCTGTTCCCAGGATCGCGAGTGCGGAACTGGTGAGGAAGCGGGATCGGGGCAGCGTCATCCACCAGGCGCGCAGCCAGAGCAGCCCGAGCGTTCCATAGCCGAGAAAGTGGCCGCTCTTGCGGATCAGAAAGTGGATTTGGCCCCAGTGGGCATCGCTTACAGGGCCGAAGATCGCCTGGAAGATCCACCGGAACGGGCCCGAGGTGTACTCGGCGCCGAAATAGAGCGTCGACTCCACCGCAATTACCAGGATTCCGAGAATCACCGGCAGCCAGGCGCTGAGCCAGAAGCGAAGGCTGCGTTGCTCACTCGACATGGTAGTTTGGCGCCTCGCGGGTGATGATCACATCGTGCACGTGACTCTCGCGCAGCCCGGCGCCGGAGATGCGCACAAAGCGTGCCTTCTCCTGCAACTCCGCGATGGTGGAGCAGCCCAGATAGCCCATGCCGGAGCGCAGGCCGCCGACGAGCTGGTAGACCATGGACTCCAGTGGCCCGCGATACGGAACACGCCCCTCGATGCCTTCGGGGACAAATTTTGCCAGCCGGTTCTGCCCGTTGCGCTCGCGCTGCACCACGCCTTCGGATGAAATTTCCGCCTCGGCCAGGTCGGCGCCGGACTGGAAGTATCGCTCGCCGGAGCCCTGGTTCATTGCGCTTAACGAGCCCATGCCGCGATAGCTCTTGAAGCTGCGGCCCTGGTAGAGGATGGTTTCGCCGGGGCTTTCATCCACGCCGGCGAAGAGCGAGCCGATCATGATCGAGCTGGCGCCGGCGGCGATGGCTTTGGTGATCTCGCCCGAGTACTTGATACCGCCGTCGGCGATGACGGGAATACCGTACTCGCGAGCGGCGCGCGCGGACTCGGCGATGGCCGTGATCTGCGGCATGCCCGCGCCGGTGACCATGCGGGTAGTGCAGATGGAGCCCGGCCCGATACCGACCTTGATGGCGTCGGCTCCAGCCTCGATCAACGCCTTGGCGCCCTCGTAGGTGGCTACGTTGCCGGCGAGCAAGCCTACGTCAGGAAAGCGCTTCTTTACCTGGCGCACGGCGTCCAGCACCCGCGACGAGTGCCCGTGCGCCGAGTCGATAGCCAGCACATCGGCACGCGCCTTCACCAACTCTGACGCGCGCTCCAGGAAGTCGCCGGTGGCGCCGATGGCGCCGCCCACGCGGAGACGGCCCTGCGCATCCTTGCTGGCATTGGGATACTTCAATTTTTTCTGGATGTCCTTGACCGTGATGAGGCCCTTCAGCTCGTACTGATCGTTGACCACCAGCAGTTTTTCCACGCGATGCTTGTGCAGGATCAGCTCCGCCTCTTCGAGCGTGGTGCCCACGGGAACGGTGATCAGGTTTTCCTTGGTCATCACGTCGCCGATGGGAATGTCGGTACGGGTTTCAAAGCGCAGGTCGCGGTTGGTGAGGATGCCCACCAGCTTGGTGCCGCGCGTCACCGGCACGCCGGAGATTTTATAGCGGCGCATCACCTCAAGGGCGTCGGCGATCATCTGGTCCGGCCCAATGGTGACCGGGTCCACGATCATGCCACTCTCCGAGCGCTTCACCTTGTCAATTTCACCGGCCTGGGCGGCGATGGAGAGATTGCGGTGCACGATGCCGATTCCGCCCTGCTGGGCCATGGCGATGGCCATGCGCGATTCCGTTACCGTGTCCATCGCGGAAGAGAGGAGCGGCGTATTCAGAGTGATGGCACGGGTCAACTGGGTCTGCGTGCTCACCTGCGTGGGCACGACGTCGCTGTAGGCGGGCACCAGCAAGACATCGTCGAATGTAAGGGCTTCAGGCAGATTCCGGTCTAGCATCATGTTTTGACGCGCCTGGCGGCCTAAGGAATCGTGTCCTTGACCGGCAGGCGCTTCACACTATTGTAGCGGAGAGGGCCAGGGCGAACCGGCGAGTTCTGTAATGCGGGCCAGTGGTTCAGGTCAATCGCATGAAGGGGCAAATTAAGGCGACTGTTTTTTGAAAGGGCACGCCTGTCCGCTGCGTGCGGAACTTGAGTCGCGCCAATCAAGCAGGCATAGAATTCTTATGGCTTTAGCCTCCCAGGAAAGGTTTTTGCGCCCGCCAGAGTTTGGTGGCTTCTAAAGCCGGGGCGGCATTGGCCGCAAAAGGCGGCATGGCCGAAGTCATGCCCTGCAGTATCTACATTTTCTAAAGCGGTGGCGGACTGAACCAACTCGGGAGGGTTGATATTGAGAGCAAAGGGCTGGAGCAGCGTGGTTTGTTGAGTCATCTCTTTGTGTAGAAGGGCAATGAGGTCCAAACAGGAAGGACGGCGAGCGTTTCGTCGCCATTTATTGATCTCTGTATAAATAATGCAATAATAGGTACTCAGAGGAAGACTACCTATGCCCAGGCTCAAGGGAAGCGCGGACTTGCTCAAGGACCGGCGGCGGCGTGCGCTGGCGCTGCTCGATGATGGGCTTTCTCTCAACGAGGTGGGACGGCGCATCGGTTGCAACGCCAGTTCGGTGATGCGCTGGCGCGATGCGCGGCGCCGCCTGGGTAGCCAAGCCTTGGAGGTGCGCTGTTCGCCGGGGCGCCCGTTGAAACTGATCCAGAGTCAGCGCAAGCGCCTGGTGCGCCTGCTGGTGAAAGGGCCGCTGGCGCAGGGCTACCGCACCAACCTGTGGACTACGGCGCGCATTGCCGCGCTGGTCGAACAAGAATTCGGTGTCCGCTATCATCCCGATCACATTGGCCGGCTGATGCACACCCTGGGCTGGAGCCCGCAGAAGCCCGGGCGGCGCGCTCTGGAGCGGGACGAAGATCAAATCGAACGTTGGAAGCAGAAAGACTGGCCGCCTGTAAAAAAAACGCCGCAAGGCTGGGCGCCCACATCGTCTTCGCCGACGAGTCGGGCTTCATGCTGATCCCCAACGTGGTGCGCACCTGGGCACCGCAAGGCCAAACCCCAATCCATCGTCATCGCCAGGCGCGGCGCGGCGCGACAAGATATCGGTCATCAGCGGCATCTCGTTCAGCCCGCGCAGGCAGCGGCTCGCGCTCTACTATTTGCTCTTCTACGACAACATCGGGCAAGAGGAGGTCTGCCTGTTTCTGCGCGAACTGTTGCGTCAATTGCCTGGTCCGCTCATCGTGCTGCTGGACAACAGCTCGACGCACAAGGGCCGACCCATCGAGCAACTGCGGCAACGGCATTGCCGCCTGCGCATCGAATACTTTCCCTCCTATGCGCCGGAGTTGAATCCCGACGAAGGCGTCTGGGCGCAGGCCAAGCGCGAGTTGGCCAATAGCTGTCCGCACGATGTGGAGGAACTGGTCGACGGCATCGAACGCTCCATCAACGGCATCGCCCTGTCACCGGAAAAGCTCCGCGGCTGCATCCTGCAATCGGAGCTCCCCTCTTCTTGTGCTAAGCCATTGCATTCTGTATACAGCTGTCAATAGTGATACGAATTTTGATTTTTGTATGTACGTCCGTCAAGCGTTTCTGCCGGAGGCGGTCATCACATATGCGGCAACAGAATCCTTATCCCAACTGGCTCACCTTCACCGTAAGCGCGGCAAAGTCCAGCGTCCCGAGCCCGCGCGCCGCCGCCATCTGCAGATATGGCAGTTGCTCGGGGTCCAGGTTCCAGTAGGCTTTAGCCACATACGCGTCAATGGCCACCGGATCGGTTCCGGCAACCAAGGTTTTCTTCAGCGCCACATCCTCCAGGTTGCCGCCGGTGGGACCGTTGCGCAGCAGGACGCGATAGCAGTCCATCAGCGTGACCGTGGGCAGCATGAAGTTGGCGAGATCAACCAGGCTCTGGTGAATCTGCTGGTGCAGCCGGTTGCGCTCTCCGCCCAGGATACCGTACCAGTTCTTCATGCCCAGCGTGACGCCGACCAGTCCGTGCTGCTTGGCGATGGGCAGATTGATCACCTTGTCGGCTTCAAGAAACGGTCCAAAGACGGGCCAGTCCTTCAGCACGACGCCCTGCAAGTTCACTTCGCGGTAGAGTTGCGGATCGGGCAGGATCACTTCGGCGCCCTCGGCCCGCGCCGCGGCCTGAATGCCCGAACGCATGAAACAGCGGCGCGGCTCGTTGCAACTGACGTCAGTAACAACGACACGCTTGGCGCCGGCGTGCCAACACTGGCGCACAACCTCGGCTACCAGGTCGGGATTGGTGTTGGCAGCCTGCTCCGGCGTGCGGTCCCAGGCGATGTTGGGCTTGAGAACCACCACATCCTGGCGGCTGATGAACCGGTTGATGCCGCCCATATTTTCAAGCGCCTGCTGGACCAGCGCGCGCGGCTCACCACCTTGCACCACGGTCATCTGCGGAAATTGCGCCTCAGAGGCCACGCGATGGTCGCGACGCGCTTCCACAGCGGGTGGTGGAACCGGACGGACGCTGTGCTCGGTGAGCCAGACCGCCGCACCCGCCACTCCTGCGGCCGCCCCGCCCAGACGGAGAAGTTGCAGCATAGCTTCGCGCCGCGTGATGGGCGGCTCCTGGGGCGGCTTCGGGTTGATTGTCGGGCCGGTTTCGCCTGCCATGGTGGTTCTCCTGATCAAATTTCCATAAGGTGAATGCGTTTGGGATCGTTTGTACCCAACCGGTGCGCCCGGTCAGCGGCAGTGGCGATGTACTGGGGTGTACGGCCGTCGGCCTCAAGAGTTCCCAGACCCGCCTCTACGCGCTTTTGATTCAGCATCTGCAGCGCTGTGTGATCGATGGCCACGCGATCCTCGCCCACCACAAGCGCATTGGGATACCACATAAATGCGGGATGGAAAGTCGGCCCGCCCTGGTAAACAGAGGTCAGCGCATCGCCGATGGTGAAGCGAACCTTGTTGCGCACCGCGGGTATACAGTTGAGATCGGCGACGCCGGGATTGCAGTTGTTGCCGTGCAGTTCATTCGGCCGCTCGACAACGCCGTACATATTTTTCATGGTGAAGGTCAGACCCGACATGTCGTGGTCTTTGAGGATCGGCAAACTGATCACCATGGCGCAGTCGCGGGTGAGGATCCGGGAGAGCCGCACGCGCGCCGAGCCAAACGATGCCGGCTGGTCCTCGAAACCGGCGCTGTCGTTGCCGTAGCAGCGAATGCCGTTCGCATTGGTACTGATGGTCATGCCGCACGCCTCAAGATCGCGCGCATTGCGGTCCCAGACGACGATGTTGCCGGCCCGCACGCCGGCCTGCTGCAAGCGCTCGGCGATGGCCATCACCAGCACGCGATGCGTCGAGATACCCCGGCCGCCCAGGCCGTTCACCTTAAGCCCGATCACCTTGCCGCTCAGGATCTCCGCGGGGATGACGTGCTTCCACGCCTCGACCGGATGCTCGCGGCCCGTATACGCGGCCATAGCCTTGTCGAGCAACGCCAGAACGCGCTTCTCATCCGGCTGCCCACCGGCGCTGTGCAGTGCCGCATCACGAGCCACCACTACCCTGGATTTGCCGGCTGGCGTGAGTTCGTTCTGCTTGCCCGCCAAGCCCAGCCCGTCGGCGGCAACTGACGCACCCAGTGCCACGGCCCCGGCCGCAGCATCTTTCAAAAACTCCCGGCGGCTTTTCATCGCTTGCATTCTCCTTCCATATTGCGGCCGGACCTGCTCATCAGTCCGGCCTGCGTTGGCCAAATACGTGATCCTCGAATCCCAGCAGATACCAGAGTCCCCGTCCGGAAAACTTGCCAGTTACCGCCTTCATCACCATGCGCTTGAACAGCTTGACGATGTCGCCCAGCGTAGTCAGGAGGCCTTCCCGCGACCGGCCCGCGTGCAGAATCTTCACACCGTTCGCAAGCAGGATATTGGCAATCTCGCGCATGTCCGGCACGCGCACGTGCGTCGGGTCATCGCAGAATTGCAGCGTCTCGTCCACTGACGAAGGCAGAGACAAACTGCGCAGCGAAGGAAACGCGATCCAGATATAGCCACCCGGCTTGAGCTTTGTGCACAACGCGGCCAGAATCGGCGCCGGATTCGCCATGTGCTCCACCACATGGTTGAGCAGGACAAAGTCGTAGCTGCCGTCCGGAATGGCGGCATAGCCCGAGCCGTCCGTACCCAAGAGGTAGAAAGCGTCCATGGCGGCAATGTCCTCGTCGCTCAGGTTGTAGCGCTGAATATCCGCTCCCGAATAGTGGCAGCCCGGAAACCAGCGTTTGGCCGCGGTTGGCGAACCGTTGCCGCAGCCAATATCCAAAATGCGGATGGAGGAGGAACGAAGTTTGCGCCGGATGTACTGGAACTTCATCGGGCAATGCGGCATGGCAATCCTCACGGTGGCTCACGCCGGCAATCCTCCATCCGTGCAAGCCTAGAGTTTCGTTTCCACACCGCGCGCAAGAGCCAGCAGCGCCTGTGGCCCGTCCGGCGCGGACTCATACGCAACAATGCGCACCAGGTAAGGCCCCTTGCAGAAGGTGACGCTTTGCTCGTAGGCAACGCCGGCGTCGCCTAACTGAACGCTCTTGGCGCCCTTGCTCTCGTCGTTCGCAAAAATCTTGTGCGCGCCCGCGGAATCACCCATAGTGTAAACGTCCACCACCGCCTCCAACTGGTTCTGATACTTGTAGTCGGAGGTCGAAGTCGAGACCACGCCCGCCTTCACATACTGCTCGGCATCTCCATCGATGTACTGCCAAAGATCCTTGGCTGCAAAGACGCGCGTATCGCTGGTCTTTTGCCATCCCGCCACTACGTCCGATGCCGGGAACGGATCGACTGTGGTCTTCTTGCATCCGGTAACGGCGGCTGCGGCTACCAGCGCCACCGCAATCGCGTCCCACATCCATTTTTTTGCATGAAAGATCATCAATCATCTCTCCTTTATTTACGGCTCAGCAGGATCTGGCTGCTGGGGGAACGGCTTTCGCCAATGCTGTTGACATACACGGCGGGGTGATCCTGCATGGGGCAGGCATACTCGCACGCCCCGCAACCGACGCAACGGTCGGGATCCACGTGCGGCTGCTTCACCGTCTTGGTCTTGCCTGCCGAATCAACCACATCCGCTTCGAGCAGATAAATCGCCTTGGGCGACACCGGGCACCATTCCTCGCATACGATGCAATCGGTGGCCATCGCCCACGGTAAGCAGTGGCCGCGGTCATAGAAAGCCGTTCCCAGACGTATTGGCTTGTCAGTTCCAACGCCCACGACCCAACCCTTTTCTTTGGGTGTAATCTGCCAGATGGCTCCGGTGGGGCAGACTTCCGAGCAGAGGACACAACTGGGCTCGCAGTAGCCGATGCGCGGCACCAGCGTCGGTGTCCAGAGCCCTTCCAGTCCGGCCTGTTCCAGCGTGGGATGCAGCGAGTTGTTCGGGCACACCTTCATGCACTCGCCGCAGCGGATGCAGCGCGAGAGAAAATCCGGCTCGTCGAGCGCGCCCGGTGGGCGGATCAACCGCTCGTGCCGGCTCTTGCCGAGACCGGTGTTGGCGTGCATGAGCGGCACCGCAGCCACGCCGGCCATCACGCCAGTGAGCGTGCGCCGCCGACCCAGATTCGGCGACGCGATCTCCTTCTCCTTGCGGAAGAAACGAAACTCCAGGCTGTGCTCGGGGCAGCTATCCACACAGTTCATGCACATCAGGCACTCGGACTTGCGCCATGGCGCGCCGCCGATGGGATCATCGCCGCCCTGGCAGTGCAGCAGGCAGCGATTGCAGCGGTTGCAGGATTCGGGATCCTTGTGCAGCCCCAGAACCGACCACCGCGAAACGGCACCCAGCAGCGCGCCCAGCGGGCAGATCGAGCGGCACCACAGGCGCGTCACACGCAGGCTGGCGGCCAGGATCACAACAAACAGCACGCCCAGCACCAACCCCTGCGCAAAGTGCGTCTGACGAAAGTCCAGCACAATGGCCTGCAGGACAGCGTGAATGCCTTCGCCCGTGGCGCGGATGAGGGCAAAATGGCTGTGCTCCAGCGGCGCCAGCACGGCGCGGACAGCGTAGTTCACCGCCGGCAGCAGAGACAGGCCAATCGAACGCACCAGCAGGCTGAACGGATCGAGCCAGCCAATTGCCATCGAACCGAAAAACGCGGCCAGCAGACCCGCGATCAGCACTACATATTTGATCGTTTGCCAGCGCTTGTAACGGTTGGACTCAATGCGATGCTTACCGCGCTTGGATTCGGAAGGCATGTTGCCGACGAAGTGCTGCAGCGTGCCCATGGGGCAAACCCATCCGCAAAAAAAGCGCCCCAGAAAGAGCGTGGGCAGCAGAATCACCAGGCTCCAGAGGAGGCCGCGATAGAGAGCGTGCGTGGCCAGCGCATTGGCCACCGCAACCAGCGGGTCCCACTCAAAGAACAGCCTCACCGGCGCGCGCAGGTGAATGTCGCTGGTGGCGCCGGGCGTTGGCCGCAGAGAGGTGAAGACCAGCAGCGCAACAAACAGGAGCAGAAAAAAGATCTGCGAGATCCTGCGGAACAGCGGCAATCTGGATTGGGCCACGAACATCCTCCACTCGCCCGCAATCTGTCTGGACAGCGCGACCGGAAATACCGCCAGGACAATCCGCCTTCTTCCGTCCGATTGCGCTCTGACGCTTGCAGCAGGAGTCGGCCGCGGAGCTTGCCCTTCGAGCTCTCTTTCCAGGAGCAAGGCACGCCTCGCACCCAAGGGCGTGTAGCCACCACCCGCTTATCAAGAATCATGTCTGGGCAGACTGAGGACAGACTGTGACCGGCGTCACCGAACGCCGCTGTGGCCAATCGAGTCCCAAACACTACATCTTGTTCATATAAAATCGGTTATTGGATCAACCTATTTACAAGACAAGATTCGTTCGTGACGTGCCCAAAGGCGATATGGGATGCAGGCAGGCTCGCCTCGGACCCACGGAGTGGCCTGGCGGGCAAATTGGCGGACGTTTCGGCCCGGGCGGGCAATCAGGGCCATGTCTGCTCTATAGCGAAGGAAGGGCAATGAACTAATATCCCCTCATGCGCCTTCTTCTAGTAGAAGACGAGATGGATATCCAAAGCTTCCTGCGGAGTTCGCTTGAAGAAGCGGGATATCAGGTGGAAACTGCTCCGGATGGCAAGACTGCCGAACGTCTTGCCGTCGACGGGAACTTCGACATCCTCATCGTCGATCTCGGATTGCCGGACCAGGATGGCATCAGCCTGATCCTGCGCCTGCGCCGACTCGGCGTGCGTGCGCCGGTACTGATCCTTTCCGCGCGCAGATCGGTTGACGACCGGGTGCGGGGACTGGAGCAGGGCGGCGACGACTACCTGACCAAGCCCTTCGCGCTTGCCGAGTTGCTGGCCCGGCTCCGCAACCTGCTCAAGCGCAACAGCCCGGCAGTGGGCGAACCAGTCCGCCTCAAGGTTCAGGATCTCGAACTCGATCTCCTGCGGCGGCAGGCATCGCGCAGTGGAAAGCTGCTACAACTGACTCCCCAGGAGTTTGTACTTCTGGAGTACCTGTGCCGGAATGTAGGGCGGGTAGTTACGCGTTCCATGATCCTGGAGCAGGTCTGGGGCATGCGCATTCAGCCAGACACCAACGTGGTGGACGTGCATATTTACCGGCTCCGCGGCAAGGTTGACGGCGTTGGGCAGCAGCCGCTGATTCGAACCATGCGAGGTGTGGGTTATGTTCTCAAGGACCGGTAATCCGCGCATGCGCAGTGCTGCGTGGCGCATCTCCTTGTGGGCAACACTCGCCTTTGCCTGCGGCACCATGTTCGTCTTCGTCTTCCTTCACCGTTTTGTCGCCCGCGATATTCAGCGGCGCAGCGATGACTGGTTGTCGGGCGAGATTGAAGTGTTGGGCGACGTGGCCGAGCGTACGCCTGACAACGCACTCTACGGACGAGTCGTGGGAGAGGTGGCGGAACTGGCAACCAAGGAAGTGCCCAACCGATCCAGGACGGGAAGCTCTCTGAACGACTCAGTCTTCTTTCTTCAGACCGGCAGCGACGGGGCACTCAAGTTGTGGGTTGGCGCGGGAAATGGCGCCGCTGTCCTCAAGGCGATCGAGGCCAGCAGGATTGCTCCCGACCGCCCCACGGATTTGCATGTTCCGGGATTCCCAATCCCCTTCCGCGTGGCCGCCATCGGCCTCACCAACGGCACGCACGTCTACCTGGGCCTCTCGGAACGGGACGAACTGCGCGTACTGGGTCGTCTTCGCCTGCGCTTCTTTCTGCTGTGGCTTCTGCTGGTGCTGCTGGGATTCGGCATTGTCTTCTACGCTACCCGGCGCATGCTCAGCCACGTGCGCGAGATTACCGAAGCCGCTTCGAGAATCGGCCACTCCGATCTGAATACGCGCGTCCCTACCACCAACCGCAACGACGAAATTGCCCATCTGGCCCTCACGCTCAATCGCATGCTCGACCGCATCGAGAACTCCATGCACCAGTTGCACACCATTACCGATGCACTCGCTCATGATCTGCGTAGTCCGCTGACGGCTATTCGAGGCAAGCTCGAAACATCGCTTTCGGCCGTCACCGAAGGCGAGCAGGCTGAGCCCATCGTCTCCGCCATCGACGAGGTGGATCGTCTTACCGACTTCCTGAATAAATCGCTGGACGTCGCCGAGGCCAAGGCTGACGCCCTGCGCCTGACGCGAAGCGAGATCGACCTCGACGAACTGCTCCGCGTGATGATCGATCTGTACGAGCCTTCCATGACAGAGAAGGGCCTGGGCATCCATCTACACAGCAGCGGGCCATTGAAGATCGTCGCGGATGCGGGCTTGATCCATCGCATGATCGCCAATCTCTTCGACAACGAACTCAAGCACTTGCCTTCCGCCTGCACGGTAAGCATTCAACTGCGCGCCGAGAATGATGCCGCGCTGCTCATTGTGGAAGACGACGGAGCCGGCTTTGATCCTGAGGTCAGCCGCCATCTCTTTGAACGCCGCGTAAAAGGCAAGGATTCAAACGGTCACGGCCTCGGTCTGGCATTTGTCGATGCAGTCATTCGCGCCCACGGCGGCAGCATCACCGCATCGAATCGCGCCGCCGGAGGAGCGCAGATCATCATTAATCTTCCTCTCACGCCAGCGGAAATCGCACATTCCACAGCGCGTGACACCTCGTACCGATGAACTCTGAAGAAGAACGAGGCGGCCGCGCCGATGCGGCTTCGCCAGACGCCCGCCCGGCAGCGATTCCAGGGTTACTGTAGCTTCGGGCCGATGTCCTCAAGTCGACGCGACCACCAGGGGGTCTGCGATGGCGCAAGATCCCCGAAGGGGTACGCCTATTCTGGAATTGCCGTAAGCCGCAAACATACTCGAAGAGCGATTGGCCTCCATCTCGTGATGAACCTGGGTCAGCTCTCGACGGGCGCCGCTTCCTCGTCAGTCTCCATATCGGTTAAGCCCAAGCGGTTGAACGCGCTCTTTAAGAGAAATGGGGTCATAAATGTCGTCGTGACGGCCATCAGAACAAGAATGGTGAACAACTGCTGGCCGATGAATTTGTTGGCCAAAGCCACGTTGGCAATCACCAGTTCCATCACTCCGCGGCCGTTCAAGCCGATTCCAAGCGCCCAGCTCTCCTCTTTTCCGAGCCTCGCGAGCCTGCCGCCACAGTAGCCGCCCAGGATCTTCCCGGCAAAAGAGGCAACCAGAACGGCCGCAACCAGCTTCCAGTCGCGCAGGCTTGAGGCATTGAATTCAAGCCCAATGGAAGCGAAAAAGATCGGGCCCAGGAAACCCATGGTGACATTGGAGGCGGTCTTTTCGATATCGCGGAAGCTCGCCTGCCCGAGGACCTGATGGCTCAAGAGCATGGAACCGAAAAACGCGCCGACGACGAAATCGAGCCCGAGGAACTCGGAAAAACTCGCGAAGGCAATCACAAACACCAACACAATGGCGAAAGAGGATTCCTTGCCTTTGAGTTTGGCAAAGAGCCTGTCCAGCGCATCGGAGGAACGAAAGAACCGCGTTGGAGGATAACGCCGGATCATTTTCGCGGCGATTACAAAGACGGCCATAAAGAGCAGCGCCTTGCAAAGGGCGAGACTCGCGGAGGTCAGGAGGCTGGCAACCGAGCCCGATGACCCTTTGAAATTGAGGATGATGCCGAGAGCAAGCAGCGAAAGCACGTCGTTTGCCACCGCCGCGGAAACAATCTTCTGTCCGATGTCGGTACGCAGCCTGCCCAGGTCCATGAGGATGCGGACGCTGACCGGCAGAGCGGTGATGGCGACGCACAGGCCGACGAAAATATTGCGCATGGGATCCAGCGCGAAGGCCTGGCCGACGATGATGCCGAATCCCAGTGGAACAACGAACCCCGCCGCGCTGACCCAGGCGCCCCGGCCGCGGAAGGATTCCCACAGCGCCGCCATGTCCATTTCCATGCCCGCGAGAAAGACCAGCAGGAGCACGCCGATGTCTGCGATGGCCTTGATTTCAGGTGTAAGGGAGATGTACCCCAGCATCGACGGCCCGAGGAGGATACCGGCGGCGATTTCTCCCAACATCGCTGGCTGCCCGAAGCGTCCGGCAATCTCGCCGAGAACCATAGACAGAA
>JAJZVZ010000010.1 GCA_021846945.1 Acidobacteriota bacterium | reverse complement strand
GACCGGCGACCTGGCCGCCGACGGCAACTACGGCGACATGACCTTCTCTGCGATCAAGGGCAAGATCAATGTGAACGGCGAAATCTTCGGCGATGTACACATGGAAAACATCACCGGGCCGACCAGCCTGCATACCTCCGTGACCGATTTGCAAGTCGCCAGCCTGCCCGGCGATTTGTCTCTCGACTCGGATAACCTTCACGTCACAGAGGCGAAAGGTGCGGTGCGCGTGGTCACCCATGCCAAAGACGTTGACCTGAGCCAAATTTATGGCGACAGCTATGTGGAAGACCGGAATGGCCAAATCTCTGTGGAACCTGCTGCCGGGTTCGGTGTTGAGGCCAGAAACGGCAGAGGCGACGTAGAAGTGACTGTGCCTGAGAACGGCTCGGCTACAGTGGACGGCAGCACGCACAACGGCGACATCGTCTCCGACTTTCAGTTGACCATCAGCGGAGACGAAAACAAGACCGTCACCGGCCGCATCGGCTCCGGCGGGCCGAAGTTCACGCTCAGCGCGAAGAACGGCGATCTGCGCATCAAGAAGGGGCCGGCCTTTCCGCCGCAACCTCCGGCTCCGGCTGTGCCAACCGCCCCATCCGCGCCCAACGCACGCCATCTGTCGCCACCTGCAAACCAGCCTGTGCAGATGGTTACGCAGTAAATCGGGCCGATCTCCGAGGCAACCGGACATGCCGGCGCGGGACAGATTTCTCCCGTGCCGGTTTTCATTTGCGCTGCCATCCGTTGTATCCTCTCAGTCGCAGGGGAAATTGATCGCCATGCTCCATGGACCCATCAAGGTCATCACCGTCGAACGCGAGTACGGCTCCCGTGGCGGCGAGTTTGCGCACGATCTGGCAGCCCGGCTGGGATGGCGGCTGCTGGACTCAGAGCTTGTGACTGGCGCGGCACGCATGGCCGGGGTGGATCCCAAGATGGCGGCCCGCTTCGATGAGCGGCTCGACCCCTGGTACTACCGCTACGGCAAGGTCTTCTGGCTCGATTCGGTCTATTCCACCACCAGCATTGGCGAGGAGCAGGTCTTCGACTCGAACCGCATGCTCTCGCTCGTCCACCAGGAGATTCTTGACGCGGCCCGGCAAGGCAACTGCGTGCTGGTGGGTCGGGGATCAGCCTGCGCGCTGGCTGGCCATCCGGGCTGCTTTCACATCTTTGTCTATGCCACCGCCAGCGCCAAGCGCGACTGGTTCGCACATGCCTTTCCTGAGAAGGCTCACCAGTCCGACCAGCAAATTGCCGCCCAGATTGCCGCCATGGACAAGCGCCGCGCCGCCGTCATCCGTACCTACTACCAGCAGGACTGGTGCTGCCGCAGCCTTTACCACATGCTGCTGAACTCCAACATCGGAATGGAAGCCATGATTTCCGCGGTGCGGGGGGCAACCGACCTTGCCGCCGCGCATGAGGCCATGGCGAGGTAGCCGAGCGCACAGGCTCTAAACTGCAATCCGCCGCACCCGCGGCCCGATGCGCGTAAAGACCTCCCAGGGAATGGTCCCAGTGGCGTCGGCATAATCGAAGGCGGTGATTGTCTCTGTTCCCTGTGTTCCCAGGATCACCACTTCATCGCCGGCCTCGACGCGGGGAATCCCGGTTACGTCCAGCACGGACTGGTCCATGCTGATGCGGCCCACCAGCGGCGCCTGCTCGCCGCGCACCAGCAGGCTGAAGCGATTGCCGAGCTGGCGGTCGAGGCCGTCGGCATAGCCCGCCGCCACCAGCGCCAGCCGCATCGGCTCGGTAGCCACAAAGGTGCCGTTATAGCCCACCACGGAGCCGGCCGGAACCGAGCGCACACCCACGACTTCGGCCTTCCAGCTAAGCACCGGCCGCAGCCGTTGGCGCGCCGCGGCAATCGAGGGCGGAATGTTTTCCTCGAAGGTGGGATCAAAGCGCGGAACTAGCCCATAGAGCGCCAGGCCGGGCCGCAGCATCGGCTTCATGCCGTGCCGGGCGGCCAAAGCCGTGATCTCCCGCTCCTGTCCCGCGAGCAAAGCGGCCGAGTTGCCCACGCTCAGCCAATCGGCATAGAGCCCCGCCGCTTCGATCCGCTCCACGGCTTCATTGAGCTGGGCAAGCTGCGAGGCCGTCACCATGCCGCCGGCCTCGTCGGCGGCGAAGAGGTGCGTCATCACGCCTTCCAGCCGCAGCCGCGACCCCGGCGCAAACCGCGCCAGTACCGGCTCCAGTCCATGCGGGCTGGCGCCCTGGCGGCTCATGCCCGTGTCGATCTCCAGATGAACCGGCAGCGAAGCCGGCAACGCTCCGGCGGCGCGCGCTGCGCACTCCAGCTCATTCAACTGCCACAGCTCCCACGCCACCACGGTCAGGCCATGCTCGATTACCGCCGCGCCCTGTCCCGGAAAGACGCCGCCAATCACCAGCACGTGCGCCTCAGGGCACAGCGCCCGCGCGGCTATGCCCTCTTCGACGCTGGTGACGCCCAGCCACTGCGCTCCCGCGCGTACCGCCGCCGGCGCGCACAGCGCCAGCGAGTGACCGTAGGCATCGGCCTTGACGATCGCCAGCAGCTCCGTCGGCGGAGCCACCAGGCTGCGCAGAAATCGGTAATTTTCTTCGAAGGCTTGAGTACGGATCTCAACCCGGCACGGGCGCATTGGCATGGGATTTTCCATGCATCAGTTTACGGCATTCGTGCTGAGCGGTACCGGGGAAGGTTGTGCACCGTACAGCGCATTGGTAGCCGTACCTCGGCGGCCCTGCCGGATCAGCGCGGTCTAACCAGTCGGTTCATGTCCGGTCCTTAATCGGTGTACGATACCTGCATGGCCACTTATCGCGTCGTCCTCTACCAATCCGACGAAGGCTTTAGTGTGTCTTGTCCAGGTTTGCCGGGCTGTTGGTCCCAAGGCAAGACGGAAGAAGAGGCTCTGGCCAATATTCGTGTGGCCATCCGCGAGTATATTGACGCGGCTGAGGAACTTGCCCGAAATGAGGATGGCCGCGTAGTTGAAGTCGCAGTCGCGTAGAAGTCCGCGTTTGGTTATCGGAAGGCCATAAGCATTGCCAAAGATCGCCGGGATCCATCATCTCAGGGCTGTTGCAGCGTTGCAAAAGGCCGGCTTTCGGATCCTTCGTCAGGGCGCTCACATCGTAATGACGGATGGAATGCGCATCCTCACGATTCCACGCCACAACCCCGTGAACGCAATCACCATGGGCGGCATCGTGCGGGATGCCGGGCTCAGTGTAGAAGATTTTCGGAAGCTTCTGTAATGGCGGAGCCGCCTGTCGTACCGCTGCTCAACCCGTTCAGTCGGAATACATCCAGGCGGTAATGTCGATACCTGCCGATTTCACTACGATCCCCATGACCCGCTGGAGTATAGTCATTCCGTAGTCCAAGTGAGGTCCGCTTTGAAGCAGCTTCCCCTGTTTGCCTCCCTTGTCCTTGCGTCTTCCATGATGCCCGCCGCTTTCGCACAATCCGCCCGCCTTCTTGTCGCGCAAAAAGGCGACCACAGCCTCGGCATCGTCGATCCCGTCGCCGGCAGGCGCCTTGCCTCCGTGCCCGAGGGCGGCATTACCGGACACGAGGTAGCCGCCTCGCCCGACGGCCGCCTGGCTTATGTGCCCATCTACAGCGATGCCGGCGTGGGCAAGCCGGGAACCAACGGCCGCAAGATGGTGGTCATCGACATCGCTGCGCAGAAGATCGTCGACACGGTTGACTTCGGTCGCGGCGTGCGCCCCCACTGCCCCATCTTCGGGCCGAAGGACGGCCTGCTCTACGTCACCACCGAGCTCGAGCATGCAGTCACCATCATTGATCCGAAGACGCTCAAGATCATCGGCTCCATCCCCACCGGCCAGCCGGAGAGCCACATGCTGGCCATCTCGCACGATGGCCGCCGCGGCTACACCGCCAACGTCGGTCCCGGTACCGTCTCTGTGCTCGACATGCAGGCGCACAAGCTGCTCAAGATCATCCCCATCTCCGGCAATACGCAGCGCATCTCTGTCTCCATGGACGACCGCTGGGCCTTCACCGCCGACCAGACCCAGCCGCGGATGGCGGTCATTGATACCGCGGCCGAGAGCGTCAAACACTGGGTGCCGCTTGACGGGCTCGGCTACGGCAGCGCGCCCACCCTCGACGGCCGCTGGCTGCTGATGGCGATCCCCGCCAAAGATGCGGTGGATGTAGTGGACCTGAAGACGATGAAGGTCGCGCGCTCGGTGCCGGTCTGCGCCGATCCGCAGGAGGTGCTGATGCGCCCCGGCGGCAAAGCCGCCTATGTCTCCTGCATGAGAAGCAACCAGGTCGCGGAAATCGATCTGGAGACGTGGAAGATGACGCGCGCCATCGACACCGGCAAGGCTTCGGACGGGCTGGCGTGGGCGCAGTGAACTCGCTCACCCGATCTCGCCGTCCCAATTCTCCAGCGCCTTTTTGAACTCCGTCATGAACTTCCCTGCGTCGGCGCCGTCGATGAGGCGGTGATCGAAGCCCAGGCAGAAGCGCTGTACCGACCGGATGGCAATCGTATCGTTGCCCTCGGCATCGGTCAGCACGACGGGCTCCTTGCCCAGGCCTCCGATGGCCAGGATCGCCGAGTCCGGGTGGTTGATGATCGGCGTGCCGAACTCCTCGCCGAAGATGCCGGAGTTGGTCAGCGAGAACGTCGAGCCGCCCACCTCGCTGGGCAGCAACTTCTTGGAGCGGGCGCGCGCGGCAAGATCGGCAATGGCGCGGGCCAGACCCAGGAAGCTCCGCTCCTCGGCCTGCCGGATCACCGGCACAATCAGTCCCCACTCCAGCGCCACCGCAATCCCCAGGTTGACGTTCGCGTGATAGCGGATCGCATTGGATTCCAGCGCCGCGTTCACAATGGGGAACTTCCGCAGCGCGATAATCGCCGCGGTGGCAATGAACGGCATGTAGGTGAGCTTGACGCCGTGGCGCTGCTCGAAGCTGGCCTTCTCGCGCTCGCGCAGCCGCACGATGCGTGTCATGTCCACCTTGAAGACGGTATGAACGTGCGGCATCGTCTGCATGCTTTCCACCATGCGCTGGGCGATGAGGGCGCGCATCTTGGAAAGCGGCACCAGCTCGCCGGGCAACGCGGGAGCAACCGGAGCGGCAGGCGGCGGAGCCGCGGGCGCTGCTGCGGGAGCGGCCGCAGCGCCGCGCGGCGCGCCCTCGGCAATGTAGCGCAGAATGTCTTCCTTGGTAATGCGGCCCTCTGAACCCGTGCCGCGCACCCGGGCCAGGTCAACATGGTTCTCCTCGGCGATGCGCCGCACCAGCGGCGACGAGCGAATGCGTCCTCCTGCGCTCACCGGCTCCGCCGGCGCCTCGACCGCCGGTGCAGCCGCCGGTGCGGATACCTCTGCGGCTGCCGCCTGAACCGGCGCCGCCTTCGCTGCGGGAACCGCCGCGCCGCCGATCACCGCGACCACCGTATTTACCTGAACCGTCGTTCCCGCAGCAACCCTGATCTCGCTCACCACGCCCGCAACCGGAGCGGGAATCTCGGCATCCACCTTGTCGGTGGAGATTTCAAAGAGCGGCTCGTCCTTCTCGACCACGTCTCCGGCCTTCTTGAGCCATCTCGTAATCGTGCCTTCGAAGATGGATTCGCCCATCTGCGGCATCACGACCTCAACCGCCCCCGCGGATGGAGCAGCAGCAGGCGCAGACCCTGATGCAGCCGGCTGCGCGGCTGGCGCTGCCGCGGCCTGCGCATGATCCGCCGCGGCTGGCGCACCCTTCACCGCCGCCCCGCCTTCGGCCACGACCGCTACCACCGTATTCACCTGGACCGTCGTGCCTTCAGAAACCTTGATCTCGCTGAGCACGCCGGCCACCGGCGAGGGAATCTCGGCGTCGACCTTGTCGGTGGAGATTTCGAAGAGCGGCTCATCCTTCTCGACCACGTCGCCGGCTTTCTTGAGCCACCGGGTAATGGTGCCCTCAAAGATCGATTCGCCCATCTGGGGCATGATCACGTCAGTTGGCATGGGGTTTTCTCCGCGATGCGGGACACATATGTGCCCTCTGTGCCCTGCCGGATTATAAATCTCGCCGCACAAAGCGGCCGAACTCATGGGCGGCGCTCAAGCCCGCACCGGACGATCCTTCCCGTGCGCCAGCCGCTCGACTTCCGCCGGAATCCGCAGCGGCGTATCTTCCGCAGGAAACTCCTGGGTCTCTGCAGCTTGCGCCTGAGCGCGTAGCGCCTCCAGGCTCTCCACGGCCAGTACCTGTTCGCCAAAAACCATTCCGAACTGCCGCGCCGCCTGGTGTGCCACCGCCTCCAGGCCGGGCAATTCCTCCGGCCGAGCAACCTCGCGCTCAAGGCTCGTCACCGGCCGATCGGTGATCCCGCAGGGGTTGATCAGAGCAAAGTCGCGCAGGTCGGTCGTCACATTGAACGCGAAGCCATGCGAAGTGATGCCGCGCGAAACGTGAATGCCGATTGCGGCGATCTTGCGTCCCGGCCCGCCGCTCTCGTCCAGAAAGCAACCCTCCACGGGCCTCCCGCACCAGACGCCCGTCAGGCAGGCGATCCTTCCGGCCTGCACGCCGAAGACTCCGCAGAGCCGGATCAGCGCCTCCTCCATCCTGCGGACAAAATCCACTGGTCCCATGCGCACGCCGCTCGCGGTATGCAGGCTGCGCAGGTCGAAAATGGGGTAGCCGACAAGCTGGCCCGGCCCGTGATAGGTCACGTCGCCGCCGCGGTTGATCTGGTGCAGTATCACACCGCGGCTGGCCAGCAACTCGTTGGAGGCCAGCACATTCGAGCGGTCGGCGTTGCGCCCCAGCGTAAGCACTGGCGGATGCTCCAGCAGCAGCAGTACATTGCCGACACGGCCCTCGTAACGCCACCGGGCAATCTCCGCCTGCAGCCGCAGTGCTTCCTCGTAGCCCACGCGTCCGAGATAGAGGTACTGGATCATCGCCTTATCTAGATTGTAGCGATACGGCATCTCGCTGCCCGCCAAGCGCCACTTCTCTTAAGCCCGCTGCTTCAACAGCCCGGCAAAGGCGGAGCGGACCGGATGAACTGCCAGGAACCACAGGACCACCACCAAGACCGCCTGCGGCAGGCCGCTCGGCGCCATCGTGATGTGGAAGAGGCAGATATTGACGATGACCGGAGCCAGCAGCGCCAGCGCCAGCGGCACATAGCGGTTCACCAGCAGCAGAATCGCGGGGGCGACCTGAAAGAAAGCCACTCCGTAGGCATAATGCGAAGTCGCCATCGCCTCGGTAAACTGCCGCATCGGGCCGGGAGGCAACGGCGGCATGGGCAGAAAGTGCAAAAACATGTTCGAGCCGAAGAACAGGAACACGGCTCCCAGCAGGTAGCGGGCGATGGTAGCGGCAATCTTCATGCTGATCTCCTTGGGGGATGGGAGATGCGGGGGAGAATCACGCTGCCTGTGCAATCAGGGGCACACAGGCAGATGCTGAAGACACATTCTCTCCCTCGCCAAGGGATGGCCGCCGGGGCGTTGCCGATTCAGAACTTTTCAGTCAGATCAGTTCTATTGCAGTTCTCCGATATAAACCCCGAAGGGCCCAAGCGCGATGCGATCGAGCGAAGTTGCATCGGCGCCGCCGGGAGTTTTCAGTAATGTGGTCAGGCGGGCGGGCTTCAAACCCGGGCCGCCAGCCGCCAGGTTCACCGTTTGCGGCTGCGCGGTAAAGTTTACGCTCACCACCACCTGGCGCGCGCCCGGCGCCTGTCGCATCCAGCTCAGCACTTTGTCGTTTTCCGTGTCGAGCATGATGTTTGAGCCGTGCTCGAAGGCCGGATTGGTCTTCTTGAGACGAATCAGCTCGCTATACCACGTGAGCAGCGAATCAGGATTGTTCTGCTCGGCGGCCACATTGATCGTCGCGGCGCTCGGCGGCACCGGCAACCACGGCTTGGCGGATGCGGTGGTAAAGCCCGCATCTGCGCTCGCGTTCCACTGCATCGGCGTGCGCTCGCCGTCGCGGCCCTTTTCCTTGGGCCAGCCGGTAATGCCGATGGGATCCTTCACGTCCTGCTTGCGCTTAGGCGGTGTGGTCACCATGCCAATTTCGTCGCCGTAGTAAAACATCGCCGTGCCGCGGCTGGCAAAGAGAACAGTGGCAAGCGCGCGCTGGATGTCGAGGTCGTGCACGCCGTCGCCATAGCGCGTCACCATGCGCGGATTATCGTGGTTGTCAAAGAGCAGCAGCGGCACATGATCGCCGATGCGCGTCTCCACGTCGGTGAGCCTGGCTCGGAATGCGGCCACGTCGAGCTTGTTGATGAAGGCCACCTGCGTATCCATCGGCAGCTCAAACTCCGGCGCCGCGGGCGTTCCGTACATTTTCGCCAACTGGGCAATATTCGGCAGGTAGGTTTCACCGATCATCACGCGCGTGCCCGGAAATGCGCTGGTGTTGAACTTGTCGATGGTCTCGCGCATCTCGTGGATGACATCGTGAACGCCGGGCAGGTTGTCCGTCTTGGAGTTGTCGAGTTCGGGATCGCCGTAAGCATTGCGCAGTGGCTTGCCGTCTTTGCCGAGGATCACGCGCTCATCGGTGAACGTGGGATCTTCATACAGCGTGGTGATAGCGTCGAAGCGGAAGCCGGCCACGCCACGCTCCAGCCAGAAGCTGATGATGTCCTTGAAGGCCTGGTGCACTTTAGGGTTATTCCAGTTCAGGTCAGGCTGCTGGATATAAAACTTGTGGTAGTAATACTGACGGGTTTTGGGGTCCCACTGCCAGGCCGAGTGGCCAAACAGCGATTCCCAGTTGTTGGGCGGCTCGCCCTTGGATGTGGCTGTCTCGCCTTTGCCGTCGCGCCACACATACCAGTCGCGGTAAGGATTGGTGCGCGAAGAGCGCGATTCAAGGAACCACTGGTGCTGATCGGATGTGTGGTTCATCACCATGTCCATGATCACGCGGATGTGGCGCTTGCCGGCCTCGGCCACCAGACGGTTGAAGTCCTGGAGCGTGCCGTACCGGGGATCGATGTTTCGGTAGTCGGAGATGTCGTAACCAAAGTCCACCTGTGGCGACGGGTAGATAGGCGTGAGCCAGATGGCGTCCACGCCCAGCGCTTTCAGGTAATCCAGCCGTTTGGTAATACCGTTGAGGTCGCCGATGCCATCGCCGTTCGAGTCCTGAAAGCTGCGCGGGTAAATTTCATAGATCACGGCATTCTTCCACCAATTGCGCTCATTGGCTCCGGCAGTTTGACTCATCTGCTCCGCTGGTTTCATGGCCGTGGCTTGTCCTCCGGCAGTTGGCGTCATCATCGCGAGCGCCGTGGCAATCACTACGGCAGCGGCGCAGTTGGTCCAGTGCATTGCAGCCTCCTAATCCGTTCTCCGCCGCTCGGCCTATGGGCGGCGGTGTAATCGTAGCAAAGCTACCACAACTGTGACTCGATTGCGCGTCCGCACGCTGCTGTCTGCCAGGACATTCTCTCCTACGGTCCTCCGGGCCTCTGCGCGGACGTCGTCTTCATGCGGTCGAAATCGATCCCGAAGTCGGGATTCTCTCGCGTGCCTTCGATGTGAATGGGGACTTCAGTTCCTGCGCCGTTCTTTTGGAAGTATCGGTCGACCGGCTTGAGCAGCAATCCCTTCCATCCGCCCACCATCTGCGAGACCTTCGCCTGCATGCGCGCATGGCCAAGGAAGTACATGGCTCCGCCTTCCAGGTGGTAGGTTCCCTTCAGGTTGATCTGCGCGCCGGGCACCGTGTATTGGAGCGCCGGCAGGGTCACGACGCCGTTGGCAATTTGAAAGTCGCCCTGCATGGTCGAGGTGGTTTGCTCCGCATCCGCTGTCTTCACATCACCGGGCCGTCCCTGGGCGCGCAGGCTCAGTTCCTGGATGCGGTCCTGAATCTTCGCGCTGGTAAACTGTGCCTCGTCCAGAAGAAAGTCGCCGTTCATCTTCAACCGCTCGCGCAGCGAGGCCGAGCCGGGCGGAATCTGGAGAGATGTCTTCATGGTGACGGGCCCGGTGAGCAGCGGCGTGGTTGAGCGGCTGGCCAGCAGCAGAAAATCCTCGATGTGCCCGCGATCGACGTTCACCGTGAGATCGATGTCGTGCCCTCCGGTCCGGATGATCACGGAGCCATTGCGCGCAGGCGCCACACGCACAATCTCACCGCGCGCAATAAAGTGCGAGTGCCCCAGCGTAGCTTCCACGGGATCGAGCCACGTGTTGCCGTTGGTGGCGTCTACCCGGGCGTGAAAACGCGTGCGCAGCGGCAGCGGGTTGGCGAAGTGGCTAAGCTGGAAGTTGGGCGTGCGGGTCTCGCCGTCCACCGTCAGGTTACGCAACACACCCTGGAAGTGGCCGGCGGAGTCGAGCGTACCGGCGATACTCCTGAAGGTGGCCAGATCAGCGTGCTCAAAATTGTAGTCGCCGCTGATCGGCGTTGCGCCCGGATCATCCACCACCCACGGCCCAAAGCTTCCCCTGGTGAGGATGGTCCCTTTCGGCCGCGGATTGGTCAGCTCGGCCTTGAAGCCCATGGTCCCGCCGGAACTTACGTCGGTGAGCGTCAGGCGCGCAATAGCGAAGACCAGAGGCTGCTTGCCCGGCTTGTCCGTCTCAAGCATGAGCCGCGCTCCCGTGCATGCAATGCTGCCAATCTTGAATTGCAGCAAGCCAGTGCCGCTGGATTGACTCTCCTTTGCGTTCGCCGTGTCATGGGAGACAAGTGCGAAGCGCGACCTGGGGGGCAAATCTACTTCGAGGCCCTTCAATTGCACAACCGAGATGCGGATCGGTCCGCCTTGCATGTAGTGGAGCGGAGCATGAAAGCGAAACTCTGCCAGATGGATCAGAGGCTGGCTTCCCGGAGTAGGTTGCGCGGCACTGTCCGGAGGCCAGATGCGCAGGCCTTTGCCCTCAGCCCAAAGTCCGTTTGTGAGCGACATGTGAAAGCTGTCGAGCTCAACGCGCGCATGGAAGTGCTGCTCTAAAGCCGCCACGATGCGGACGCGCACATACGGCTCGGCGTGGTGGAGCACCACAGACACCACTCCCGCCGCCACCGCCAGCAAGAACAGCACACTGCCAGCCAGCCACGCCAGCCACCGGTTTCTGCGCCAGAACGATACTTGCTCTTCGGTCAAAGCGCGTCCTCCGCCTGCCTTTTATTTTCGCAGGGTTTACCGGCCCGATTTTCGTAAGATAAGGGCGATGGCGTAGACTTCTTGGCACGGATGGAAACGCACATCGACAACCTGGTGAAGCTGCAAGCAGTGGAATTGGAGCGCGCCGGTCTGAACCAGGCGTTGCGTGCCCTGCCGGGCGAAGTTGCACTTGCGGAGTCCGCACTCGCCGCGGCGCAGGGCAAGTCTGCCGATATCTCTTCCGCGCTCAGCCGCGAAGACTCACTGCGCACCCGGCTCGAACGCGAGATCGCAGGCCATCGTCAGAAGGCCGCGCGCTTCCGCACCCAGCTCGACACTGTGAAGACTCCGGAGCAGGCCGAGGCCATCGAGCACGAGATCCGCTTTGAAACCGCCGAGGCGGATCGGCTGGAGGAAGAAGAATACGCCAGCCTGGAACGCTCCGAGGCACAGGAGCCGATGCTGGCGGCCGCGCGCGAGCAGGTGGAATCACTGGCCGAGGCGCTCGAAAAGACGCAGGCGCGCATCGAACTACGCCGTCGGGAGTTCGCCGCGCAGCTTGCGTCTTTGGACGTGGAACGCGAGTCGCTGCGCAAGCTGATTGCGCCGGAGTGGTTGTCGCGCTTCGATCGCCTCTGCGCTTCGCGCGGCACCGGTATTGTGCCTGCGGAAAACCAGCAATGCACCGGCTGCCGCATGGGACTGCGGCCGCAGGCCTGGAATGAGCTGCGTGAGGGCCAGCTGATCGCATGCGACAGTTGCCAGCGCCTGCTCTATTGGGATCCGGCCATGGCTCCCGCTCCCAAGGCTCCGCAGCCTGAGGCAATCCCCGGCGCGGGCCGCGCCGTTCGCAGGCCGCGCTCTGCCGGCGCCTAGCGGAAGTCGCGATGTAATGTTCTGAACAAGAGGCTCTGCGGAGCTCTCTCAGCGCGCTTTCCGCATCCACTGCCGTGGGCCGCGCCACCGGCAGGACTCGGCCGCTAGTCGCGCGGCCTCACTCAGCGCCTCAACAAAACTGCGGCCCTGCGCGGCAAACCAGCAGTAGGCGCCGTGAAAGATGTCGCCGGCTCCCATCGTGTCTATAACCACTACGTGCGGAACCGGCACTGTGCCTGCTTCCTCTTCTGTCGCATAGCGCACCGGCTCCGGTCCGCGGGTGATGGCGATCTGGCGCACTCCGCGGGCGCGCAGCCAGGCAATCACATCGTCTTCAGTTGCGCAGCCGGGCGGGAGAAAATCCGCTGAGCAGATGGCCGTGTGCACGTAACGCAGCAAAGCATCAGTGCCGTCCTTCCAGCTTCCACCATCAAGCACTACCGGCTTGCCCAGCTCGTGCGCGGTGCTTGCCCACGCCTGACAGACCTGCATGTGGTGGCCGTCAACCAGAACGATCTCCGCCTGCGCAATCCGCGCCGCTTCGGGCTCAAACTGCGGAGCGGGCAGCCGCACCGCATTGGCTGAAACCACATTGCGCCGACCCTTCCGGTCAACTGTTACCGACGATAACGCCGGAGCTGCGGCAAACTGCGGGTTCAGGTCGAGCACTTCAATTGCGTACTGGCGCAACTCGTCGTGCGCCGCCTCGGCCAGCACGTGGCGGCCCAGCACCGTGACCAGCGCGGCCGCGCCGCCCAGGTGCGCAAAGGTGACGCAGGCATTGGTGGCGGGGCCACCGGCAAAGAGCTGCTGCGAGTGTGCAGCCACCTTGGTATTCGGCGCTGGAAATTCGTCCACTTCATACACCAGGTCTACCGTCGCCAACCCTACAAAGAGTCCGCGCACCATTCGCACCGGTCCTTTCGCAGCCGAACTGCTCCTCTTCCGCGATGGTAAACTTCCTGCGTCGCCGTTGCCTCATGCCCAGCCGCCGCCAATTTCTCGCTCAGTCCGCTGCCGGCCTGGCCGCATTGCCTCGTTTCTCCTCCAAAACGCAAGATCGCGGAGCACCGTTGATGATCGATTCGCATGTGCACGTCTTCGAGCACAATCCACAGTTTCGCTTTGCGCCGGGAGCGCAGCCGCCCGCGGAGGATGCTTCGCCGGAGATGCTCCTGGAGCTGATGCGGGCCAACGGCGTCGCCCGCACGGTGATTATTCAGGTGATCCACTACCGCTGGGACAACAGCTACTTGCTCAGCGTACTGCGCCGCTATCCCGGGATCTTTCAGGGGGTTTGCCGCGTCAATCCCCAGGACCCGGCCGCGCCGGATGAGTTGAGCCGTCTTACCGCCGAGGGATTCCGCGGCGTAAGGCTTAGCCCGGCGGGTACCGCGGAGGGCGACTGGATTCGCGGCCGGCTGATGCCGCCGCTGTGGCGCAGGTGCAACGAACTTAAAGTGCCGATGACCGTCCTGGCGCCGGTGACGCGGATGCCCGACCTTGTGCCGCTCATCGAGGCCAACCCCGAGTTGACGGTGGTGATCGACCACATGGCCGACTGCCCGCTCGACCGGCCGGACCTGCTGCGCTTGCTGCTCGACCTGGCCCGCTATCCGAAGGTGTTTGTGAAGATCTCCGATATGTGGGTGCTCTCAAAGCAGCCTTATCCTTATCCCGATGCGCAGGATCAGGTGAAGCGTCTGCTGGCGAGCTTCGGCGCGCAGCGGCTGATGTGGGATACCAACTGGCCCGTCTCGCTTAAGCAGCTTCCTTACGCGAAGATCGTGGAACTGTATCGCGATCACTTCAATTTCGTCACGCCAGAGGAGCGCCGGGAGATTCTGAGCGGAACCGTACAGCGGGTTTGGCCGTTCGGACTGTAGTCTTCGCCGGAAGAAGAAATTGCGGATTCGAACGCAGGCGTTCTTTCTGCCGGCGGCGCGCTGCTACCATTTTTGTAGAATTCCGGCGAAGGCTACGTTGCTTCGTCCGCAGGAGAAGACCCCGTGCAGCGCATCTGTGTCGATATGGATGAGGTCATGGCGGATACCCTTGCCGAGCATCTCCGCCGCTACAACCAGACCTTCGACGAAGACATGACGCCTGATGACCTGGCCGGCAAGGGGATATGGCAGGCGACGCCGCCTGACCGCCAGGAGCAGGTCCGCGCCTTTCTGGACGCGGAAGATTTTTTCGAAGACCTGCCTCTGATGACCGGCGCGCAGGAAGTCCTCAAGAACCTGTCCACGCGCTTTGAGATCTTCATCGCCAGCCAGGCCATGGCAGTGCCCAACTCGCTGGGCCCCAAGTACCGCTGGCTGCAGCGCCACTTCTCCTTTATTTCGCCATCTCACTATGTCTTCTGTGGCAACAAGTCCATCCTGCGTGCCAACTACCTGATCGACGACCAGCCCAAAAACCTGCTGCATTTCGAGGGCCGGGGGCTGCTCTACACCGCTCCACATAACCTTGAGGCGATTGGCTTTACCCGTGTGAACAACTGGCAGGAGGTCGCGGACTACTTCGCCCAAGTCCCAGATTGAGAGGCGTCTGGCCGCCCCGCCGCCCCGCTTGCGCGGAAAGTGGGTAGGATAGGAACATGGCTGTTGTCGTCTCTCCGGCCAATCCGCCCGTCACCCGGCGCTCCTTTCTGAAGACGGGCGTCTTTGGCGTGGCCGGGCTGGCGCTTTATTCGGGCGAGGTAGAACGTCATTGGCTCGACGTCACCCGGCACCAGGTCCACCTGCGTGGATTGCCCGCCAGCTTCGACGGCATGACGATCGCGCAGCTCAGCGATATCCACCTGGACGAGTTCACTGAGCCGTTCTTCCTCCGCGAGGCGGTCAGCAGGATCAACCATCTGAACCCCAACGTGGTCTGCATCACTGGCGACTTTGTCACGCACGAGATCGGGACCAAACGGTTCGCGATCGATTCCGCTTGGCGGTGCGCCAACATCCTGACCGGGCTCAAATGCAGGCAGGTCTATGCCGTGCTGGGCAACCATGACGTCATGATCGGGGAGAAGAATGTTACAGAGGCGCTTACGGCCAACGGAATCCCTGTCCTGCACAACCAAAGTCTGCCCATAGAGCGCGGCGCGGACCGAATCTGGCTGGCGGGAGTGGACGATCCCGTCTGCGGAGGACCGGATCCCGACCGAGCCATCCCCGCTTCGATTCGCAATCTCCCGCACGAACCGATTGTGCTTCTCTGCCATGCTCCGGATTATGCCGACACGTTGCTTAAGTTACCCTCAGGACAAGCTGTGAGCCTGATGTTGAGCGGCCATACGCACGGTGGCCAAGTCCGCCTGCCCTTCGTGAGGCCCATGTTTCTCCCCGGTCTGGGAAGGAAATACGTGGAGGGATCGTTCCGGTTGGGAGGTTTGCAGCTTTATGTGAACCGCGGCCTGGGCACAGTGGGCGTGCCGTTCCGCTTCGATTGTCCGCCTGAGATTACCCTGCACACGCTACGCACGGCATGAGGGTTATTTACCTCAATGGAATGTTCTGATCTGCAATGACCGCCTGGAAACTGCCTTTGGCCAGGAAGCCCGGGATCTCTTAGGCCGGGCGCCTCTGGCGTCCAGTACTGATAACCGGATAGACTCACCTCTGGAGAAAATGGAGGTGAGTCCGATCATCACCGTCGCAGGAGAGCAGGTGAAGCGCATGAACTTGAATGTGCCTATCGAACTGCACAACGCCTTCAAGGCGGCGACCGCCGCCCGGGGCCAGAACATGACTGACGAGCTACTGAAGTTCATCCAGAACTACGTTGCCAAACACCCGCCAAAACAGCCGAAGGGGCGGCTCCAGTGAAACGGGCGCCCCGCATATGCGGGGCGTGAGCAACGAGCAGCGCCTGGAGACACAATTACCGGCTCTGCGCCAATTGGCGGCCCAGCGCGGCTTCGAAAGCGTCCAAGAATACACCGAAAAGATCTCCCGGGGCGAAAGCCAAGCGCACCGGACTCGATCAACTGATGGCTGATGCCCGTCGCGGCTGCTTCGACGCTGTGCTGGTTTGGACCTTTGCCCGGATGGCTACAGAGCGTCGTCGGACTCACGCCCGCTGCTTGGGCGGCAAAGACACACGCCTGAAGACTTCACGCGGTAATTCGGTACGTCGCTGTGCAAATCACCAGAGATATGTTGTGACTACTTGCGGTGGTCCGTTTGTGCCGTTGATCATCTGAGTTTCCAAAATGATCTCTATATTTCTATGTTCCCAGCCTCGCGGAGCATGCAGGATGAATTCCTTGAAGTAGGCAGAGTTAGTCAAGAACTCAGCTGCAGCAATTTCTCCGTTCGCGCCAACGCCTGCGGCAATCACGGTCGGCTGGCCAGTTGCGGAGTTAAAAAACCGGGCAACAATTGCATATTCCTTTGGAATCGTGCTGTATGGAGCATTGAAGTCGACAGCCCAGCGGAGTCGGTGAGGATCATTTCGATCAAGGATGCCATTAACGCCGGGCGTGAAATTCGCGACGAGCTGATAGCGCAAGAGTTGCATATAGCGCATCGTCCATTGGTTCGGACTGCCGCCAATAAGAACTACGGGCTGCCGACATAGATCGGCAAAGGTTGTCGAGCGCGCGTTCGAGATCGAGGTTGCTTTGCCTCTGCGATCGAAGATTGTTGAAATCCGGTGTAGAGCCTCAACGTCACCGAGCGCCAGATAGTCAAAGCTGTTAATTCCCGTTCGCAGCCCCGGCCCTTCACCACCTTCGTCTGGCTGGGAGTGTCCTTGGTCACCCAGGCACAGGAGCGGTGGGGCGGCAGACTCCATGAATGGCCGCCAAAACTCCTGGATAGGGGATGGCCTGCTAACCACGTATAGACACAAAATCGTGGCCAGACTGAAACCTGCCACAATCATGGTGATGCCCACCTTGTTCCTGGAGGGCGAAAAATGACTTGTCGGGTTCTCCAGAGGAGGAAGGCCTGCGATCGGCGCCGGATTCAAAGTCGCTTCGGATGGAATTTCCTTAGGCGGCGAGTGGAATTCGGGCACATACGAGCCTGGCTGCAATTGGATGCGCAGTTCATTCGCATGGCTGTTCTCGACGTAGTACTGTGCCAGCCGCTTGCGCACTTCTCCGGCAGCGACGCGGACGATCGGATCAGTTGCCAGATCATAATCGGGCGGACGATCGAAAACCTCGATGCCCAGAAGGCGTTCTTTGAGGCGGTCCGCATGTCCGAGCAACGCTTGTTCGACGATGAATCTTAGGAAGCGCGGATATCGCTTGCTGTTCCGAAATGCAGGACTTTCGACGATCCGCTCAAGCTGCGCCAGTACCGCCTCTACATCATTGCAGAGCGGAGGACCAGAGTCCATTGCCCCTAGCCCAGATGAGGGGATCATCGCCAAACCCTGAACGCCATTCGAGGAATTCATCTTAAATCACCCGGAACGGAGCCTCTCATATAGCCGGGCCAGCATATCACACCGCACTAAATCTGGAACAGAGTGAGTTTTCCAATCCATTGCAGACTCGCAAATCATTCATTTGCATCATGTTAGATGCAGTCGCGAAGCGCGCTTTAGTCGCACTAGCCAACATTGCAGCTACCCGATGAGCATGGGCCTCAAGGACTATCCAGAAACTCATTTGGAACGTTCGCGCAGGTATTTTACCTGCCATCTCAAGGTTACTGAATGCACGTTATCTTATTGCAATCTTGATACTTGCCGTATGTAAGCAGGCATTAGACGCGCTCCTTACCGTTTCATACTTGCGATGCGCCTGATGCATGCTTAGTGTGCGTGGCAATCATAGATTTGGCCATCATGGAGACGTTTACGAACTCGTCCATGCGGCCCGCGTAGAAGTCGAAGGCATCCGTTGTAATCACGAACTCCGAGGAGCATTCCCCAATCGAGGCTTCGCACTCAATCTGACAGGAGGATAGATGATGAGAAAACATTTGGGAGGCTTTGCATCAGTAATTCCGTGGATGTGTTTTGGATTGTTTCTACTTTTCTTCACCGCTCGGCAGACAACTGCCCAAGTTGACCAAGGCACAATCACAGGCGTCGTCCAGGACAGTTCCGGAGCAGTGATTCCCGGTGCTCAAGTCACACTCACCGAAATCAACACAGGCGTCGTGCTTCATACCACATCGAATGGCAGCGGAATCTACGTATTTTCACCTATTAAAATTGGTAACTATAGGGTAAACGCAACCGCTGCCGGATTTAAAGCGACGACACAAGAACACATACAATTGAACCTGCAGCAGCGCTTGAATGTCGATCTCACCTTAACACCCGGCGAAGTAACTCAGACCGTCACGGTAACGACAGCGCCCCCACTCTTACAGACCCAGCAGGGCTCCGTCGGCCAGGTAATGAGCACCGAAACCATTAACAATATACCGCTAAACGGAAGAAACTGGGTCTTCGTCGCGCAACTCGCCAACGGCGTTGCTCCGTCTTCAGGGAATTCGCGCGGCAGCGGTACAGGCGACTTCTTCGCCAACGGCCAAATTGCCACGCAAAACAACTTTATTCTGGATGGCGTGGACGACAACACTGCTCTGCCCGATCTGCAGAGCGCCGCGAGTTTCGTTGTCCGCCCACCACCGGATGCGCTGGCTGAGTTCAAAGTCGACACATCCGACTATAGCGCCGAGTTCGGTCATTCTGCCGGCGCTGTCATTAATGCCAGCATCAAATCTGGTACAAATCAGGTCCACGGCGATCTGTGGGAGTATTTCAGAAACGATGTTTTAGATGCGCGTGACTTTAATGCTCTGACTATTCCAGAATATCGGGAGAACCAGTTTGGCGCGACATTGGGACTTCCCATCGTCAAGAACAAGCTCTTCTATTTCGGGGATGCTGAGGCTAATCGCATAGTCATAGGTCAGCCCACCACCATTACGGTCCCAACACCTCTCATGCGCCAGGGGAATTTCTCTGAATTGTTGAACACTTCTTTGACCGGATCCAGCAAGCCAATTCAACTCTACCAGCCGAACTCCGGCGGTACCGCCCTGCTCTCATGCAGTGGACAAAACAATACCTTCTGCCCGCAGCAGATCAATAAGGTAGCGCAATCTCTTCTGAATTTATACCCTTTGCCTAACGCCAACGGAGGAAAAACTTACAATAACTATACTACGAACCTGAAACAGCTCAGCGATACTTGGCAATGGGATAGCCGTATGGACTGGAATCTCAGCTCGAAAGATGAGTCCTACGCGCGCTTCAGCTACTTACACATCCCCGCTTATATAACGCCGCCGCTCGGACCTGTTCTTGACGGAGCAAATAATTATGCGACCGGTTATGATGACAGCCTAAGTGAAAGCTTCATGTTCAGCGAATCTCATATTTTCACACCTACGCTTACCAATGAATTTCGAATCGGATACGACTGGGGCGCTTACTCATTCCTTCAAGTAAATTACGCCACTAATCTCGCCGGAACACTTGGTCTCGGCGGTATTCCTTTCGGGAATGGGTTCCCCTTTAATGGCGGTTTGCCACAGGCCCAGATCAGCGGAATTAATCAGCTTGGCTCAGATTCCTATGATCCGTCAATTGAACACCAGAACATCTACCAGATTCTGGATAACATCACAAAGATTGTCGGGAATCACTCGCTAAAGTTTGGACTCAACTTCCAAAGTATTCGCTTTGCCATCTTGCAGCCAGCCTTCTCGCGAGGTCAATACCAATTTAGCGGTCTGTACACGAGTAATCTAGGAAAGAGCTTTACAGGATTTGGAGCGGCAGATTTCCTGGCAGATCAAGTCCACGCCGCATCAGTGTCAAACGAATCAGAGGTCAACGATGCCCGCTGGTATGACGCTGGATATTTCCAGGACGATTGGAGGGTGAGCAGGACGTTGACCTTGAACCTCGGCCTCCGTTATGACTTTACTCAGACATACAAAGAGAATGCTGGCCGGCAAGCCACGTACCATGTTACTGGACCCTTGGGCGTTGCCACCGGATCTGCGGTATACCAGATACCGGCAGAAAGTAAGAACGTAGCCCTGTCTCCGAACTTTATCGCACTCTTGGCGAAAGATAACATCACTCTGCAGTATTCTGGCAACCCATATTTGATTGACGCCCAAAAGGCGAATTTCGCCCCCCGAATTGGCTTTGCCTATTCGGTAGATCCTAAGACCGTGATACACGGCGGCTTCGGCGTCTTTTACGGTGGCTTAGTGGACATAGGAGGCGCTGACAATTTGGGAAATAACTATCCCTTTAGTTTTACAGACAACTTCAGTGCTCCAAATTGTAGCGCAAATAACTGCCCATCCACTGGAATAACCCTGGAAAACGGCTTCTCTTCAGCATTAGCAGCAGGCCTGCAGAATTTCGTCCGCTTTCCAACCATGCAAGGCTCTGATGCCTTGGCAACGACTCCCTATGCAATGGACTACAACGTAACGGTAGAGCGCAGCTTATCAAGTAACATGGTCGCGTCCTTAGGGTATGTCGGGAGCGGGGCGCGCCACTTGGAGACAAAGGTAGATTTCAACAACCCTGAAGCATTGCAAAATCCAGCCAACAACGAGCAGTTTGTTCGCCCGTTCCCGGATTTTGGAGCAACGCAATTTATGCATTATGCTGGTATGTCTGACTATAACTCCTTCCAGACGAGTCTGAAGAAGCGCTACGCGAATGGGCTGAATTTTCTTGCGACGTACACGTGGTCCCACTCTCTGGACGATGCGATTCAGCCCCTTGGCGGCTATGGCGGTCCCTACCGCAACACGAATTTAATTCCGATCTCTGAGGACTATAGCAATTCTGAATTCGATGTTCGCCAGCGATTTACTTTTAACGGATTTTATGAGCTACCGTTCGGAGTAGGGCGCGTCTATATGAACCACAAAAATGTACTCAATGTCATAGCGGGAGATTGGGCGGCGAACCTTACTTTCTCCGCAGAGACTGGTCAGCCATTCAATGTTACTCCGGATATCGCCACAGCATCCGGAGGCAGTGCGTTTGCAATTGTAAAAGGCACAGACTACTTTGCACCGGGTGGAACTCCTGATCCTACAAACCCTGGTGTCACCTGTCCAACTCGCACCAAAAACACGAGGAACTGGTATAACCCCTGCGCCTTTGCAAACCCCTTGCCCGGATCGTCAATCCCCAAGTCGGGAGCGGGATCCTTAGTGTCAGACTATTCTCAGGTGGTTACATATCTGGGCGGAAAGCGAAATCAGATTTACGGCCCAGGCTATGAACGTATCGACATGTCATTGTTTAAAGACTTTGCGACTTATCATGAGCAGCATTTTGAGTTTCGCGCTGACGCATTCAATCTTCTTAATACGCCCGCCTACGGCAATCCCAGTGTGAAGAATGACAATACAAATGGCGGTCAGATTACTACCTCCAGGAGCTTTCAGACATTTATGCCCGATGCTCGCTTCTTCCAGTTGTCCGCGAAATATATCTTCTGATCCGACTTGCACATGCAGATTACTTTCTTATTCCATCGGACCGCGCATCTCGTGATTGGGTTGTGTTTGGCGGATCATGTGCGTGGCTCAGGGAACCTGAACAGGGGGCGATGCCACGCACGAAGAAATTCGCTCGGCCTTGACAACATGATGATTTTTCAGTCACAACGCAAGTCGCGAGCATTCGGCGGGTAGGTGTTCAGTCCTGACTTCGGAGTCGATTGAACAGGGTGTGCAATTTAGTACGGATCGAATTGTCTCGTAAGTCTGATATCCGGTACCTATAACCGTGGCTGTAGAGGACGTACAGGGGGATGATAATGAGCGATCTTTCACGAAGGCGCTTTCTCGGTTGGTCGAGCGCAACTTTGCTGACCGGCGCGACAGCTCCGTTAACGGGCGCCCAGACGGCGGCAAGTTCGACTGCAGGCAAAGCGGCCCAGATAGACTCCGCAATTCGCTCGCGGCAGAATATCGTGTGTTTCATGCCCGACGAATTGCGGGCAGATGTTCTGTCATGCTATGGCAACAAGATTGGGAAGATGCCCAATTTCGACCGGCTTGCACGTGAGGGCGTTCTCTTTGAAGATTGCCACGTTGCTTATCCGATCTGCGGAGCGTCGCGCTGCTCGATGCTGACCGGCTGGCCAACGTCAGTGCGAGGGCATCGATCGCAGATGTATTTCTTGCGCCCAGATGAACCGAATCTCTTTCGCGATCTCCGTAAAGCGGACTACGACGTCTTTTGGGCCGGGAAGAACGACGCGCTGGCTGCACGCACGTTTGACGACTCGGTGACAGCGTGGGGCCTGGATAAGGAGTTTCAAGTTGACAGTATGCCGCATGCCAGATCGGCCGCCAGCCGCCAGGCGATCAAACCTCCCGGTCCGCTCACCTTCATCAGCGACATTCCTCCAGGTGATCGCCGCGAAAGCGGAGATTATCACATTATTGAAGCGGCAAAGCGCGTTCTCAGTCGGCGCGAAGCCGATAGGCCGTTTTTTCTCTTTCTTGCGCTTGGTTCGCCTCATCCGCCCTATAACGCCCCTGAAGGCTTCGCTGGGTTACATGACCCGGCGGATGTGAAAAATCTGCTGCCGACGAATTTGCCCAACCGACCAAAGCATATCGAGCGCATGCTGCAGGCCTACGGCCTTGACACGGTTTCGCCCGATGTCTACCGCAGAATTCGAGCAACCTATCTCGACAAAACCGCCTATGTAGACTGGCTGCTTGGCGAGCTATTGGACGCGATGGAGCGTACAAACCATGCGGCTGACACCTCACTGTTTGTCGTATCGGACCACGGCGATTACGCGGGCGATTTTGGCCTGGTGGAAAAGTGGCCTTCCGGTATGGAACGCTGTCTGACGCATGTGCCATTGATCGCGCGCGTGCCGGGCGGCAAGGCTGGTCATCGCGTTGCAGAACCGGTTGAACTCTTTGACTTCATGGCGACAACACTAGAGCTTGCAGGCACACAGGCCAGCCATACGCACTTTGCGCGATCTTTAATGCCGCAGATCCTCGGCGGGCCGGGGGATCACGAGCGCGGGGCCTTTACGGAAGGTGGTTTCAACACGTATGAGGCGCAGTGCTTCGAGCCGGTTCCGGCCAAGAACACCTGGTACTACGACCGCCTTCATTTACAGATCGCTGAACCTGAAACCGTCTCGCGAGTGGCTGCGGTTCGCACCGCCGATTACACCTTTGTCTCACGTCCGCAGGGAATCTCGGAGCTCTACCTGCGTAAGGATGATCCGCAAGAACGCAACAACCGCTTCGGGGAAGCAGCGTATGCCGCGGTACAGCACAACGCTGAACAGCGGCTCATGCATTGGTATGTGAACACCACCGGCATCGCGCCCATGAATCGCGATCCGCGCGGTCTAGCGGAGATTGTCCCCATGCCGGATTTTGCAGAGCACACCGCGAGTCGAATTCTGGATTAGTCGTCCAGGCTCTACAAGCGTGGGATTCGTAACTCCGCTCACCCGTACTCGTCACCGTTTCTGAAGGCTCACAGTAATTGCGGCGCTACCGAATGCATACTGCACTCGGTCTTCTTCGGAGCTTCATCGCCAACTTCTGATAAGCCCGTGTAGTTAAGGAGTCGGGCTTATTGGTCGTCCAGCCACCGGAAACAGGCCCGCTATGATGACGGATAACGCGCTCGCGACCCTCTCGATACTGGCCGCAGTTCAGTGGTATGAGCGAGATCACGTAGGCGGCGCAACTGGATGATAAGATTCTGAATTCCGCGGTCGCTGCTCATTACGCAGCCGACCGGTCACCCGCTGGCAGGGCCAGCATGGAGAGCGCGCCCAGTAAAGCCACAGCCAGCACCGTGAAGAGTGGAGAGCGATAGCTGGCGGAGTGGTCACGCAGCACCGCAATGAAATAGGGAAACCATGCCTGCGCAATCGTGTTCACGGGAAGGATGATGGCCATGGCGCGCGCTACCGTCGCCAGGCCGAACTCCTCAGCCAACATCAGCGGGATGAGCATATAGTCTGCACCCATCGCAATGCCAAAGAGAATCGAGAAGCCATAGGGCGTGTGAGAAGGATGCAGCGTGAGTAAGGGCGCCACTGTCAGCGCAGTCAGCAGATAACTGCCGATCATCACGATGCGCGTGGAGATGCAGTCTGCGAGCACTCCGATCAGGAGCCGGCCGGCGGTGCTGGAACAGAGCACAATCACCGAAGCGGTGCGCCAGGTAGAGTCAAGCTGCTGCCCTGGCTTGAAGCCAGCGTCGAGGAAGATGAACTTCATGTGCTGCGAAATGGCGCCGATGGATGCGAGCGAGCAAACACTCGCGAAGAGCAGAATCCAGAAGGCGCGAAGCCGCAACAGAGACCGGATAGAGAGCGCGGATCCCGGCAGGGGCGCAGCGGCGGCTTCCAGGCCGTCGATATATTCGCCGCAATCCGCCGGCGTGTCGCGCAAAACAAACCAGACCAGCGGCCATCCGGCAAACATGCAGACTGCCAGCGCACACAGCGCAGTCCGAAATCCGTGTCCCGCGGTTACCCGGTTCACCAGGACAGAACCGAGCGCGCCAATGATGCCTACGCCGAGATAGGCAATACCCATCGCGGTGCCGCGTCTGCGCTCAAACCAGTGCGTGATGATGATCTGATGTGGAATGGGTCCGGAGGTAAGATAGCCGACGGTATAAAGCGCCCACAGCGCAAGATATACGCCCAGCGAACCGCCCATCCATGCAAATCCAGCAAGGGAAAGCGCCGTGCAAAAGGTGCCGAACAGAATCAGTTTGCGCTGCGAGAAGCGCGGAATCAAAACCGGCCCAACCCAGACCATGAACAAAGCGGCCAGGGGAAAGCCCAGCGTGATCTCCGCCTTGCTCCAACCGAACGAGCGCTCAAAATAGTCATAGAAAAAGCTGACGTTGTAATAGGGAATTCCCTGGGCGATGCCGTAGGTAACCGAGGCCGCGGCTGCAACCCACCAGCCGCGAAAGATCCTGCGGCTTCGCGTCAAACCTGCTTCGCTCTGGATTAGTTCACGGATAGCTTCTGATCCTGTGGCAGAGTCCATGCATATACAACGCTGCCCACTGTGGCGACAATGAACTGCCTGCCTTCAAGTTCGTAGGTCATCGGCGCGCTGTTCATGATGGCGCCGGGTCTGACGTGCCATAGCACATGCCCATTTTCAGGATCGAGAATCAGGAGGTTCCCATCCAGATCGCCGGTCACCAGCAGGTGGCCCGCAGTGGTAAGAATACCTGGGAAGCCAAACCCTTCGCCCGAAGGGCGGCGCCAGACCACCTTGCCGGTTTCATAGTTAATTGCCAGCGTGAAGTAATTGGAGATCAGCGACTCCGATCCGCCGCCCTGGTGATCCACCGGCAGGCCATACTTGTCGAGCGCGAGGTACCATAGGCTATAGCCCTCGCGCGCAGTGACGTAAATCTCCCTGGTCTGCGGATCATAGCTGGGCGGCATCCAATCTGTTCCACCGAAGGATGCACTGTCAATCAGTGTGCCATCCTCCTTCGGTTCCTCGTTTGGATCGGGAGCCGGCCTTCCATCGGCATCAAGTCCCTTGGCCCAGCTTCCTTTGACAAACTCCGTGGTAACCAGATGCTCGCCGGTTACACGATCCAGCAGGAAGTAATAGCCATTGCCGGCCGCCTGCGCCAGCAGCTTGCGCATCCTGCCGTGGAAGGGCGCATCGAAGAGAATCGGCGTCTGAACGGAATCCCAGTCGCGGGTATCGTGGGGATTAGTCTGGTAATACCAGATCACCTTGCCGGTATCGGCATTCATGGCCAGGATGGTATCTGTAAAGAGGTTCGCGCCTTTGCGGGTAACACCGGCAATTACCGGGGAAGGATTCGCGGTTCCCCAGTAAATCGTGTTGAGGTCCGGATCGTACGTTCCGCTCATCCAGGCGGAGCCGCCTCCCCGCAGCATCACCTTCGGATCCGACCATGTATCTGAACCCGGCGCGCCCGGAGCCGCAGGCGTCGTTCTGGTCTTCCACATCACCTTTCCGATTTTCCAGTCGAGAGCGGAGATATCATGAGCTACATCGGCCGAGTCACCCGAAGTGCCCACAATGACCATGTTCCTGACGATTTGCGGCGCCAGACTAATGTAATAACCAAACGCTACATCGGCCATCGTGACGTCCCAGATCTCCTTGCCGGTACGGGCATCGAGGCAGATGACATGCGCATCCGTGGTTCCGAAGTAGATACGATCCTTGTAATACGCCACTCCGCGATTACCCACATGGTCGCCGTTTGCGGGGCGCGAGAACTCCCATATCTTCGTTCCGGTCAACGCATCGATTGCCCACACATAGTCGGGGACGGAAAAGTAGAGTACTCCGTTGACCATCAGCGGTGTCGACTTAATCGTCACGCTGTGGGCTTGAAAGGCCCAGCTGAGCGTGAGCGAGCCTACATTAGTGCGGTTGATCTGCGTAAGAGCGCTAAAGCGCTTACCAGAGGAATCGCCAAGATAGGTGAGCCACTGCTTGCCGACGGGCGGCACGCTGCCAGTGTTATATGACTGCTGCGCTGAGAGCAAGCCGGATATGCTAGCCACCATTGTCGCGGCCAACGCGAGCTTACTGCAGTGTTTCAAGATATGCGAAGACATCATGGACTTCCTTGTCTGTATAGCGGCTAAGCAATTTCACATGCGCCTCAAGAGGGTCGGTCACGGAGACTTTCGGGCCGGGCTGTAGCCACGAGTGATAATGTCCATTTGCATCGATCAGCGATATATAAAACGGATCGCGGTGCTGCAGGATTCCCTTGAACACCTTTCCGGAGGGCAAGGTAACCGTAGCGACGGCAACCTTCGCACTGGGATACAGGAAGCGGGCTTCCAGCTCTACCGGCCGGAATTTCTTTGCAATCCCCGCCAGATCTCCGGTCACCGAATGGCACTTTGTACAGCCTCCCTGCCCGTCAAAGAACTGCTTACCGGCCTGGACAGAGCCGGTCAGCAATTTCTGCAACTGGTAACCGCCGCGCGGCCCTCCTGTTTCCACGCTGTCTGTAATCGCAATGCGGGCGTGCAGAAAGGCGGCGAGCTCGGTAACTTGCGTCGTGTTCAGGCTGGGAAACGGGGGCATGCCTTTATCTGACCGGCCGTCGCGAAGCACCTCCCCGATCAGGTCGCCGCCCTTGTCATGACGCACCAGTGATGAATCGATCAGGCTGACCCCGGAGGCAGTGCCCTTGGCGGTTGGGCCGTGACAAAACGCACAATTCGACGCGAACACATTCGCGCCGCGCTGCGCTTCCGCCGACATCACGGGATGCGCAGCCACGGAGTTTGCCGGCGCCAATGCCTGCAGAGCGACCGCCAAAAATCCACTCAATGCGGCTACCGGCAGGCTAAGGAAGAGCCCTCCATGCTTCATCATTCATCTCCAGCCATTACCAGCTGCGGATTGCGCTCCAAGCCTCTACATCTATCCATCTCAAATTCCTGCTCTTTCACATGGAGGAGCACGCATAGCTTTTTCGCTTTTACGCCCTCTGGTAAAAGCTCGGCGGAGGATTCACGATCGCCCGTTCAGCACTGCCAGGCAATAAGAGCAAGATGATTGTCCAGAATCCTCGGCAACATTCTGCGTTTGTTTTGCGCCGTTCTATCAGGTAGAATCAATTATGATTCACTAGATAATCTATCGTACGCTGACGTCGAGAGTCATCTCCGGCCGGCTTTCGGCAACGGGAAAGGATCGTCAATGGCGGCAAAAAACCACATTGAACTCGTGGTTAAAACAATGGCGGTCTTGGAAGCCCTGTCGGCAAGCGAGCATGGCAAGGCGCTGCGTGAAGTCGCTGCGGAGGTCGGACTGGTGAAGAGTTCAGTCTTCCGCATTCTGTACACGCTCAAGGAAGCCGGTTATGTCGAGCAGCCGGAGACAAACGGCCTTTATCGCCTGACCCTGCGGACCGCCGGTCTGGCGCGGCGCAACGCGGTGCGGCTGGGCCTGACCGAGCTGGCGCGGCCCCATCTTACCCGACTGCGCGACGCTCTCGATGAGTCTGTTGCGCTGGCAGAAAGGCGACCACAGTCGGTCGTGCTGGTCGATGTTCTGGAGACCTCCCATCCTCTGCGTCTCACGTTCCACATCGGCGATATCTGCCCCATCCACGCAACCGCGCTCGGAAAGGCCGTGGCCGCTTATATCTCGGCAGAAGAACTGTCCGCTCTTCTTGCAAGCAACACCCTCACTCCATTTACTCCGCGCACGAAGACGCGAATGCTGCAGTTGAAGACGGAATTGGCGCAGGCGCGCCGGACAGGATACACCGTCAACAACGAAGAGACGGTCTCAGGAGCGCTCATTATTGGCGCGCCCCTCTTTGACGCGGCACAGACGGTCTGCGGCGCAATCAGCGTCAATACTCCGACAGCGCGCTGCCCGGAGAAGCGTAAGCGCCTCCTGCTCAGCGCCGTCATCAAAGTTGCGAAAAGCATCTCCAACGATCTGGGAGACGCCAACTATATCACCCCCTACATCCGCAGTAAGGCTTGAAGAACGGCCCGCCAAAAATTGAGGTTATGCGCCATTCCGGTTCAAGTACGACATCTTCTTGCGGGAAAAAGCTACTATTGACAACCCACTCCTGCCTCCTGCCGCGCGGCCGCCGTAACCATTGATCCCCTGTACGCTGAAGATTCCTTTACCTCCTGCCTACCAGTCCGCAACCGAACCATCACGGTGGTTGTAGGCCATGATGATCTCCGGCTGGAAGGGATGCTTCAGGGCCTCCTGTTCATTGATTTCAATTCCCAGTCCAGGGCGCGTAGGCGCGGTGCATATACCCGCTTCAAGGGGAATAAACTCGCTCACGATATCGTTGCGCCACGGAACGTCGGCGCGCACCATCTCCTGAATCAGATAGTTGGGAGTCGCAAATCCAACATGAGTTGACGCCGCGGTCGAGACCGGTCCCTGCGGATTATGACAGGCCACCGAGATCGAATACGTCTCGGCCATCGCCGCGATTCGACGGGCCTCGCTGATGCCGCCGCAATGGGAGACATCCGGCTGAATAATTGCGCAGGCGCGCTTTTCAAGCAGTTCGCAAAACTCCCAGCGTCCCACCAGCCGTTCCCCGGTAGCGATCGGCATGGGGAGTGCGCGCGCAACTTCTACCAGAGCATCCATGTGTTCTGGCCAGCATGGCTCTTCGTACCAGTAGAGGTTGTAGTCGACGAGCATCCGTCCGAATTGAATGGCCGCCGCCGGAGTGCAGCGCGCATGCAGATCAAGCATGATGTCAAACTCATCGCCCACCGCATTGCGCATTGCTTCCACGCAGCGCGCGGCCCGCTTCAGAGTCGATGCGCTCTCAACCAGCTCTGAGACCGGGATGGGCATCGCCTTGACCGCGGTAAAACCCTTTTCCGCGCTCATAAGAATGCGCTCGGCGAACTCCGCGGGCTCGATCGTCTTGTACATGTTCTCCAGCAGTCCTCCGCCGAGATGATCGTAGAAGCGCAGGGTATCACGCACCGGCCCGCCCAGCAGATTGCATACCGGCTCTCCGAGTATCTTTCCCTTGATATCCCAGAGGGCCTGGTCGATGCCGCTCAAGGCGGAAAGATTGGTTATGCCGCCGCGCCAGAAGTATTGGCGGTGCATGATCTGCCAGATGTGCTCAATGCGCCGCGGATCCTGACCGATCAGCAGCACGGAAAGATCCTGCACGGCGCCGACGACGCTGTGCGTTTTCCACTCCAGCGTCGCCTCGCCCCATCCATAGAGACCGGGCTGATCGGTTTCTACCTTCACAAAAATCCAATTGCGCATGCGCGCGTTGACAACCAGGGTTGATATGCGCGTGATTTTCACGGTTGCATCTTCTCCTGAAAGAGTTCCTTGATGGTGTTGACCAGCTGCTCCACGTCGACCTCGGCAGCCTGGTCACTGAACAGCGTAGCTTCCATGAATAGCATGCCACGCAACATGTTTACCCGTCAGAAAGTACCTCCGTGTGCCCGAACCTTTACGCCGCGACGCAAGCAAGCCAATCACCAGATTGGCGAGAATGTCGAGCGCGAAGCCGCTCCGGCCAAGCACTATCTTCATGGGACGCTACGGGGGACCTCCACCCCCATCGGATTGACTGATGTTTATGAGAGCCACTCATCGCGGTGCTGATCGATGAAATCATCGTCGATCAGGTGCGGATAGGCTGCGATCACGCGATCGATTTCCTCGCTCTGGCCCTGCGACAGATCCTCGTTCGGATTCAGGCACCAGCGGCCCTGCATCAGTCCCTGGCGGCGCAGAACCTCGTGAATGCCGGCGATACACCCGTGAAATCCATTCACCACATCAAAGACGGCAGCGTTCATGTCGGTCACCTCTGCACTCCGCACCAGCCAGCTGCTGTCAACTAAAGTCGCGGAGTCCGGCTGGCTGCGCAGTTCGCGATGCAGCCGTACAGCACCCAAAGTCCACACCGCCCAATGGCCCAGGAGTCCTCCGCGAAAGTGAACCGTCTTCCCGGCATGGTGAAAGGGCGAGAGCAAATCCAGCACGATATGGTCATCATTACCGGTATACAGCGCAATGGCGTCGGCGCGCCCGGAATCAATCACTCCGCGCAGAAGATCCAGTGTGGCGTAGCGGTTGAACGGGGCCACCTTGATCCCGATCACGCTCTCAATCTCGGCAAACCTGCGCCAGAAGGAATACGAAAACATGCGTCCGCCCACAGCCGGCTGGAGGTAAAAACCCATAAGCGGCATCACGTCGCCGACCGTGTGCACATGCGCAAGAACCTCTTCGTCCGATGCATCACGATAAGCTGCCAGACTCAGCAACGCTATTTGATAGCCGTGCTTCCGCGCCGTCTCTGCTTCGCGGACGGCCTGTTGGGTACGCCCGCAAACGCCGGCAATCAGGATCATGTCACGCCCGGCCAGTGTGTCTGCCGCGAGCGCGAGCACAGGCTCATAGAGTCCGATTGACGGCTCGCGAATCGCAAATTGCGTTGTGTGAACCCCAACGGCGATGCCACCGGCTCCAACCGCGGCATAGTAGCGCGAGAGGCCGCGCTGGCCCCGCTCGTCCAGCTTTCGCTCTGCCGTAAGCGCAAGCGGATGCGCGGGGATCACGGTCCCATCGCGAAACTTCCGATACCATGCCTTAGAACTTTCCATCGCGTCTCTCGAATCCAGTCGGCTTGCCGAGCGTGGGCATCCCGGCACTTAGCCAGTGGGCAGTCATCTCGATCAACTCATCCTCTGTTACTTCCACCGGTCCCAGTTCCCGCATGCAGTGCGACGCATCGCTTAGCAGAGCCGTCGCTGCTTCTTGGCCGGTCAGAATGGGCGCAATGCCAAAGAGCTCGCCAAAGCGGCGCGCAACCGTGCGCACAGAGAGCGTTTGCGGTCCTGTGACATTCAGATGCCTCGCCGGCACATCGCATAGCGCGAACGAGCGCAAGACATAGGAATTTGCATCACCCTGCCAGATGGCATTGAAGTAGCCCATGGTCAGATCGATGGGCTGACCATGCAGTACTTTCTGCCCGATGTCCACGAGCACACCATAACGCAGATCGACTGCATAGTTCAGGCGGAAGATCAGTACAGGCGTTGCCGTCGTCTTTGCGAAATGTTCGAAAATCCGTTCACGCCCCAGCGCCGATTGCGCATACTCGCCGACGGGAGCTGGCGGCGTTGCTTCTGTAGGCGCGGCGGCCTCTGCCGGAACAAATGGATACACGTTGCCGGTGGAAAACGCCACCATCCGAGAGCCACGATAACGGCTGGCCGCAAGCCCGGCAATCCAAACATTCGTTGCCCAGGTTAACGGCAAGTCGCCCACGGAGCCAAACTTCCTGCCCGCCATGAAGACCACGTTCGGCGCATCCGGCAGCAGATCATAGCTGGCGCCATCGAGCAAATCCGCTTCGATCACATCCACCCGGTCTGCGTAAGCGGCAAAATCGCCGTTGCGATCTCTTCTGACAACAGCTTTCACGCGGTACGGCACGGCGGCCGCTTCAATTGCCCGCTTGATGCGCACTACGAGGCTGGGTCCGATCTTGCCTCCCGCGCCGAGTACTACCACGTCCCCGCTGAGCTGGGACGCAGCAGAAATATCCTTCTCGTTTGGCCGCGTCAGGGCATCTTCCAGTTCCGGCTCTGACTTCGGGAAAGTCTGCATCCATCCCTTCCGTTCTTTCCAGTAGAATGAATTCTGTTTTTTACGTGATATTAGACAATAGAACCAGAGGATTTCGTTGTCAAGAGAGAACTCCATTGGCAAAGCCGAATCGCCGGGCTGCGCGCCGCCAGGTATCGGAGCAGAGATTGCTCAGCAGCGATTCCGATCCTGTGAGGGAGGCCGGATGGCCCGCCGCAAATCATTGCATTACTGGCTCGTCGTACTTATTTTCGCGTTCGCAGATTGCCTCTGGCCTGCGAGTCCGGCCAATCTGCGTCTTGGCATTATCGGAACGGACTCAACACATGCGGTGGAGTTTACGCGTATCCTCAATGACGAAAGCGCGCCTGACCATGTGATGGGCGCGCGGATTGTGGCCGCCTATCGTGGGGGAAATCCCGCATTTCCGCTCAGCCGCGATCGCATTGGCGCAATTACGGCGAAGCTGATCCAGCGCTGGCATATTCCTTTTGTTGCGCGGATTCATGATCTCTGCTCCAGAGTGGATGGAATTCTTCTTCTTAGCGTTGATCCCGAGGACCGAGAGACAGAGTTTGAGTCGGCGGCGGCCTGCCATAAGCCGATCTTTGTCGACAAGCCACTTGCGCCCACGCTGCAAGAGGCGCAGCGCCTGGTGCAATTCGCCGGGATTCACCATGTGGAGTGGTTCAGCTCATCGGCAATGCGGTTCGTAATTCCGCAGACGAGCGGAAAGGAAGTGGTGGGCGCGGAAGTCTGGGGACCGGGAGCGCTGGGCTCGACTTATCCACTTGATCTCTCCTGGTATGGCATTCACAGCATCGAGGCGCTCTATGCCATCATGGGCCCGGGCGTGCGGAGCGTGGCGCGCATCCACAGCGGGAGCGCGGACGTCATTACCGCTGTGTGGCGCGATGGCCGCGTAGGCGTTGTGAATTTGCTGCGCCCTGACTTTGAATTTGGCTCGGCCATCTTTCAGAGCGACGGACACAGCCAGGTGCAGCAAAACATCCCCATCCGCTATGCGCCCTTGCTCAATGCCGTTGTGGCTTTCATGCGCGGCGGTGCAGTGCCGGTTACATCGCAAGAGACTCTGGAAATCTTCGCTTTCATGGAAGCCGCTCAGCGCAGCATGCGCCATAATGGAACCCCTGAGCAGGTTGTCGTGATTAAAGTAAAGTGAGTTGGTAAATCGAGATCGATGGCGTGCCGTTCTCCCAGTAGGATGTGTTGGTTGTATCGGCGGCCCGATCGAAGAAGGCGCTGGAAAAAGTACGCGATGCGCGATTGCAGTAACCAGCAACTTGTAGCAATACCGGGATGCTGTATCCCGAAGGCGCGACCTACAAGCTGGCGCGCCCCCCAGGGAACGCGTGCCGGCAGAGCGCCTTCAAGGGAAGATCAGGACAGACCAATGACGAATTTCCCGCAATAACATCCCAGGCTGGTTGACTTGGCGCGATCAGGAAAACGTCCACTGCGGCCTTGCTAACGGCGCGGCGAGCATCGAGTTCGCCCAGTTATTTCCTTCGAAGATCTCCTTCTCGGGATTCCAGCGCAGCTTGTCCTGCACCTGGCATGCGATCAGCCCGATCTGGCCAATTGTAATGGCGCGGTGGCCGACCTCGATGGGCTCGAGCGGCTGGCGATGCTCGCGGATAGCGGCGATGAAGTCGTTCTTGTCCCAAAGTGTTTTGGAAAAGTTCAACTCGCCGGGCGCGGGCTCGCGGGTGAGCAGCTCAGGCTTGTTGCTGGTCATCTTGCCGGGATAGCCATCAACCTTGAGCCAGGCTTCGCTGCCAAAGTACGAAATGCTGGGTGTGCTGGTCGGGGTCTGCTCGCAGGTGAGGATGACGCCATTGGCATAGCGGTACTGCACCTTGAAGTTGATCATCGTGTTCCAAAGGCTGACGGGAAACTCGCCGTGGCCTTCAACTTCAATAGGGCCGGTGTGCTCGCTGTTATTCGCCCACTGCGCCATGTCGAAGTAATGCGGCCCCCAGTTGGCAATCATGCCCTGCGCGTAGGTGGAGACACGCATCCAGTTGGGACGGAGGTGATGCTGATGTGGGTCGTGAACGCGCATCTGCGTGTAAGGGACGTCCGCGGTGGGACCGAGCCACATATCGTAGTTCAGCTCCGGCGGAACCGGCATGTCGGGCTGGACGCCGACTGGCGTGGGGTCAGAGGGAAAGACGATCTCGATGCGCTCGATCTTGCCGATGTGGCCATTGCGAACTAATTCGACGGCGTGGTTTTGCGAGCGAAGGGAGCGGAATTCGCTGTCGTTGCGTGCGGTGACACCGTAGCGTTTGACCGCGTCGGCTAGCATGCGGCCCTGCCATACGCTCAGGCTGATGGGTTTCTCCATGGCAAAGTGCTTTCCGGCCTTGGCTGCCGCGATGCCAATCTGGACGTGCCAGTGGTCGGGCGTGGAGACCATCAGGGCGTCGATGTTGGGATCGTTGATGACCTCCCGGAAGTCCGCCTTGGTCGCGCATCCATTATAGGAAGCAAGACCGTCGCGCTTGGCGTAGAAGGCATTGACAAAGGCCTGGGCCTGCGCCATGCGCCAACTATCGGCATCGCACACGCAGACCACCTGCACGCCTGGGACGGCCATCATCTGCGGCATATTGGCGCCAAAGGCCTGACGGCCGGTGCCGATGAAGCCGACGTTAATACGATTGCTGGGCGCATTGGCGCCGAGGACACTGGCGCGGACGATCGCGGGTGCGGCCAAAGTGGAAACCGCACAGGTGGATTTAGCGACAAATTCTCTTCGGTTCATGGCCATGCCTTCTCCTCATTGCGAATACTGGTAAAAAAACAAAGCGGAAAAATCAGGCGCCTTCAAGTCACGCGACATCATATACCTTGTCCCCAATGATGTGAATGGATACATTTTGGTACGCCATGGCACGAGAACCCGGACGCAGACCGTGAAGTTGGAGTAGACTGGTTGCGCGATTTTTGCCCCCTGTTCGCGCGCGGGCAAACAGGCATTCAGGAGGAGAGTGAGAAACGAGATGAAGAACACGATGGGGCGTAGAGAGTTTCTAAAGACGGCTGGGGCCGGCGCGCTGGCTGGCGCTGGATTGAGCATGGGAGCACCGCACGCAAGCGCAGCTGCTCCCGCGGAGTCCGGTGATCCGGCAAAGATGGCAAGGCTGCTGGTTGGCTGCTGTGCGTATTCGTATCGCGAGATGCTCACGCACGGGCAGATGACGATGGAGGACTTCATCAGGAAGGGTGTGGAACTGCGGGTGGATGGTGTGGATATGACGGTGTACTACCTGAAGTCCACCGACCCCGGGTATCTCGAAAACCTTCGTTATCTGGCTTATCAGAATGCAGTGCCGTTTTCCGGGGCGGCCTGCGGATCGAGCCTGGTGCAGGCGGATGCGGCCAAGCGGGCGCAGGTGGTCAGCGACATCAAGAAATGGATCGACGTGACAGACCGGCTGGGCGCCTCGCATCTGCGGGTGTTCGCAGGTAAGCTTCCCGCTGGTACAACCATTCAGGAAGCCACCGGATGGGTTGTGGAGGGACTGAAAGAGGCTTGCGACTACGCGGCGCCCAAAGGCATCCGGCTTGGCCTGGAGGATCACTCCGGCGTATCGCAGAGCGCGGACGTTTGCCTGGAGATTATGCATCGGGTGAATTCGCCCTATGCGGGCATCAACCTCGACATTACGCACTTCATTCCCACGTCCACACAAGACCAGTATGCGCAAATCGCGGCCTGCATTCCCTACGCAACGGTTTCGCACATCCGCGACCATTTCGACGATGGCACGCCGATTGATATGGATCGCGTGTGGAAGATGTTTGCGGATGCGGGGCACAAGGGTTATATGTCGCTGGAGTATGAAGGCGACTCGCGCGGTGGACAGACCGCTGCCGCGGCCGTGCCCGGCCAGATTGCCAAGATTCGCGAACTTTGCACGAAGTATTCGACGGTGTAGGGTCCGCAGCGGGAATTTGCGGTACAAGGCGCAAGCTCCCCGCGGATCGAATCTCGATCTTACTTCGTAGCATTAGAGTTGGCCGGCGCTCATGGATGCACGCCGACCAACAAGAGCTGGATACTTGCCTTACGAGCTATGCCGAGAGGCAGCCTGCAGCCTCCAGGTCCTTCTTCATCCCCGCCCAGCTGATGCGCGTGGACTGCTCCGGCGTGCCGCCGCCATGCCAGTGCGTCTCCAGGCTTACGGCGTCGTGGTAGCCGGCCTGCTTGAGAGCGCGGAACTGTGCTGTCCAGTTGACGTAGCCCTTGTCGACAGGTGACCAGACGAGTTTCCCCTGGGCATTCTTAATGGTGTTTTTCACGTGGCAGTGGTAGATGCGGTGCTTGGGCAGCATCTCCCACGCAGTGGGAAAAGCATCAAGTTCGCCGCGCATGACGGCATTGCCCGGATCCCAATTCAGGCCCAGGTGCGGTGTCTGGATGGCGTTCAGAGTCGCGGCAGCTTCGCGGCCGGTCGCGGTGTTGCAGGAGGGTTCATTCTCCAGCACCAGCTTGATGCCATGCTTGCCGCAGGTTTCCGCGGCCTCGAGCAGCTTGTCATTGATGGCGGCCCGATAGGGCTTTACGTCGTCAAGACGCCAGAAGTCAAAGCAGCGGATCTTGTTGGTGTTGAATTCCTTGGCCATTTCAATGCAGCGCTCAAGAATGGCGTTCTGCTGCTTGAACGTTGTCTCCGGGGCCAGGTGCAGATCAGCCTTGGAGCCGTATCTTGATTTTGGAGCTCCCGGCCAGTCGGTCTTGAAGAGCGGGCTTCCAATGTCGGTAACTTTAAGCTTGTACTTGGCGAGGATCTTCTTCGACTCGGCAACCTGCGCCGGGCTCAGGCTATCAATATTTGTGCGCCACATGGAGCGCAGCTCGATCCAGCCCATGCCGAAATCATGTGCCGCAACATAACAGGCATGATCAAAGTCCGAGGTAATTTCGTCGTTGATGACGGCAACCCTGAAGGGCGAATTCAACTCCGCGAAGGCAAAGCGCGGCCGCGCCGCAAGTGTGGCGCCCAGGGCTCCCGCGCCTGCGAGAAAGCTTCGTCTTGAAATACTCATCGTTTGTAGTTCCTTTCGGTTGGCGATTGCGCCGGGGTTCGTCGAGCAGTGCAATTGTAAAACCCCAAGGAGAAGCCGGCCACCGCGGGGAGCGATGGCCGGCTTATGGGATGCGGTTAACGACAGCCTACGCTAGAAGTTGATCGTAGCTGACGCCTGCAAAGTGCGGCCGCCACCGATGCCGTTCACTGCGCCCTGGCCGCTGCCCAGGGTGCTGGTGACCTGACCGAAGTTGGAGTTTGTGATAAGGCCGGTGTTTGGGTTGTTGAACTGCGGCGTGTTGGTGAGCTGGAAGGCATCGAGGCGCATCGCCAGCGTCGACTCGCGCCATATCGCGAAGTTCTTTGCTATAGACAAGTTGTTCTGCATATAGGCGGGGCCGCGGAACTGGTTCCTGCCTGTATTGCCCAACCCTGGATTCGGACAAGGTGTCGTGGATCCGGGGCAGCCTGAGGGCTGTGAGAAGACGGAGGGATCAAACCACTGTTGGCCTGATCCGATGTGATGCAGCACATGCATGCTGCCGGTAATGTTCGCAGTCTGCGCGGTTCCGGGCGTGTTCAGCGTGCCTCCGTTGGCAAACACGGTAAACGGCAGGCCGGAGACAGCCGAAATGATCCCGGTAAGCCTCCAACCCCCAGCGATCAGGTCTGCCGCGCGCGAGTTGAGCAAGGCGTGCCCTTTTCCGAACGGGAGCTGCCAGGTAAAGCTCTGCTCGAAGTTCTTGGCCCGGTCATAGTCGGCAGGACCATAATTGCGGCGCTGGTCGATGAAGAACTGCAGGCCGCCGTCATCGTCGTTGATGTAGCCCAGCTCTTTACCCCACGTGAACGCGGTGGTGAAGGAGAAGCCGTGCGAGAAGCGCTTGGTCAGTTGCGTTTGCAGCGACTCGTAATTGGACGAAAAGGCAAGGAAGTACTGGTTGGTTGCCGCCGTGCGTCCAAAGAGAAGGTTCTCAGGCATGGAGGCATTTCCACCGCCATACGTGCCGGGAAGGTTGATGTTCTGCGATCCCGAAATGTCCACGCCATGATTGGCCACATAGGCTACCTGCAGTGAGTAGTCGTTGCCTAATGCCTGCTGCAACACCGCGTTCCAGGACATGGCGTAGGGGTTCTTGTAGTTGAGCGGAATGTAGAAATAGACCTGGTTTTTCAACTGCGCCGTGGTTGCCTGGATGATTCCATTGGAAGGAATCGGAACCGGAACCGGAGCCGGGAAGCCGGCCTGGAAGGTTGCGACCGTTACGCCGTCAGAAAGCACGGCAGGCGTAAAGGCCGAGGCGCCCGCAGGCTGATAGCTGTTGTTCGAGCGAACCGGATAGTTATACGCATAGGTGTTGTCAGGGAACGGCGTATAGCTGATGCCGAAGCCCATGCGAAGAACGGTAGCGTCGGTTACGCGGTAGGAGATGCCGGTGCGCGGCGCAAAGTAGCGATAGCGGGTCTGCATGCCGAGGTTCGCCGGGTTGCCGCCGATGCCGGCAATGACCAGGGTGTTGTTACTTGGGATGTAGTTGGAGAAGCCGCCGGAGTTCTTGGGCGTTGCCGGCGGATAAAACTCCCAGCGCAACCCATAGTCAATGGTCGTCTTCGGCGTAGCCTGCCATTTGTCACCGCCATAGACGAAGAACCACCATTGCCGGTAGGCCGGGAAGATGGAGTTCACGTCGCGGCCGGTCTGGCTCGGCTGATCAAGCAGGAAGCTGGCCATGTCATTGGCGATGTTCGTCTTGGCGCCGGCCTGGGAGGTTTGATTAGCGCTGAAGGTGAACGCACCGCGCGGGCCGAAGGTCTGGTCCTGCAGCAGATCGTCGCGCACCCTGCGAAGGTCCACGCCCCATTTGATGGTGTGGTTGCCGATGATCCTCGTCCAGTTATTCACCATGTCAATGTTGGACTCTGCCCGGATCCAGGGCAGCGAGGCCGAGTAACCCATGAGCGGATTGGAGAAACCGTCGTTGATGTTGATGGACGCCTGCCCCGAGGTGAACTTGTTGCCGGAGAGGTTTACGCCCGGAATGCCAATGGTGGTTGCATCATTGCTTCCGTAGTCGTTCGGATTCGCCTGGTTGCGCAGGTGGGCGACACCGATGCGCACTTCCGTAAAGAATCTTGGCGAAAAGACGTGATCGTAGTTCCCGGCCGTGCTGTATGTGCTTTGGGTGCCATTGGCTTCAAAGCCACCCGCCGCCGGACCACCCAGGAAGGGGCCGAATGCAGGCGCCTGGAAGATGCCGGTCCGCTGGTAGCTCCAGCGATAGCTCAGGTGGTTGCTTTCACTGGGAGCGTAGTCAAACTTAAGGTCGACACTGTTCCCGGTCTTGCTGAAAGGAAGATTCGTGAAGTAGTTATTCGCGGGGTTCGACAGAGGCTTGCTTGAGTTCAATGTCCCGTATTGGTTCTCCGCGGCGACCAGATCCTTCAAGATCGTGAGCGAGACCGGATTCACCCTGTTGATGGGGATTTGATTGTTGGGGAACGGCGTGCGCGGATGGGCCGCGGTGCCATCGCCGGTGGCCGGATCGTAGATCTGCCCGGCGCCGTTCACCAGGGCTCCGCTCAGATCAATATTGCCGCTGCTGTTCGCCGTGTACCAGCGAGCATCGGGCGCCGTGAATGTGCCCGAAACCGTCTCGCCGTCGGTGGTGCGCAGATAATCGCCGAAGAAAAACAGCTTGTCCTTGATGATGGGGCCGCCGACGCTGCCGCCAAAATAGTTGTACGCCAGATGCCCCAGAGGACCCCGCTGGAAGTACGAGTGTGCGTCTACCGCGTTGTTCTGGATGTACTCATAGACCGAACCATGAAGGTTATTGGAGCCGGACTTTAGGGTCACGTTGGTAACGGCTCCGATGGCGCGGCCCAGCTCGGCTTCAAAGTTGTTCGTCGAGATGTCCACCGACTGAATGGCCGCCGCCGGCGGAATCAGGATCTGCAGAAGGCCGGTGCGCTCGTCGTCGTCAATACCTTCAATCTGATAGAGGTTGCCTTCGCGCGGCATACCATTGGCTTCAGTTTGCAGCGAGTCCTGGGGGTTGAAGAACTGCGAGTGTTGGAAGACCGCCGGTGCGGTGCCGGGAACCAGGTTGAGGAGCGACTGGAAGTTGTTGTTGGTTGTCATCGGCAACTCTGCCAGCTGCGCGGACTGGATCTTGGTGCTGATGTCGGCGCGGTCAGTCTGGAGCAGCGGAGGCGCCTCGGTGACGGTCACCGTCTGGGTCACTTCGCCTGGCTGTAGCGTGATGTCGACGCGCGGAGAGGTGTTCGTCAGCACGTTGATATTGCTCTGCTCAGTGACCTTGAATCCAGTGGCCGATACGGTCACTGAATACATGCCCGGCTGCATGTCCGGAAATGTGTAGTTGCCGCTTTCGTTTGTAGTTGTGATGTGGGCCGTGCCTGTCGATGTCAGCGTTGCCGTAACTTTGGCGTTGGGAACGACAGCACCGGTGGTGTCGGTGACGGTTCCCAGCAGGGTTCCGTTGACTGCCTGCCCGAACAATGCCTGTGAAAGCCCAAGCACACATAGGACGGTGAAGAGCCCTAAAATGTACCCCCAATATTTGCGATCACACATCGTTTCCTCCTGCTAAATGTCTTTCATGGGCCTTTCGGCCTTAAGTTGTTGGGGAGCCGCCCGGCAATGCTTCCTTGAAGGCAAAATCAAACAGCAAAGCGAGCTGTCATTTCGTGAAGATGGGTGGTTCCCATTGTTATGTACTTTGCAAGCCCGGCAATTCCTCTGCCCCGGCTCCGTCATCATGTCGATGAATCAGGCCGATGGGGGAATGTTCCCACTGGGGTTGCGCTGCTTTTCGTGACAAGAAAGTATTCCCACGGAGCTCGTCATTTCGATGAGAATAGTGGACACCGGTCTGCCTTGACAGGGATATAAAAGCCAATTCACTCCAGCTTTCAGATAGATTTCACAAGGGGATTCACTCCTCCAATTCATTTCCATTTCTATGCCGTCGGAATACACGTGGCGAGACTGTCGTTGGATGCTCTTCCGCTCACACAGCAATTGCAAGAGTGATACGGTATGTTACAAACGGTTAAGGCTGTTATACTTTCTGTATATTATTTAAAATAAAGACTTTATGACTTAGGTAATGGGATGGTAAATCCCACCCTCCCATCGGCAATTTGTTGCCAATCACTGGATGACAATTTTTGAGCGGTAGCGTATGCTACGGTCAGTTGAATCGCGAAGGCGAAAGCAATGCCGGAGACCTTGAACTCTACGGTGCATTGGATCCCGACAACTCCCGAGGAGCGCGATCTGGTTCTGAAGGAGCTGGAGGGAATTCTCGCCAGCTACCACTTCAAGGGCAGCAAGCGTTACCCGGCCTTCCTCAAGTTTGTTGTGAATGCGGCGTTGGATGGCCGCGCCAGTCACCTCAAGGAGCGTACGCTGGGGGTTGAGGTCTTCGGAAGGGACCCCAACTACGACACGAATGCGGATCCGGTAGTACGCTTCACCGCCGGAGAAGTGCGCAAGCGCATCGCGCAGTATTATCACGAGAACGGCAATAGCTCCAGGATTCGTATAGAACTACCGCTCGGCTCCTATGTGCCGGAGTTTATTCTGGTTCCCCATGAAGCGGGTGCTCGGCCGCGAGCCACCGAACAGCAGCCGGAGCGGGATCTCAAGGCCGAGAAAGGATTGCGGCTCTTCTGGGTGCCTCTTCTTGCTCTGGCCCTGGGGATCATTGGGTGGCGAATCTTTGCGCATGTTCAGGCACATCGCATCTCCACTCCAACCGTCTCGATGTCCCAGAAGTTCTGGGAACCCTTCTATCGAGATTCCCGGCCGGTACTCATCGCCATTGGAACGAGCCATCCTCGGCACCTGGCGCCGGAGTCGCCGAACTTGAGCTTCCTGGACTACGGAGAGGAGCCGTATCATCATGTTTCGCTCTTAAGCGCTGTTGCCCTTGCTCATGTGGCGGGGGTTTTGACGAAGAGAAATAAGACCTATGAGGTGAAAGAGGCCCGCGAGAGCAGTTTGATCGATATTCGTGGGCGGCCTTTGATCCTGATTGGAGCCACCAATAATGCCTGGACGATGCATCTGGTGAGTTCCCTGCGGTACCGCTTTGTCTTTAATGACGAAGTCGCGCGTATTGAAGACAGGCAAAACCCGGCCGATACCCGATGGAGGATCGATTACTCGGTACCGTTTGCTTCCATCGCAACCGATTATGCGATTGTGGCGCGGTTCTACGATTCCACCACCGAGGGGCCTGTCATGGTGGTCGCCGGTCTCGGATTCTACGGGACCGAGGCCGCCAGCGAGCTTGTTGAATCGCCGCAATACCTGGACAGGGTACTGAAGACCTTGCCAGCCGGCTGGGAAGGCAGGAACATTGAACTCGTCATCAAATCCAATGTCATCGACAATAAGGATGGCCCGCCGGTTCTGCTCGCAAGCGCGGTCTGGTAGTGCGGGCGAGTATCGCTTCTGACAGGAGCGCAATTCATCCCTTTGCTTTGCCGGACAGCCAGCGGAAATATTTCAGGCAGCGCCGCTCCAGCAGCACCTAAGCGGGATCGCGCCGGCCAAGGCAGATGGACTCCGGTGCAGGTCCAGGCATCACGAGCGACAGAATCCTGCTGATCCGTATATGCTCGTGTGCAAGAAGTCCCCGCGAACCAACTGATTCGCGGTCGGGTATTGTTGCGCCTGGGACCGGCGGGGGAGACACCTGCGCTTCTCCCTGATGCGATGAGTTCGGCAGAACATTCCCTGACGCAACGATCGATTACTGCGCTTGCACGACGCTTGCATCGTTGTGCAAACCGCTTCAACCAATGTTGCGGGGACCGGCCTATGCGTTCAACCTGCTTTCGGAGGAAATCATGATGCGGCGTATCACGGAACTTTCAGAAAAGTTCGCGTGCAGAGAAATCTCCCGGGTTGGCACGCTGATTGTTCTCATTTTCAGTTGCGCGGTGGCACGCGGGCAGGCACGAACGATGAACTCCAGCGTGGGCATCACTGTGAACGGCAATACAACCATCCTCGTCGGCACGGATCAGCCGGGGCCAGTCCAGCTCGCAGCATCGGATCTGGCGCGGGACATGCACAGCGTATTCGGCGTCGAGCCGAAGATCGTCCGCACCGCGACGGAGGCCGCACCAGTTACCATTGCCGTCGGCGATGCGTTATCCGGGGCCGCACCCGATCACGCTTCCGCGCCTGAGGCGTTTTCGATTACCACAGGCGTTGCTACGTTGCCCAGCGGCCGTTCCGTCAAGGTAATTCGATTGGACGGTTCCGACATGCGCGGCACCATCTATGCCATCTATCAGTTTTCTCAGCAGTATCTGGGCATCGACCCAATGTATTACTGGACGGACCACCAGCCGGTTCACCGTACGGTGATTCACCTGCCTGCTTCGCTGCATGAGGTATACGGACCTCCGGTCTTCCGGTACCGCGGATTCTTCATTAACGACGAAGACCTGCTGACCGGCTGGGCCCCGGGTGAAGCCAAGGATCATACCGGGATCTCCCTGGCGGTTTGGAATAAAATCTGCGAGACAATTCTGCGGCTAAAAGGCAACATGATCGTCGCGGGAACCTGGCCATTTCCGAGTGAACCGCAGGACCACGTCGTTGCCGAGCGCGGCCTGCTCCTGAATCAGCATCACGCTGAGCCATTGGGCGTCAACTTCTCGCGCTGGCCGCAAGGCGTTCCCTACAACTTCACCACCAATCCGCAATACATTGAGAACGCGTGGAAGAATGCCGTTGCCGCATATCCGCAGAGCCAGCAGATTTTATGGGAGATCGGTCTGCGCGGGCTGTCAGACCAGCCGTACTCGGCTCTTGATCCTGCGGTTCGCGGTAACGAAAAGGCCCAGGGAAAACTCATCAGCAAAGCCATCGCAGACCAGATTCGAATCGTACGCGCCAAATACCCAAATGCAGTGTTCATCACAGACCTTTGGATGGAAGGCGCCAGGCTGATGCAGCAGGGTGATCTGGTGATTCCTCATGATGTCATCACCGTGTGGGCCGACACCGGCTATGGCGATATGCAGGACGGTGGGGATGTGCACGCGGGCCAAGGCGCATACATTCACGTGGCCATGTATAACGGAGTGGCCAATCAGCTTTCCGAGCTCACACCGGTCGACCGCATCTTCTCTTCTCTCGGCCGGTTTCAAAAGGCGGAGGCTACCTCGTTTCTGCTCGTCAATACAAGCGATATTCGTCCGGTGACCATGGGCGCCAGCGCTGTTCTTGATTTTGGCTGGAAGGGATCAGCCATTGGATCGAGTGATGAGTTCTATCGGCACTGGGCCACCGAGGAGTATGGGCCCAAGGCTGCCACGCAGATCGCGGATGTATATAAGGCGTATTTCAATGCGCCGGCCCAACGCACAGGTCCTGTTTCCCGTCCTTATGGCGACAATTACTACCACACGATAGCTCGTGAACTTATGCGCAACGTCATGGTGCAGTGGCCTACTTACTTTCTTCCGGGCCAGGCGCCTCAATGGACGCAGGCCAGACCCTGGAGGGTACCCTATGATCCAAATTGGGCGGAAACACAAGCCGAACGCGAAATCGCGGCCTGCGGCAGTGCTGTGCCGCGCTGGGACGCGGTCTGGAAGGAGGCCGAGGCTGCGGAACCGAATGTGTCCGTGGACCGAAGGCTCTTTTACCAGGCCAGCGTACTCACTATGATTGCCATCAACCGGGACAGCAACCAAATGCTCCTGTCGCTTTCGCGGGCGATCGCTGCACTGCACAAGGGCGACCATGCCACCGCCATCTCCCAGGTGAATGCCGCACTCGCGGCCGTTGACGCCATCAAGGAGTCCGAGTCGAAAGCCGAATACGGCAGATGGAAGAACTGGTACCGGGGCGACTGGCTGACCGGTGTGGATCGTACCCGCCAACTCCTCATGACATTTGCCAATTTCCTGAAGAATCCTGATGCACCGGTTCCGCCGCCCGTGGAGTTGGGTAACTGGGAGGCTTACTACCACATCCAGCATTACGAGGGGCAACGTACGGTCGACGTGAAATAGGATCTGATTGTTTGTGCGCTGCTTGACGCCCTTTTCAAATTCAGTGCAGGCTGCTTCATCAACGCGCGGGCCGGTCGGATTCCTGCGCCTGCAGACAAGTAGCTGCCGGTAGCTCCCTTACGGCAAAACCTGGGTTCGCGTGTCCAGATTGCAGGTGGCACCTTGGCGATCCAGTATGTCCGGTCTTGCGGTAGAACTGCGGCGTCAGTGTTGTCCCCTTGCGCGGTGAAGTGGTACCCTTCCGGTGCCTCGTAAATGGGCATCAAAGGAGTGGTGTAAGTGGAGGAAGTTCTTTCATCCCGCTCGTCTTCCCGGACAAGCGTCTTCCATCGCTCCTGCTTTGCCATGCACACGCGGTTTTCAATGGTCCTGGTGGGGATCGATCCCGAGAGAGCTGAAGCGCTGGCCATCGAGGCGGAGTATGAGCTACGCGCCCAGGAGCGCATGATGAGCCGCTTCGATGTGGAGGGCCCGGTTTCAGACTTGAATCGCCGCGCCGTAAATAGCGCGGTCCAGCCGGCACAGGAACTCTGGCAGATTCTTTCCATGTGCCGCGATTACTGGAACCGCACCCGTGGAGCATTCGACATCACTTTGTGGCCCCTGAATCATCTCTGGCGTGAGCATCTTGAGCGGGGTGAGGAGCCTCCGGAAGAAGCCATCGCGCAGGCCCGCCGCCTTGCGGGATTCGAGCGCGTCCACTTCGATGAGACTGCGCAATCCATCCGCTTCCAGAGCGAAGGAATGAGCATCGACCTGGGCGGATTCGGCAAGGGCTTCGCCCTCGAATCGCTGGCCGGCATCCTGCGCGCGCAAGGTGTGGAGCAGGCGTTTCTGAGTTTCGGCGAGAGTTCCATCACCGTTCTCGGTTCTCATCCTCACGGCCCGGCGTGGCCGGTAGGAATCACCAGCATGTTCAATCCCGGCCAGACGGTTCATACGTTTTATCTCCACGATGCGTCGCTTTCCTCCTCCGGCACCGCGCCCTTCAATCGCATGGCAGGTCCACGCGCAGTAGGGCAAATCATCAACCCCCGCACCGGCCGTCCCATTGAAGGCTACCGCACCATGTCGGTTGCGTCTCCCAGCGGAGTCGAAGCGGAAGTGCTTTCTACCGCCTTGCTCGTGACTCCCAGGCACGAGCGCGTCGAGCTTCTCTCTGGATTTTCCATTACCTCGGCCGTTGAAATTGTTTATCATTCCACCTCGGGAGAATTTGCTCCCGAAATTGAGTGGCAATATGGATCCTGATTTGTCTTCTTCATCTGTTCTCATTGGCCGCGAGCATCGGCGCGATTTTCTCAAGCGTCTTGCGCTTGTCGTGGGCTCCTCGTCACTGCTGGCCGAAATGCCCTGGTGGTCGCCCTTGCGGGCAGCGCCGGTGAGCGATTCGCCGGCTGACCGCGTTCGCATTGGCCTCATCGGTGTCGGCTCCCGCGGTAACGTTCATCTCGCCCATTTGCTGCGCACACCCGGCGTTGAAATCGCCGCTCTATGCGACGACTACGAACCGCACCTGCAGGCCGGCCTGGCGAAAGTGAAAGGCGCAAAGGGTTTTTCCGATTACCGCCAGATGCTCGACATGCCCGGCCTCGACGGCGTTCTTATCGCCACGCCGCTCTATCTCCACGCGCGCATGTGCCTCGACGCGTTTTCCGCCGGCAAGAATGTCTTTTGCGAGAAGAGCCTCGCCTACACGATCGAAGAGTGCCAGGCGATTGCCGACGCCCACCGCGGCAGCAACAAGGTCTTTCAGATCGGCCATCAGCGGATGTTCAGTCCCGTCTTCCTGCGCGCGTATGAACTTGTGCGCAACGGGACGATCGGACCGGTCACGCAGATCCGCGCCTACTGGCACCGCAACAACAACTGGCGCCGGCCCGTGCCCAGTCCCGACCTCGAACGCCGGATCAATTGGCGGCTTTACCGGGCTTACTCCTGCGGGCTCATGACTGAGCTTGCCTCCCATCACATGCAGGTGGCCAACTGGTACCTCGGCGCCTATCCCATCTCCTGTGCGGGATTCGGAAGCATCAATTACTGGAAGGACGGACGCGAAGTCTATGACAACGTTAATCTGGTCTACCGCTACGCCAACGGTACCAGCGTCGTCTACGACTCGATGATCAGCAATAAATTCTATGGCATGGAAATTCAGGTCATGGGCCCGCGCGGAACCATCGAGGCGGAACGAGGAAGGATTTATTCCGAGAATCCTCCGCCCCCGGCCGGTATCGTGCAGCTCATCAATGGAATCGAGCATGGGTTCTTCGACACGGTGCCTATCGGCGGGCCCAGTTGGGTGCCCGACCTGAAGAAAGACGTCAGCGGAGACCCGCTCGTGGATGAGAAGATTACCGACGACGGAACCGCCCTCGAGTTGGCCGCCTATGCAAACTCGATTCGTCAGGGCAAGCCCATTCCCGGAATGATGGAGCAGGCCTGCAGAGCCGGCGTGTGCGTCCTTATGGGAGAAACGGCCATGGAACAGCAGAAGGAGATCGCCTGGCCGGAAGGATTCAGGATATGAGAGATATTGTCATCTCGCAGCAACACATCCGCCGCGAATTGCAGATCTTTTTCGTCTGCATCCTTGTGGCTCTTGCCGTCAACGTCTACTCCATCGTCCACTTCAAAACACATTGGACGGAGCTGTTCACTACCTTTCACATCACGCTCGCTGTCGCGGCCGCACTTTTCGTGCTTCTGGCCTTGCTGCGCGGCATCGCCGTTTGTGGCAAACGGATTCTACGGCGCAAGGCGGGAACGCCGGGAGCGGAGCAGGCAGGACTTTCGCAAAAGGCTTAGGGCGGCCAGACGAGGGCAAGCTCGAACCGTGTATCCCGTGGATTCTTCCGGTGGCTGGAAATTGCTGCTGAGAGAACACGGCGAATCCCTCAGCCATAGCGCAAATGCGAAAGAGCGGAATCCTGAAGAAGCGCTGCGAGATGATGCCGTAGCTGCAACGGCTTGCCCCGATGCAGGGAACAACTGCTCACCTGGGCGCATCATCCCCTCCCGTCTCACTCTCAGACGGTGGATCTTGGCTCTTCAAGCTGTCGTAGCATCTCCGCTGCGAACAGGTGGTTCGGATCTTCAGTGAGCGCGTCGCGCAGAAGTGTTACGGCCTTCGCGCGATCACCGAGGCCTTCGCTGGCCAGAGCATTCAGCAGCAATGCCTCGACGCGGTTGCGCTTGCTCAGGTCCTCGTGAAAGAGAAGCATGGCCGGCAGCGATGTGGCGAAGTAATCCACCTTGGGTTCACGCATCATTCTTTCGGCAGAAACTTCCGCCATCTGTGCCAGGACCGCAACGGCGCGCTGCTCATCGCCCAACGCGCGCAAGGCGAGCGCCTGATAGTAAGAGTGCATCCCCACCTCAGGCAGCGGAGCTGCGGCAGCAGTCCAAAAGCCGTGGGCTGAACTCGAATCTCCGAGTTGCCGCGCGGCCATGCCGGATAAATAATCCAGATCGCGCTCCAGCGTCAGCAGGTGTTTGCCCTCGCCCAGATTTTCCGGATAATGCCGCGCCGCCTCAAAGTGGCGCAATGCTTCGGCGCCTTCGCCGGCCTCCAGCGCCGCTTTGCCCAGCGCGCGATGCGCATTCACATATTGCGCTGACACCATGCCCTCCCCGCCTTCCCAGGGGCTGAAGCGGCGCCGGTCCAGGCTCTCCAGCGCTATTTGCCATTGCCGGGTTTGGTTCAGGAGAGTTGTATGCTCCACTGTAAGATCGTCGCGTTGTGCAACAAGCGCGCCGTGCTCTTCGAGGAAACGCAGGCGCTCTTCTGGAGTCGCCAGGCCGGCTCTCTTCTTCAACTGGTCCCATTCGTACAGCAGACGCGCATCGGCCGGATTGGCTGCAAACGCGCGCTCGTACATGCGATCGGCGGCTTTCGCATCGTGGAAAAAGTTGAACTCTGCGATGCCGAGGTTGCGCCAGGGTATGGAGAACCCCGCGTCTAACTCGATCGACTTGCGCCAGCAGCGAATGGCATCTTCATACCGGCGCTTGTCGTAGTAGAGATTTCCGAGATAGTAGTGCGCTTTGGCGGCCGCGGGATTTCGCGCGATCGCCGCCTCCAGCACGATCATCTCTTCAAGCCGCGCCGGAAAGCAATAACGCGGCGAAGCGGCCTCGGCACGCGCCGCATACTCGTTTGATTCCTGCTGGTGCTCGATCATGGAGCAGAGCCAGGAGAGCGTGTACCAGAGCATCGGCTGGTCCCAGCGCGCCTCGCGGATGCAGGCCTGCAGCAGATCGGCCGCCTCGTCGCCAAGACCGCTCCACGCAAGGTCGTAGACGACATCGAGCAGCGATTGGACGTCGCCTTCGAGCGCCGAGACGAAGTGGCGCAGGTCCTCAGCGTTGCGCATCAGGAGAAACTGTTCCGCCATGGTGCGGAAATCGAGCCGGTCGAGCGACAAGGTGACTGAGATCGCATCCTGCGCCTCGTCGTTCCGGCCCAGCCTGCGCAGCAGCGAAGCTTTCAGCGCACGCGCCTTGAGATTCTCGACATTCGTGCTCAGGCTCCGCTCAACCTGCTCCAACGCGCCTGCGAAATCGCCGCGTGCTGCGCTTATCGAAGCCAGCGCATAATATCCGCAGCTTTGCCAGGCATAATTCCATACGCACTTGTGAAAGGCTTCATACGCTGCGGCGATCTTTCCCTGGTAGAAGCGTGCCAATCCCAGGTTGTAAAAAGGCTCGCCGTCATGGGGGTTGGGATTTCTGAGGGTGAGTCGCTGAATGGCGGTTGCAAAGTGCTTTTCCGCTTCCTCAAATTGCCCTCGACGAAGATAGAGCAATCCCATGGAGTTATTGAGCCGTGCGTCGCCGGGGTCGCGCCTGAGGCCCTCAAGCCAGTAGTTCTCAGGGGATCGCGTGGCGTGGCGATATTGCTCCAGATGCAGCCCAGTCAGATAAAGTTCGTCGGTACTGGCGAGCTGCGCCGGCGGCAAAGGCTCCGTAGCTGGATACGGCAACGGCCGCTCCACGGCCTTTTCCGGCTGGTACGCGATCATTTCCTCACCCGCATCGTCGAGGACGGTCAGGCAAAGCTCTTCCGGTGTCGCGCCGGATACATCGAGCTGCTCAGTGAATGGTTCACCCGGCGCCAGCTCGCATCTGCGGTCGAGCAGCGGTTCGCGATTGCGTGTCAGCAGCACGCGCACGCTACGCGGCGAAGTAACACAGACACCAACGCGCACCTTCTCTGCCTCGCATTTGAGATTCACCGCGGCTTCGGTGTTGGCGTTCTTCGCCGGCCCGATCTTCTGAATCGGGTACCAGTATTGGCTGAATATCTTGGTTTCGTGCGGTTGCAGCCATGAGAAGTCCGGCTGATTGTCCGTGTAGGCGCCGGCCATCAGCTCGACGTAAGGGCCATCTTCGTCCGTCAGATTTCGGTCCCACGCATAGCCGAACTCCGCGTTGCCCCACGTCCAGAGCTTTTTGCCGGGAGCCACATGGTGGTTTGAAGTGTGAACCAGCCCCGCCTCGCGCGCGTGATCATACCCACCAAAATAGTCATATTTTGACTCGGTAACCATGTACGAAGTGGGAACCGGAATGTTCTTGTACCAGGAAATATCTGTACCCGGAGCGTAATCCACTCCGTAATAAGTGCCGCGTGCGATGGGATAAGAAGTGATCGCCCGCTTGGCGTGGTCGGCGACGAAAGTAACGTCGGGCGGGAAGAAGGCCTGGTACTGTTCGTGCACACGCACGGCAACATTGCTCCACCAGTGGAACGTCTGCGGCAGGGGCGTGCGGTTAAACAGGCGAACCCGCAGTTCGATAAGGGCTTTCCCGGGCATCAGGCGAATACCTGCCATTCCCTTCATGCGCAGCATGGGATCGTGTTCGCTGAGCCACACCGTGCAGCTGCCGTCGGCGCTCTTTTCCGTCTGTGCGTGAACCGGCATATACGTTGAGGGGCGGTGATGCTGCGGCCAGTTGAATTCAACGCCCCCGGAGATCCACGGACCGAGCAGTCCGACCAGCGCCGGCTTGATGACATGCTGGCGGTAGAAGAAGTCGTAGCCGTTGGTTTTGTCGAGGCCGCAATGGATTCGTCCGCCGATTTCGGGCAGAATCATCAACTGGACATATTCGTTCTCCAGCACAATGGCGCGATAAGTCTTTTCAACTTTCTCAAGAGCCACGCGATCCGTGAAGGGATTCGGATAGACCTTTCCACTGCTGCCCTGATAGACACGATTCTCGAAGAACATGGGGTTCGGGTCGGCATCCTGAACCGGATAGGTAGGAACTACGATCTGCTGTTCGAAGCAGCTTACCGCCTGGTGCGTAGCAGGATTACTCACGAGAGGCTCACCCAATAGAGAAGTCGGCCAGCATCCGTGATGGCGCTACATTCGGCCTGTTGGGAACGCCGCAAACGACACGGAAACTGTCCAACGTTAACGTACACGCACGATGAAACTGTGTCAACATAAGTATTGCATGAAATCGGTGAATGCCTTCGCCATGGAGCGCGAAGATGATAAACCTCCTAAATTCACTTCAAGGGAACGGCTGCACCGCAGGCGTGGGAGCAAGCTGTTCTCGCCGGTCTCAAGCTCAGCCGAGTACTTCAGCGCCGGGAACACGGTCGAGAAACAGCGGCAGGTTGCTGCGCAAAACGATATGGGGCGCAAAGCGCGTGACTGGCTTCGGCGTCACTCCCTCCAGCGCATATCGGACCAAAGCCTCGACCGCGGCCCTGCCCTGCGCTGAAGGCCGCTGATAGAGGGCCGCAAGAACTTTGCCCGACTCCAGAAATGGAACGAGTGCGGGAAAAAGATCGGTGGCGATCACAAGCATATGGTCGATTGCGCCTTGTTCATCCAGAGCGCGAAGAACCGGAAGACTGTTGGCGGTGCTGATGTAAATGGCCGCGGGGCGCGGCTTACGCTCCAGCAGCGCCAGGGTTTTACGCCGCGCGTCCTGCGGAATGTCGTGCGTCTCAACTGCCGGAAGGAGCGACAGGTGCGGTGCAATCATCGCCAGAGTCGCTGCGAATCCCTTCAGTTTGTCCGAGTGGTCCTTGGTGCTCAGATCTCCCGTGATGATGGCGACACATCCCGGTTTAGGCAAGGTGCGCGCGAACAACTCGGCCGCGATACTTCCACTGATGGCGGCATCGACTGTAACCGCAGCAATCCGGCCGCTTCGCGGCGCATCGCTAGCGACGCACACCACCGGGGTGCCGTGCGCAACAAAATTCCGGATGAGGGGATCGAACTTTGCCGGATCTCCGGGTGTCAGGATCAACCCGTCATAGTGCCGGCCCATATCGGCGTCCAGCAGTTTTACGTCACCTTTGCCGATATGAGGATAGGCGCGGAAATCCAGGTCGATGTTGACTCCCACCATACTTTCCGCAGCCGTTCGGATGCCGTCGCGCAACGGATCGAAGAATGCGGCAATCTCGCGCGGAAGGCGAACTGCGATACGCAGATGGCGATTGAGCTTGAGGCTCCTGGCGACGGCATTCGGCCTGTAGTTGAGCCTCTCCGCCATCTTCAGAACCTGGGCGCGAGTGGTTGGGCTGATGCCGGGCCGGTTGTGCAGCGCACGGTCAACTGTGCCAATTGATATTCCCAGTGACTTTGCGATTTCCTTGATCCCGGCGCGGCCCGGGTTTCCTTGGCTTTTCACGCTATTCTCTTTGGCTGCACGAACATTTTAGAACATGCGATCGCGCGACCGCGCCGCCGATTACCCAGTTGCAGAAAGCTTATCAAGCCGCGCCATGGTGCCAATTCAGTCTTCGCTCCCGCCTCAAAGCGCATTGACCGCTTCCGAGCCGTCAGACCTGCGACTTAATTCCTCGTGGCGATTACCGGAAGATGCGCGCTAGACATGAGAACCGGCAAGGCCATATCAACTCTCAATGGGGGAAGTGTGCTTAAGTCGGCCTCATTCGAAACCAGCGCGCGAACAGGTCAATCGTTCCACCCACGAATTCACCCATGATGACTAATGCAGGCAAATCGCTCTCTTGCTCACACCATCTATGCGTTTCGAGTAGCTGGTTTCTCACGTGACCCTAAGTGGCCGCTTTGGCCGAGCGCGGAGAATCTGTACCCTCTCGTGAACAGGGGCATCGGAAGGACCGCCGACAACGATTACGGCACATAGCAGCCAGCAACAAAACTATAAGCTCAGAGATCCGCTATTCTATCCCCCTTGCCGTGTTGTCTCCATCGCTCATCGAAGGGGGAGCATCCTGCGGCGCGCTGCCCCACTTCATATTTGGCTTATCTCCCATCTGCAGGATCAGCGTGCCGCCATGCGCAATACTGGAATGCGGAAACCATGGCTTAGCGAGCGGCTCTCCGTTGAGCTGCGCTGACTGAATATATTTATTACGTGCCGACACGTTATGTGCAATTACGGTAAATATCTTGCCGTTCCCGAGACGAATTCTGCTCTGTGCGAAAATCGGGCTGCCGATTTCATAGACCGGACTGCCCGGACAAACCGGATAGAACCCTATCGCGCTCAGGACATACCACGATGACGTTTCGCCACCGTCGTCGTCACCCGGAATTCCCAGCGGCCCATCTCCGTACCATACGTCCATCAGTTGGCGTACGCGCCGCTGCGCCTTCCACGGCTGTCCGGAAAAGTCATAGAGGTATGGGATATGAAAGCTGGGCTCATTCCCCTGCGCATACATTCCGACCAGGCCCGTCGCATCGGGAAACTGGCCAAGGAAGTGATACTTCGGGGTGCCATATTGCTCAACGAATAGGCGGTCGAGCTTTGCATTAAACGCATCACGGCCGCCCATCAGGTGAATCAGTCCAGCGATATCATGCTGGACACTGAATGTATAAATCCATGTGTTGACTTCGGTAAAGTAATCCCGGCCACCCTGTCCGCCGCCTAACTTCGTATTGAAATCAGCGACCCATTTTCCATCAGCACTTTTGGGGGCCATAAAACCAATTGCCGGATTATAGACATTCCTGTAGTTATAGGCCAGCTTCCTGAAATAGCTTGCGTCCTGTTGTTTGCCCAATGCCGCTGCCAATTGCGAAACACACCAGTCGTCGTAGCTGTTTTCGAGAGTTACCGAAACGGCCTGACGGCGTTCACCTGTAACCTGCTCTACTGTCTCCTTTTCGCCGAGGGCCAGCGCAGGAAAGAAGCCTTTCTCGAAGTAAATATGATCCAGGCTTGTCAGCGGCGCTCTGCTCCAGGGAAGCATGGTCACCTCAGTGGCGTTCTTGCGCATCCCGGCATATGCTTTTTCTACATCGAAATCACGGTAGCCCTTTGCATAAGTGTCGAGGATCAACTCGTCTGCGTGATGGCCAATCATGACTGCCCGCTCTCCTGCGACGGAGGGAAAAGATGGCATCCAGCCGCTCTGCTCATACATGCGAATGTAGGAGCGAATCATGTCCTGCTGCTGCCCGGGATCGAGAAGAAGTTGCAGAGGATGAAGCGAGCGGAAAGTGTCCCAAAGGCCGTCATCCACATAAAAATCGTGCCCAGCGGCGTTATGAACCGTGCGATCGTATCCGCTATAGTACCTGCCATCCTCCGTGATGTCAGTCATACGGCCAAGGGAACGGTAGAGCGCCGTATAGAAGATGGTTTTTTGCCGATCGGTACCGCCAGTGACGGAAATACCGGAGAGAGCCTGGTTCCAGCGAGTGCGATTTGCGGATTTTACCTGCTCAAATGCCCAGCCGGGAATTTCGCGCTGCAGGTTGCGTCGCGCCTGCTCCACGCTGATGTAGGACATGCCAAGCCGGGCTTCGATCTGCTCGTGAGCCGGAGTAGAAAAATCTGCGACAAATCCGATGCGGTCACCGGCCCGCGTAGCGTCAGAGCCGAGATCGCTATTTCGCCATGTCTTATAGGAGGAGAAGGGGCGTGAGAATTCAAGGTAGAAATATTCCCTCGTCTCCTGAGCTGAATTCGTGACGGTCTTACCCGGGGTCGGGATTGTTTGACTGCCGGAGATGGACCCATTTCCCGCAACCGCAAGCTTTGCATCGTCATTCAGAGTAAGAACAAGATGCGCCCGGTTGCTGGCAGGGAATGTAAATCGGTAGTAAGCCGCCTGACAGGTGGCTGTTAGTTCCGCCCGAATTTCCCAGGTTTGCAAGTCGGCTTCGTAATAGTAGGGCGTGGTAACTTCGAAGTCGTGGTCGAAATCTGAGGCATAATCCGCAGGCTGCGTGCTGGTTGGACCCACTGAGGCCATGAGCATTGCCGGGCCCGCAGAGAACCCGTAAATCTTATCGGCCAGATATCGGTCGGTAATTCCGGGGGTTGTCACCGGCGCAATACGAGCCATGCCGTAAGGGCACTGCACATACGGAATGGTCGCCGTAAGCAATTGACCGATGCCCCCGATATTGGGAGAAACATAGTCCACTGGATCCTTTGGCGGCTGCGCTGAAAGCGTGTAAGCAGCTGCGCCAAGAGCAGCCGAGATGAGCACCATCTTCAGATACTTTGTCATTGTTTCCTCTATCTGCTTCTGCGAACTGCGAACGAGCCGTGCCTGCTCGCTTCTTCTCTTCCCGCCTCCAACTTCATTGCGGATACTACTTCGATGCGAGAACCGATACGCCCAGCGGAGCAAGTGAGATTGACGTTACGCCACTTCGTCCGGCCATAAGGTCTTCCATCGGATGAGGCAATTGAATGTTATCGTGCTGGGCTTCAGTAAGATTCAAAAGGAAGTAGTAAGTCGTTCCGTTATCTTGCCGGCTGGTAACTTCAACGCTATATGGCGCGGCGATCAGTGGCTCAAGCTTGCTCGTAGCGCCTGCTATCAGCGCAATGGATCTGTAGAAGTCATCATCCGCAGAATCGCAGCCGACATAGAAGACCCAACCTTTTTGGTATTGATTTCGTGTAACTGCCGGCCGCCCAGCCATTGGCCCTCCTCCGCGAACTGTTGCAAGCGGCTCGGCACCGTGAAGTACGAGCGATTCAATGATCGTAAGAGGCTTGAATGTAACATCTTTCCCAGGGAACGTGATCCCGATCTGGTCTTGCAGCTCCTGATCAAGATTCCCATGGCTGGAATTGTATTCAAATAAATCGAGCATCGCCTCGGAGTGTACACCTGCAATGTCACTGAATGGGCCGGGGGCGAGCGTCTGTCTCATGCTGTTGTCCATGTTCTCGGTTGCAGCCCGGTAGTTGAGGATCAGCGTTCCTCCGCCTGCTGCAAACGCATGGAGACGTTGCACTGTTGCATCGTCGATGAGGCGCAGGTTTGAAGCGACAATCAGCTTGTACTGCGAAAAATCCGCTGATAAAGGGACAATATCGATATTCCGATGAAGCGCCTTGAAGCCTGCATAGTAAGACTGCGCCTCTCCGTTGTAACGCGGATTTGAATCTCCAACTCCGCCGAGACCCTGTGCCCATTCATTCGTAAAATCGTAGAGGACCGCGATCTCCGAATGCGTAGTTGCCGCGGCCAGGCGCGGACCGAGGCCTGCAAGCTCCTTGCATATCCGGTGCAGTGTAGCCTTTGCGGGATTGAGGGCGCCATCGAATCCTTTGATGAAAGACGGCCGATGCTGCTCGTTCCCCGCCAGCGGCCTGCGCCACTCGAAATAAAGATGCCCGTGTCCACCATGCGCCAGATCCATATAGGCCTGCAAGCGCAGGCCTTCAGCCAGCGCATCAGGAGGAACGTAGGCATTCTGTTCCGCACAAAGGAATCGCTGGTGCGGCCCGGCGCATCGGCAAAAGTCACTCAGAAAGCCGGAAGTATACTGGCGCTGAAATCGACTTATGCCGGGGGCGCTTACGTAATTGTCCCAAGCCGTGGCGTCCAGAAACTCCGCGGCCTTGAAGACATCGACGGACCACGTCGGAGCAGGCCAGTTGGTGAAGACAAACTGGTTTTCGGTTTTCGCGTGAAGGATATCTGCCTGTCTGCGGAGATGATTCAGGAACGAATCGGAAAAGAACTCGCGATAAGCGAGACTGATCGCGGGCTGCCACCCTCCTTCGGCGGAGTTTGTCGGAAAGTGAATCTGCGACCAATCGGAATATTG